>DASVYJ010000048.1:0-16267 GCA_036392215.1 Candidatus Limnocylindrales bacterium | reverse complement strand
CCCGCCGGAGCCTTCTCTGACTTGTCCTCCCGGGCGACATCCGATAGCATCAGAAAAACCCCGGAGGACATGACCCATGGCGAAGTATGTCTTTGTGACCGGAGGCGTGACCTCCTCGCTCGGCAAGGGCATCACCGCCGCCAGCATCGGCCGGCTGCTCAAGGCCCGCGGCCTCTCCGTCTCGATCCTGAAGCTCGACCCCTACATCAACGTCGACCCCGGGACGATGTCGCCGTATCAGCACGGCGAGGTGTTCGTGACCGACGACGGGGCGGAGACCGACCTCGACCTCGGCCACTACGAGCGCTTCATCGACGAGAACCTGACCCAGCTCTCGAACGTCACGACCGGCCGCATCTACCAGGCCGTCATCGCGAAGGAGCGGCGAGGCGACTACCTCGGCGGGACCGTCCAGGTCATCCCGCACATCACGAACGAGATCAAGGAGCGCATCACGCGCGTCGCGCGCGCCGGCGACCCGGACGTCGTCGTCGTCGAGGTCGGTGGGACCGTCGGCGACATCGAATCGCTCCCGTTCCTCGAGGCGATCCGCCAGATGCGCAAGGACGTCGGGCGGACCAACGTCCTCTACGTCCACGTGACGCTGCTCCCCGAGCTGGCCGCCACGGGCGAGCTCAAGACGAAGCCGACCCAGCACTCGGTCAAGGAGCTCCGCGGCATCGGCATCCAGCCGGACATCATCGTCCTGCGCTCCGACCGCCCGATGCCCGACGAGGTGCGCGACAAGATCGCGCTCTTCACGGACGTCGCGACCGAGGCGGTCATCCCGGCCGAGACGGCCGACACGATCTACGAGGTCCCGCTCCTCTTCGAGGAGGCCGGCCTGGGCGACCTCATCGTGCGCGAGCTCGGGCTCGACGGCGTCCGTCGTCCCGATCTCTCCTCCTGGCGGGCGATGGTCGAACGGATCAAGCGCCCGAAGCCGGCGCTCGAGATCGCCCTGGTCGGCAAGTACATCGAGCTGCCCGACGCCTATCTCTCCGTGACCGAGGCGCTGCGCCACGCCGCCTGGGCGAACGGCGTCGACGCGAAGGTCCGCTGGGTCAACTCCGAGACGCTGACGGCCGACAACGTCGGCGAGGCGCTGGCCGGTGCGGCCGGCATCCTCGTCCCCGGCGGCTTCGGCCACCGCGGCATCGAGGGCAAGGTCCTCGCCGCCCACTACGCCCGCGACCAACGAGTGCCCTACCTCGGGCTCTGCCTCGGTCTCCAGTGCGCGGTCATCGAGTTCGCCCGCGAGGTCATCGGGACCGCCGACGCGAACTCGACCGAGTTCGACATGTTCACCGAGCACCCGGTGATCGACTTCATGCCCGACCAGCGCGACATGGAGGAGAAGGGTGGGACGATGCGCCTCGGGCTCTACCCCGCCCGACTGACGCCCGGCTCGAAGGCGGCCCGCGTCTACGGCGGCGAGCTGATCTACGAGCGGCACCGCCACCGCTTCGAGGTGAACAACCGCTACCGCCAGACCCTCGAGGGGGCGGGCATGGTCCTCTCGGGGCAGTCGCCCGACGGCCGGCTGGTCGAGATCGTCGAGTTGCGCGACCACCCCTGGTTCGTGGCCTCCCAGTTCCACCCGGAGTTCCGCTCGCGGCCCGAGCGCCCGCACCCGCTCTTCGACGGCTTCGTGGAGGCCGCCGTCGCCCTGCGGGACGGCCGCGCGCCGGACCTGGGGGCAGTGGGCGAGCGGACGCGCCGCGGCCTCGGTGCCGCGGGCGAGCCGCCGGCGGAGCTCGGCTCGACCCGGCCTGAGCGGCTGGCGCCGGCGGGCATCGAGATCGTCCCGGCCGAGGCGGATGAGGGGGCGGTCGAGGCGGCCGAGGTCGTCGATGGCACGAACCCGGCGCTCGCCGAGCCCGACGCCGAGCGCGGCTGAGCCGGCACCCCTCAAACCGCGGCTGGGGACGAACCGCGGTCGACGCCGCCCGGGCGCAACGTCGCTGCAGCATCGGGCTGGGGGCGCGGCGGCCGGCCGCGCGGCACCTCGGACGTACAATCGAGTCAACACGACGACGCAACGCCGCCGGAACCCCTCGCCGGCGACGGGCCCATGAGGAGCCCCCCGGATGAAGATCTTCCTCGACACCGCGGACATCGACGAGATCCGCACCGCCGCCCGCTGGGGCGTGCTCGACGGCGTCACCACGAACCCGACGCTCTACGCCAAGGTCGGCGGCGCCTCGTACGACTCGATCCTGCAGGAGATCTGCAAGATCACGCCGGGTCCCGTCTCGGCCGAGGTGGTGGCGGAGGACGTCGAGGGCATGCTCGACGAAGGGCGGCACTTCGCCAAGCTCGCCGCCAATGTCGTGGTCAAGGTGCCGATGAGCGAGGAGGGCCTGGAGGCCATCTCGCGCTTCGCCGAGGAAGGCATCAAGACCAACTGCACCCTCATCTTCTCGACGAACCAGGGGCTGCTGGCGGCGAAGGCCGGGGCGAGCTTCATCTCGCCCTTCATCGGCCGGCTCGACGACATCAACCAGGACGGCATGACGATCATCCGCGAGCTCGCCGAGATCCTCAGCCTCTACGACATGGACGCCGAGATCATCACCGCCTCGGTCCGCAACCCGCTCCACGTCACCCAGGCCGCGCTCGCCGGAGCGCACATCGCGACGATGCCGTTCAAGGTCCTCCAGCAGCTGGTCCACCATCCGCTGACCGACAAGGGCATCGTCCAGTTCCGATCCGACTGGGAGAAGGCGCGGGCCGCGCTCGCCGCCAAGAAGGGGGAGTAGGGCCTGCCGCCCGCCACGCCGGGGGCCGGCGACGGGAGCGCCCCGCAGCCGCCGGCCGACCCGACGAGCGCCGGCCCGGGCGGGAATCCCGGCGCTGGCCGGACCGCTCGAACCGCCCGCCCCGCCAGGCCCGCCGCGCGGGCGAGCGGCTTGGCCGCCGTCCCGCCCGAGCTGCTGATCGTCGCCGGGGCGCTCTCCGTGCAGGGGGGCGCCGGGCTCGCCACGCGTCTCATCGCCGGCTACGGGGCGCTGCCGGTCGTCGCGATGCGGATCGGTTTCAGCGCCCTGCTGCTCGCCGTCCTGCGGCCGCCGCGCCGGCGGTCCCTGCCGGGCGACCTGCGGGACGACGCCGTCCGCTGGGCCGTCCTGCTGGGCGTCGTCCTGGCGGCGATGAACGCCATCTTCTACGTCGCCATCTCGCGCATCCCCCTCGGGGTCGCCGTGACCATCGAGTTCTGGGGCCCGCTTGCCGTGGCCGTGACGGGCTCGCGCCGGCTCCGTGACCTGGCGTGGGTCGTCCTTGCCGCGGCGGGCATCTACCTGCTCGCGGGCGGCCGACTGAGCGCCGACGATCTGCTCGGCGTTGCCGCGGCCTTCGTCGCGGGCGGCTGCTGGGCGACGTACATCCTGGCCGGCGGCCGCGTCGCCCGACTCTGGCCCGACGGCCGCGGCCTGAGCCTGGCCATGCTGGTGGCGACCGCCGTCATCGTCCCGGTGACCCTGCTCGGCCCGGGCTTCGGCGGCCTCGTCGCCGCGCCTCTGGCGATCGGCGGCGGGCTGGTCGTGGCCCTGTTCAGCAGCGCCATCCCGTACACCCTCGAGATCGCCGCGCTCGGCCGCGTCCGGAGCGCGACCTTCGGGGTACTGATGAGCCTCGAGCCGGCCATCGCCGCGCTCGTCGGCCTCGTCGTCCTGGGCCAGCTGCTCGACCTGCCGGAGGTCGTGGCCATCGGCCTCGTCGCGGTCGCGAGCGCCGGGGCGAGCCTGTCGGCCCGCGGCCTGGAGGTCGCGCCGGGCGAGCTCGAGGCCGCCTGACCGGACTCGTCGTCGCTGGATCGTGCTCGTCGTCGCCGGATCGTGGTGCGGCGGGGCGCCACGCGCGGTGTCCGCCGGCCCGGACTCCCGCTAGACTCGGCGGGCCGGACGGCCGATCGCGGCCCCGGCGCCGTCCATCGCCCGTCCGTCCGGGAGGCCGCCCTGTCCGCCGAGCTCGCGATCAGCACCGCCGGCCTGCGCCGCGACTTCGGCGCGCTGCGAGCCGTCGATGCGCTCGATCTGGCGGTCCCGGCCGGCTCCGTCTTCGGCTTCCTGGGGCCCAACGGCTCGGGCAAGACGACGACGATCCGGCTGCTGCTCGGCCTGCTCGAGCCGACCGCCGGCGTGGCGACCGTCCTCGGCCACGACGTCCGCCGCGACGGGGCCCGCGTCCGCGAGCGCTGCGGCGCGCTCCTTGAGCACCCCGGTCTCTACGAGCGGCTCTCCGCGGCCGACAACCTGGAGTTCGTGGGCCGTGCCTGGCGCCTCCCGGCGACCGAGCGCCTGCGGCGGATGGAGCGGCTGCTCGAGCCGCTCGGCCTGTGGGAGCGGCGCCACGAGATCGTCGGCACATGGAGCCGCGGGATGAAGCAGAAGCTCGCCGTCGCGCGCGCCCTGCTGACCGCACCCGATCTCGTCTTCCTCGACGAACCCACGGCGGGGCTCGACCCGGTCGCGGCGGCGGCCCTGCGCGACGACCTGGCCAGCCTCGCTCGACGCGAGGGCGTCACGGTCTTCCTGACGACCCACAACCTGGCCGAGGCCGAGAAGCTGTGCGACCTCGTCGGGGTCATCCGGCGCGGCCGGCTGCTCTCCGTCGCCCCGCCGCGCGACATCCGGACGAGCGTCGGGGCGAGCCGGCTCGTCGTGACCGGCCGCGGCCTCGACGCCGCGCTCGACCCGGTCCGGGCGCAGCCACTCGTCGCCGCCGCGAGCCTGGCCGACGGCCGGCTGACCGTGGAGCTCGACGACGGCGCCGACGGGAGCGGCATCGTCGCGCTGCTCGTCGGGCAAGGGGTCGCCATCGACGAGGTGCGACGTGGCAGCGCGGACCTCGAGGAGGCGTTCCTCGCCCTGATGGCCGAGACTGCCGACGAGGCGCGTCCGGGCGATCCGGGCGGCGGCGAGGCGGACGCCGGCATCGCCCGCCCGGCCGAGCCCGCTCGACCGTCGGACGGCGAGCCGATGGCACGGTCCGACGAGGCGTTCGGCGCACGGCCCGGCCCCGCACGCGACGGCGAGGCCGGGGGCGCCCCCGTCACTGTGAGAGGCAGCCGGCCATGAGCGACCTCCTGACCGTCTGCTGGAAGGAGGTCCGGGAGCTGCTCCACCAGTCGGGCAGCGTCGGGCGGACGCTCCGCAATCTCGCCTTCATGCTGGCGGTGTTCGGCGTGTTCCTGCCCTGGGAGTTCGGCCGCGCGCTCGTCGACTCGCCGGCCGCCCTGCTGCCCTGGGTCTGGGTGCCCTTCATGCTGGTCAGCGGCGTCGTCGCCGACTCGTTCGCCGGCGAGCGCGAGCGCCACACCCTGGAGACGCTCCTCGCCAGCCGCCTCCCGGACGACGCGATCCTGCTCGGGAAGGTGATCACCGCCGCGCTCTACGGCTGGGGCTTCGCCCTCGTCAGCGCCGCGATCGGCCTGGCGACCGTCAACGTCACCCATGCCGAGGGCACGCTCCTGCTGTACCCACCCGAGCTGCTCGTCGGGCTGGTCGTCTTCGGACTGCTGGGCTCGCTCCTGATGGCGACCGCCGGCGTCCTCGTCTCGCTTCGGGCAGCGACGACGCGCCAGGCCGCCCAGACGCTCAGCCTTGCCATCGTCGGCCTCCTGTTCGTGCCGATCGTCGCTCTCCAGCTGCTGCCCGGGACGGTCCGCCTCGCCCTGGTCCGCTTCGTCGCCGGCCTGGACATGCCGCTCACCGCAAGCCTGGCGGCGATCGGCCTCATCGCGGCGGACATGGTCCTGCTCGGCCTCGCTCTGGCCCGCTTCCGGCGGGCGAGCCTGCTCCTCGACTGACCGCTCGCCCGGCATCCCGCCGCCGCTTGCGATCCGACGGCGCTTGCGCATTGACGGCCCCTGGGGGTGACGCTATCCTCCTGTCGGCCCCACCCCGTCGCGCTGCGGATGATTCCGCGCGAACCCCGTCTGGCCGACCCCCACAGGTGAGCCCTACCCACATGCCTTCGAATCCCGACCCGCGTTCCCGCAACCGCCGTCCCCGGCGCCGCGTCCCGGCCGGCCGCCTGCCCGCCACCGACTACGACGAGCAGCAGGACGTCGACGGCCGCGGCGGGCTCGATGTCGCCGAGCTGCGCGGGATGGACATGTCCGCCCTGCGTGCGGTGAGCCAGGACCTGGCCATCGAGCCACAGGGGACGGGCGAGCGGCGCGAGGAGCTGGTCGACCGGATCATCCAGCGTCAGACCGAGCTGGCCGGCCACGCCTACGCCGTCGGCATCCTCGACATCGTCGATGAGGGCTTCGGCTTCATGCGCCGCCACGGCCTGATGCCAAGCCCGGACGACGTGTACGTCAGCTCGAGTCAGATCCGCCGCTTCGGGCTGCGGATGGGCGACCGGATCGGCGGCGCCGTCCGCGCCCCGCGCGAGGGCGAGAAGTACTGGGGGATGCTGCAGGTCTTCACGGTCAACGGTGTCGACCCGGACACGGCCCGCCGGCGGCCCGTCTTCAACGACCTGACGCCCGTCCACCCGGACGACCTGATCAACCTCGAGACCGACCCCAAGAACCTCTCGCAGCGGCTCATCAACCTCGTCAACCCGCTCGGCAAGGGGCAGCGCGCGCTCATCGTCAGCCCGCCGAAGGCCGGCAAGACGATGCTGCTCAAGCAGATCGCCAACGGCATCACCGCCAACTACCCCGAGATCCTGCTCATGGTCGCCCTCATCGGCGAGCGGCCCGAGGAGGTGACCGACATGCGGCGGTCGGTCAAGGGCGAAGTCATCAGCTCGACCTTCGACGAGCCGACGGAGAACCACACCCACGTCGCCGAGATGGCCCTCGAGATCGCCAAGCGCCAGGTCGAGACCGGCCGCGACGTCGTCATCCTCCTCGATTCGATCACCCGTCTCGCCCGCGCCTACAACCTGGCCCTGCCGCCGTCCGGCCGGACGCTCTCCGGCGGCATCGACCCGATCGCCCTCTACCCGCCCAAGCGGTTCTTCGGGGCGGCCCGGAACATCGAGGAGGGCGGCTCGCTGACGATCATCGGGACCTGCCTCATCGACACGGGCTCCCGGATGGACGACGTCATCTACGAGGAGTTCAAGGGGACGGGCAACAGCGAGCTCATCCTCGACCGCAAGCTGGCCGAGAAGCGCATCTTCCCGGCCATCGACGTGCAGCGCTCGGGGACCCGGCGCGAGGAGCTGCTCCTCGAGGAGGGCACCCTCAAGATGGTCTGGACGATGCGCCGGATGCTCTCCGCCGTCGGCACGAACGAGGGCATCGAGCTGCTCCTGAACCGCCTCGCGAAGACCGAGAACAATGCCCAGTTCCTGGCGACGCTGACGAAGAGCCTGGACTCTTGACGGCGGGCCGGCTCGCGGCTCGCTGAGCGTCATCCCACCTCGCGCAGTCCGTCCGGCCGCCGCCCCGCCTCCGTCCCGCCGCCAGGGCTGGCGGCACGCCGCCGTTGGTGCCCCCAGGCGCGCGGCCGGCGCTCGCAGTTTGCGCACCCGCACGCCGTCTGTTACGGTTCGCGCAAGACTGTAAGGTCGTCGATACGACGGCCGTGATTCGCGCTTCGGAGACCCCAGCTCCACAACGCGACCTCGGACGGCCCCGTCCCCAGCGTCATCCCGAGCCACCCGGCGCTGGCCGTCCACCACGATCAGGAGACCGTATTGCGGAACGCAACGGTCGCTGTGCGCCGCGCACTCGCGCGCCTCCGCAGCGACGCAGCCACCACCGCCGGCCACGTCGCCCCGATCCGGACGCGCGCCATCGCGACCACCACCGCGATCGCCGCGCGCGCCGCCCGACTCGCCGGCCGCCTCTCCCTCGCCCCCCGGTCCGACCGGTCCGCGGCCCGCCCCGCCCGCTCCGGCGCGCACCGCGCCTCGCTCCCCGAGCGCCTCCTGCGGCGGGCGGACCCCACCCTCGTCCAGGGCCTCCTCGCCCGGCTCCCGCAGCACGTGGTGCGCGAGCGAGCGATCCCCGTCGCCGTGGCCTGCCTGGTCTTCGTGGCCGCGCTCGTCAGCGTGGCCCCGGCGACCGGCGCGGGTGGCACAGGTGCCGTCGCCGGCCTCGGCGCCGCGCCCCGCCTCGCGGTCGGCGGCGCGGACGTGGCCGGGGTCGACACCGGTGGCACGGGCGGGACGGGCAGCACGAACGCCAACCTGCGCATCCTCGACGGACCCAATGACAGCCCGAGCGACCAGGGCCCGTACCTCCAGGACGGCACGCTCCTCAAGCCGGTCGCCGTGGACACCACCGTCGCGGACGGCAGCTCCAAGGTCACGACCTACGTCGTCAAGTCCGGCGACACGCTGACCGGGATCGCCGACCAGTTCGGCATCTCGTACAAGACGATCTGGTGGGCCAACCACCTCTCTGCCGTCGACGAGCTGCACATCGGTCAGCGGCTGACGATCCCGCTCATCAACGGCCTCGTCTACACCGTCAAGGACGGCGACACCCTCGCCTCGGTCGCGAGCGCCAACGGCATCACGACCCAGGCTATCGTCGACGCGAACGGCCTCGCCGACGCGACCCTCATCATCGGCCAGGTCCTCGTCCTGCCCGGCGCGCAGGGCGCGCCGCTGCCGACCGCCACGCCGACCCCCACCCCCAAGCCGGTCGCGCGCTCGTCCGGGACGTACCGGCCCGCCGCAGCGCCGCCCGCGACCTACCGCGGCGGCCGCTTCGTCTGGCCGGTCGTCGGCGGCGGCAACTATGTCAGCCAGTACTTCTGGTCCGGCCACCAGGCGATCGACATCGCAGCCCAGTACGGGTCGCCGGTCGTCGCCGCGGCCGCCGGCACGGTCATCTGGGCCGGCTGGCGCGACAACGGCGGCGGCTACCAGGTCTACGTCTCGCACGGTTCCGGCCTGTTCACGACGTACAACCACCTCTCGGCCATCACGGTCGGCGTCGGCCAGCGCGTCGGCGCCGGGCAGCAGGTCGGCCGGATCGGCATGTCGGGCTGGGCGACCGGTCCACACTTGCACTTCGAGGTCTGGATCGGGACGCCCTGGGCCAGCGGCAGCTACCGGGTCAACCCGATGAACTACCTCTGACCCGACCCCTCGCCGTCACGACGACGCCCGGCCGACCGGCCGGGCGTCGTGCTATCCGCCGCCATCCCGGGTCCGCCCGGTGGCCCGTGCGAGAATGGTCCCGATGTTCCTCGATCGGGTGAAGATCTGGGTCCGGGCCGGCGACGGGGGCGACGGCGCCGCGACGTTCCGCCACGAGGCGCACGTCCCCCGCGGCGGCCCCGACGGCGGCGATGGCGGACGGGGCGGCTCCGTCCTGCTGCGGGTCGATCCCGGCCTGACGACGCTGCGCGACTTCCGCTACACGCACCATTTCCGGGCGACGGCGGGTGGCCGCGGCAGCGGCCAGCGGCGCCATGGGAAGGCGGGCGAGGACCTCGTCCTCGCCGTCCCGCCCGGGACGGCGGTCTACGAGGATGGGACGGCCGAGCTGCTGGCCGACCTCGTCGCCACGGACCAGCTCGCGACGGTCGCCCGCGGCGGGCGCGGCGGGCTCGGCAACGTCCACTTCGCGACCGCCACCCACCAGGCGCCGAAACATGCCCAGAAGGGCGAGCCGGGCGAGGAGCGCTGGCTCCGCCTGGAGCTGCGCCTCATCGCCGACGTGGGCCTGGTCGGCCTGCCCAACGCCGGCAAGTCGACCCTCCTCGCCGCGCTCACCGCCGCGCGTCCCCGGATCGCCGACTACCCGTTCACGACCCTCGAGCCGAACCTCGGCGTGATGGACCTGGGCGACGACGACGAGCGACGGCCGACGATCGCCGATGTGCCGGGCCTGATCGAGGGAGCGTCCTCGGGGGCGGGCCTCGGCCACGCCTTCCTCCGCCACGTCGAACGGACCCGCGTCCTGGTCCACGTCGTCGACGGGACGGCCCGCGACCCGGAATGGGACCACGCGGTGATCCGCGAGGAGCTCGCGGCACACGACCCCGCGCTCCTCGAGAAACCGCTCGTCGTCGCCTTCAACAAGCTCGACGTCCCCGCGGCTGCCGCCGCGTGGCCTGCCTTCCGGGCCGCCCGACAGGGCGGTGGCGAGGCGGTCGTCGGCATCTCCGCCGCCCGCGGCGACGGGCTCGCCGAGCTGCGTCGCCTGCTCGCCGAGCTCCTGCCCGGCGCCGACGAGCTGGCCGAGCCGCCCGAGCCCGCCGGCGTCGTCGTCCACCGCCTCGAGTCGCTGGGCGACACGTTCTCGGTCGCCCGCGAGGGCCAGGCGTTCGTCGTCCGCGGCCGGCGCATCGAGCGCCTCGCCGCCCAGACGGACTTCGCCAACGAGGAGTCCGCGGACCGCTTCCAGCGCGACCTCGCCCGCCTCGGCGTGGACGCTGAGCTGCGCCGGGCGGGCGTCGGCGCGGGCGACACGGTCCGCATCGGCGCTGTGGAGCTCGAGTGGGAAGCCGAGCCGTGGGAGGAGGAGCGGGGTCGGCGGCGATGAGCGAGCCCGCCGGCCCCGAGGGCCTCTCGATCACGGACGCGCGGCGGGCGCGCGAGGCCGCCGCGGCGGCCCGCCTCAGCCACGACCGCCCGCGGCCCGTCGTCGCCGGCTCGATCGGCCTCCTCGGCGGTACCTTCGACCCGGTCCACCTCGGCCACCTCGCGCTGGCCGAAGAGGCCCGTGAGGCGCTCGGCCTCGAGCGCGTCCTGTTCGTGCCGGCCGGCCTGCCACCGCACAAGCCGGACCAGCCGATCAGCGCGCCGGCGCATCGCCTGGCGATGGTCGAGCTCGCCGTGGCCGACAACCCCGCCTTCGGCGTCAGCACGGTCGAGATCGAGCGGAGCGGACCGTCGTACACCGTCGACACGGTCGAGCGGGTGGCCGACTCGCTGCGCGAGTCCGGGGCGACGCCCGACCTGACCTTCATCCTCTCGGCCGAGGCGTTCGGCCAGCTCCTCTCGTGGCGCCAGCCGCACCGCCTGCTGTCGCTCTGCCGGATGGCCGTCTCGCCGCGCGAGGGCTACCGCATGCCGACGCTCGCCTGGCTCGAGGAGCACTTCCCGGGCCAGGAGGACCGCGTCGTCTTCCTCGACGGGCCCCATCTCGGTCACTCGGCCTCGGACATCCGCCGGCGCGTCGCCCAGGGTCGCTCGATCCGCTACCACGTCCCGCCGGCCGTGGCCGCCTACATCGCCGACCATCATCTCTACACTGACGACCTGTGGAGGAAGAACTGACCGTGTCCGACCCGGCCGCCCCCGCGTCCACGCCGCGCCCCGACGGGTTGCCGCGGCGCGAGGCGCCGCCCGTCCTGCCCGCCGATCAGCGCGAGCCGCTCGAGCTGGCCCGTCGCATCGTCGAGCTGGCCGAGGACAAGAAGGCGGCCGACATCGTCCTGCTCGACGTGGCCGGCCTGACCACCGTCGCCGACTGCTTCGTCATCTGCTCCGGCGGCTCGGAGCGGCAGCTGGGCGCCATCGCCGACGGGGTGGTCGAGGGGCTGCGCGGGGAAGGCGTCCGGCCGATCGGCCGGGAGGGCGAGGCAGCCTCGCACTGGATCCTCGTCGACTTCGGCGCGGTCCTCCTCCACGTCTTCGCGACGCCCGAGCGCGACTTCTACCAGCTCGAGAAGCACTGGTCGGAGGCGCGGACGGTCCTCCGGGTGCAGTAGGCGGCCGCCGGGGAACCACCGTCTCCCGCAGGACGACTACGGCCGGAGTACCGCCGCCGGGGGTACCTGCGGGTCATGTCCCGGGCGGAGGGCCGACCCTAGCATCGGGACCGATGGCGGACGTGGGCGCCGCCGCAGTCCCGAGGTCAGTCTGCATGTCCCGCGCCCGCGAACGATGTCCCCGCTGCAGTCGGCGGCTCGTCAACACGCGCTTCGACACGACGTTCAGGCAGCCGGACCGGAGCGAGCGGCTCTGCTTCGGCATCCCGGGCGGGCTGTGCGAGGACTGCCACCAGCTGTACATCGACCCCGAGCTCATCGAGCTGCTCGACCTGGGTGCAGGACGCTGCGTCTTCGCCATCGAGAGCGACCTCGTCGTCCAGGAGCAGGCCTGGTCGAGCGCCGAGTGAGCGCCGCGCGCCGAGCCGGCGCCGCGCGCTTCCGCGCCTGAATCGCCAGCCACCCAGCGACGCTCGTTCGCGGCTGCCGCCGCGCCACCATCCGGGCCCGGCGAGGGCACTCGCGGTCAGCGCCGGGCCCGGGCCACCCGCTCGGCCAGCCACAGGTCGACGGCCAGCCGCCGGCCCGCCTCCCCCGCGCCGCTCCCCGAACCGTCGGCGCCCTTGATCGTGGCGTCGAGCTCGAGCAGGCCCTCGAGCGCATCCTCGAGCTCCGCGGGCCGCCAGGCGCGGGCCTGCTCGGCGAGCTTCTCCGCCCGGAACGGCTTGAGCTTGAGGGTCCGGACGAGCGAGCCCGGACTGGCCCCGCCGTCGAGCAGGTCGGCGACCTCGAGGAGCTCGCGCAGGCGGCGATGGAGCTGGGCGACGAGGACCGGCGCCGGCGTCTCATCGAAAAGGCGCTCGAGGAGCGCGGCCGCCTCGCGCGGCCGACGGGCGGCGACGGCGTCGAGGAGCGCCCACATCGAGCCCGGGACCGCGTCGGCGACGAGGCTCCGGACGTCGTCGACGCTGACCTCGCCGTCGGGCCGGTAGACGGCGAGCTTCTCGAGCTCGGCGACGGCGAGCTGGCCCTGGCGGCGCCGATCGACGTCGCCCTCGCGGACGAAGCCGCCGACCCGCTCGGCGAGCGCGGCCGCGGCCCCGCGCCCGAGCCGCACGGACCGCTCGCGGGCCCGCTCCTCGATCCAGTGGGCGAACGCCTCGCGGGTCGGGGCACGGAACTCGCGGGTCTCGCCGCCGGCGGCGGCGACGGCGTCCCGCAGCGCCTCGAGGCCGGCCGGCCGGCGCCCCGAGCCGTCCGACGTTTCGAGGAAGGCGAGGCCATTGCCGGGCGCGACTGCGCCAAGGACGGCGATGAGCGCGTCGCGGTCCGCCCGCGAGCGGAGGAGCGGCGCGGGGTCGCTGACGACCGCGAGGGTCCCGCCGCCGAACATGGTGGCGGTCGCGACCCGCTCCCCGACGAGGCCGGCCGACGTCTCGGCGCCGCTCACCCGCCAGCGCTCGAGGGGCGGCCCATCGGGGCCGCCGAGCCGCAGCGCGAACGCGGTGGCGGCGGCCTCGATGCTGTAGGCGTCGTCGCCCCAGTAGTAGGCAAGGGGAGCGCCGGGCATCGTCCCGCTCGTCAGGCTGCCACGGCTCGCCGGCGCGCCGCGGCCAGGGCGGAGCCCGTCCAGCGCAGGCGGCGGACGGCGTCAGGGTCGGTCCCGGCCGCAGCGCACACGTCGGCCTCCAGCGTTGTGGCCCGGCTTCGGACCGCTGCCATCGTCGCCCGCGACCACCCGCCGCTTCGCCCGCCGGCGTCGTCGCGAGGCGGGTAGCGCCGCTCCCACGACGCGAAACGCTCCGCCATGGGCTCGAGGCGCTGGCCGGCCCGCTTGTCGGCGTAGGCGACGATCCGCTCCTCCAGCGAGGCGGCGTCGCGCCAGGCCGCGTACCAGGCATCGTCGGCGAGGCGCGTCACGGGGTGCCCAGCCACCGCCGGTGCAAGCTCCTGCCAGCCTCGTGCCGCAAGCCATCGGGCGCCGCGCTCGCCGTGCCGACGGTCACGCCGGACCGTCGCCGGCAGCAGCTTGTCGACGTCGTGCAGGAGCGCGGCCGCCTCCACGAGGCGGCGGTCGAGCGGCAGGCGGCGCGCCTCGCAGCGCGCGGCGAGCCAGGCGGCGACCTCGGCGACGGCGCGCGAGTGGCGCAGATGCCAGGCCGGCGGGTCGAGGGAGAGGAGGAGGGCGGCGGCCTCGTCGCGCCCCGGGATGCTCATCGACTCGATGGTACAGGAGGGGCACGACCGGGAACCCGCGTCCGAACGGGTCGGCTGGCGCCGAGCGGGGGCGGTCCTGGAAGGCAGCGCCGCCGAGAGCGGTGCGTCGCGCGCCGCCCGCCCGTACCGCCATCCGCTCGCCGTCGAGGACCGCCTCGACCGTCCCGTCCCGGTCGGTGCGCAGGACGGCGGCCGCCGTCGCCGCCAGGCGGTCCAGCGTCGCCGGGGCCGGGTGTCCGTAGCGGTTTCCCGTCCCGACCGACACCACGGCCAGCTCCGGCCGCGTCGCCTCGAGGAGGGCGTTGCTCGACGAGGTCGCGCTGCCGTGATGGGCGACCTTGAGCAGGGCGAGGTGCGGCAGGCCCGCCGCCAGCAGCTCCGGATCGATGTCGTCCTCGGCGTCTCCGGTCAGCAGGAACCGCTGCGAGCCGACCGCGCCGAGCAGCACGATCGAGACGTCGTTGACCGCGCGACCTTCGTCGGGCGCCCGCGCCGGGACACTGCCGGGACGCGGCCACAGGACGTCGAGCCGCAGTCCGTCGAGCTCGAGCGAGTCCCCGGCCGCGAGATGGGCCGCCGTCCGGCCCTGCGAGGCCAGCGTCGCCTGCCAGGCCCGGTAGGCCGGCCCGGCCCCGGCCATCCCCGGCTCGAAGACGCGCCCGACGCGGTACCGCTCGAGCAGGGCCGCCAGCCCGCCGGCGTGGTCCTCGTGGGGATGGGTCAGGACGACCATGTCGAGCCGGCGATCCCAGGCCGGCAGCCGGGCGTCGAGCGCCGCGAGGAGGTGCTCGGGGTCAGGCCCGCCGTCCACGAGCAGACGGGTGCCGCGGCCGCCCTCGAGGAGGATCGCGTCCCCCTGGCCGACGTCCAGGACGACGAGGTGGAGGCGGCCGTCGGGCCGGGACGCCGCGACCAGGACGACTGCCATCGCGGCCACGAGCGCGACCGGGAGCAGGCGTCGACCCCATCTCGTCGCCCGGTCGGGCGCCGGCTGCGCCGGTCCGTGGTTCGGGTTCACGAGCGGCCGCGCTGGGGATCGCGGGCGCCGCCGCCAACGCGGCAAGGGCGACGGGCCGAGCCACGCCCGCGCCAGGCGCCTGCCGGGCGATGTCAGCAGGGCCAGTCCCACGGCAGCCAGCGCTGCCAGTCCGGCCGCGAGCGGTGGCTCGAGGGTCAGGCTCGCGAAGGGGGCCGCCGCGGCGAGACGGACCAGGCCGACGAGGACCGCGAGCAGGAGCCAGCCGGGGAACGCGGCCACGGCGAGCGCCGCGGCGGGCAGGACGCCGAGGCTCGCCAGCCAGCCCGCGACGAGGGCGAGCGCACCGCCGGCCATCACGGCGGGGACGAGCGGCACCACGACGAGGTTGGCCAGGGGCGAGACGAGCGAGACGCGCCCGAAGTCGAGCAGGATGATCGGCAGCGTGGCAGCCTGGGCCGCCAGCGAGACGCCGAGCGTCTCGGCCAGCCAGGCCGGCAGGCGCAGCCCCGAGAGCCGTCGCGTCAGCGGCGTGCCCCAGGCGATGAGCCCGCCCGTCGCGGCCGACGAGAGCTGGAACCCGGCGTCGCCGGCAACGCCTGGGTCGAGCAACAGCATGAGGGCGGCGGCCCAGCCGAGAGCGGCGGTGGCCCCCGCCCTCCGACCGCTCTCACGAGCGAGCAGGACGACGCCGGCCATGAAGGCCGCCCGGACCACCGACGGGGAGGCGCCGACGAAGACGGTGTAGGCGACGATCGCGGCCAGCGTGGCGAGGTTCCGTCTCCGCCGTCCGGCGCGCCGGAGGAGCGCCGCCACCATCGCCGCGACGATCGCGATGTTCCAGCCGGAGATCGCGACGACGTGGCTAACCCCGGCGGCCGTGAAGTCGGCGGCGAGGGCGCGGTCGACGCGGGAGCGGAGGCCGAGCAGGATGCCCGAGGCGAGCCCTGCCTCGGGTTCGGGCAGGGCCGCAGCGAGCGCGGCGTCGGACCCACCGCGGAGCGTCTCGAGGACGGCGGCGGCCCCGGGTGGTGGCGGGTCCACGGCAAGGCTCGCCGCGAAGAGCGTGGCCGTCACGCCGACGCGCGCGAGGTACGCCCCGTACCCGTCGGCCGGCGGCGCGCGGAGGCGGCCCTCGACCCGGACACGATCGCCCGGGCCGAGCACCGGGTAGCGCGGGACGGTGGCCGCGACGAGGAGGCCGGCCGGGGCCGTGAAGCGCATTGTGACCCGCTGGACGCCGTCGCCCGGGCTGCCCACGGCGACGACCTCCGCGGCCCACGGCCCCTCGCCGGCTGGCACGTCCGCGACGGCCGGTGACGCGAGGGCGGCGCCGAGCCACAGCCGGGCCCCCACCGCGAGGGCGCCGGCCAGGAGCGCCGCGACCTGCGCGCCCGTCCGGCTCGGGCCCGTGCCCGGACCCATCGCCCCGTCC
>DASVYJ010000047.1:0-32003 GCA_036392215.1 Candidatus Limnocylindrales bacterium | reverse complement strand
CCGCCGAACCCGCCGCGGCGGCCGCGCCCCGTGGTCGCGCCTCGCTCGCCAGGGCGGCGCCGGCTCCCGCCGCGGCGGCCGCGGCAGCCCCGACTTCCGGGGCGATGCCGGGCACCGTGCCGCGGTCGGCCAGGAACGCATCGAGCGCATCGGCCATCGCCGCGGCGCTCGCGAAGCGGGCCGCGGGTTCGAGGGCGAGCGCCTTGCGGTCGATCGCCTCGAGGACCGGCGGGATGCCCGCCCGCGCCTCGGAGACCATGGGGGCGGGCCCCTGCAGGCGGGCCAGGGCGATCGAGGCCGCACTGTCGCCCTCCCACGGCCGACGCCCGGCGAGCAGCTCGAACAGGAGGATGCCCAGGGCGTAGACGTCGGAGGCCGGCGTCGCCTGTTCGCCGCGGGCCTGCTCCGGGCTGAAGTAGTGGACCGACCCGAGCGTGGTCCCGGGCAGCGTCAGCTGCGCCTCCGACAGCGCCCGCGCGATGCCGAAGTCGACGACCTTGACCCGGCCGTCGCTCGCCAGGAGGACGTTGGACGGCTTCACGTCGCGGTGGACGATGCCGCGCTCGTGGGCGGCCTCCAGGGCCCGGGCGACCTCGGCCGTGAGCCGGGCCGCCCGGCGCGGCGGCAGCGGCCCGTTGCGGCGGAGCAGCGTCGCGAGGTCCTCGCCCTCGACGTACTCCATGACGATGAAGGGGCCGGCGGGATCCGTCCCGAAGTCGAAGACCGAGACGATGCCGGGGTGGCTCAGCGAAGCCGCGTTCTGCGCCTCGGCCCGGAAGCGGGCGACGAAGTCGGGGTCGCGGCCGTATTCCGGACGGAGCAGCTTGACGGCGACGTCGCGTTCGAGCTGCGCGTCATGGGCCCGGTAGATGGTCGCCATGCCGCCCTCGCCGAGCAGTTCGACGAGGCGGTAGCGGCCCCCGATCACCCGTCCGATCTCGGCCACGTGCTGATGTCTCCCTCGAGGGCCGCAGGCCGGGTGCCAGGCCCCCCGGCTCGCCCGCCGGCACCCCCTCGGATGCCGGCCGCTGTGACGAGCGGCGAGCGGTCAGCCGAGGTCGAGGCCGCGGAGGTAGCCCCGGAACTCGTCCCCGATGTCGGGCCGCTGGAGGGCCAGCTCGACGGACGCCTTGAGCCAGCCCATGCTCGTGCCCGCATCGTACCGCACGCCCTCGAAGGCGTAGCCGTAGACGTCCTGCTCCTCCATCAGCGCCTCGATGGCATCGGTCAGCTGGATCTCGCCGCCGGCGCCGTGGGGGGTCTGCTCGAGCTTGTCGAAGATCTTCGGGGTCAGGACGTAGCGACCGATGATCGCGAGGTCCGACGGCGCCTCCTCGGGGGTCGGCTTCTCGACCAGGCGGTTGAGCTTGTAGAGCCGCCCGTCGGGCTCCTCGTCGGCTCGCTCGCCGCCGATGACGCCGTAGCGGCCGACCTCCTCGTGCGGGACCTGCGTGACGGCGACGACGGAGGAGTGGGTCTGCTGGTAGGCGTGGATGAGCTGGCCGATCCCGGGTCGCTCGGCGACGACCACGTCGTCGGAGAGGATCACCGCGAACGGCTCGTGGCCGACGAGCTCCTTGGCGACCAGCACGGCGTGGCCGAGCCCGAGCTGCTCCTTCTGGCGGACGTAGGCGACCTGGGCGAGGTCGCTGATGCGCCGGATCTGGCGGAGCATGTCGATGTCGCCGCGGGCCTCGAGCAGCTGCTCGAGCTCGAGCGAGAGGTCGAAGTGGTCCTCGATGGCCCGCTTCTGGCTGCTCGTGACGATGATGATCTGCTCGATGCCGGCGGCCACGGCCTCTTCGACCGCGTACTGGATGACCGGCTTGTCGACCAGGGGCAGCATCTCCTTGGGCTGCGCCTTGGTCGCGGGCAGGAACCGCGTCCCCCAGCCGGCGGCGGGGAAGACGGCTTTGCGAACGCGCATGGAACCTCGGCTCGTTGGGCGCGGGGCGGCGCCAGGGGCCGGCACCGCGCGGCTTGGTCACTCCACGCGCCGACCCTGGGAGCGGCGCCGTGCTGGCCTCGGCGGGCGCGACGGAGGAGCGTCGGAGGCGCCCGGAAGAGCCCGGCCAGTATAGCGCCGGGCAGCCGGCCGACCCGGGGCGAGCCCGTGCCGACCCTGCGCGAGACGGCCGCTCGTCGGTCCCGTCGCCGCGCCTCGGACGTCAGGACGTCGCGTGCTCCGGGCGTGCCGCGCCATCCGCCAGCGGCGCTCGCTCGGTCCGCGCGCCGCGGCCGAGGACGCGGCCCGTGAACGGGATGCGGAACTCCCCGAACACCTCGATGCTGGCCAGGAAGCCGACGAACAGGAAGAGCGCGCCCAGGAATTGCCCGACGTAGAACGAGCTCGTGTCGCCGAACCGGACCAGGCCGCTCGTGACCGACGGGATGAAGCCCCCGATCGCGATGAGGATCGTCGCAGGCACGCGGCTGTGGAGGCGGCCGGCCACGAGCGCCACCAGCGTGCCGGGGATGGAGGCCACGAAGTTCACGACGAAGGCGATCGGCGAGATGGCGAGGTTGAAGAGGAACTCGTCGCCGGACTGCCGCCGCGCCTCGAGCGAGTAGGCCAGGACGCGCCGCTTCGGCATGAAGATGTAGGTGCTGTACAGGGCGCCGAGCGAGAGGGCGAACGCGCCGGTGATGTTGAGGAACGGGGTGAGCAGGCGGACGTAGCCGGGCAGCAGGTCGGCGACCGGGATGTGGTCGCGCGGATCGAGCTTGTAGCCGGGCGCGGCGAGCGTCGCCGTCGCCATCAGGACGAGACTGAGCACGGTCGCCCCGATCACGGCCAGGTCCGCGAGGCGGACCCAGCGCTCAGAACCGAAGTAGGTCTCCCAGCCGATGGCCAGGGCCAGGACGACCGCGGCCAGGAAGTACAGCAGGGCGGACGGGCCGGCGTCGGGGTACTGCTTGGCGAGCTCGGTCAGCAGGGTGAAGAGGCCGGCCAGGAACAGCGAGGCGGCGAAGGCGTACCCGAAACGCGTCCGGGCCAGCAGGTGGACCGTCCCCAGGCCGAGCCAGCCGGCGACCCAGATCGCCCCGGTGAGGTACCAGGTGCGGTAGAGGAGCCCGCTCCAGCCGGCCAGCTCGCCGACGAACTCGGTCAGCGCGGCGATCCCGAACATCGCCATCCCGAGCGTCCAGACCAGCTGGTAGAACCGGTGCCGGGTGCGCCACTGGTCGAGGACGGCGAGCGCCATCGCGAAGCTCAGCAGAGCGCTCAGGCCGGAGAGCACGACGTTGAGGTTCATGGCTGGCCTCTCGGGTCGGGCCGGGGGACTCCGGCGGGCCACGGAACGGGGGACGGCGGGCGTCAGTCGGGCACGAACTCGTGATCGTCGCGGTGGATGCCGTCGCACAGCCCGAGGCGGGGCGGGTCGGTCGGGATGCGGACGGGCCGCATGATCTCGCGGACCTCGGAGCGGCGGCAGAACAGGTAGCCGCGGGCGCGCATCCAGTCGCGGACGTGGGCCGGGTCGGCGTGGAACTGGAACGGGCCGGGGTTGATCTCGGTCCGTTCGGCCCACGAGACCGGCCGCTCGACGGCGACGGTGTCCAGGATGTTCACGCGCCAGGGCGTGCCCGCGATGACGCCGTGGCAGCCGTCGCAGCGGATGGCCACGTTCTCGCTGATGACCGTCGGGATGCGGACGCCCAGGATCTCCATCGCGCGGCCGATCGTAGCAGGTCGGCCTAAGGGCAGGCGGCCGAACGCGGGACGAGACCGCCGGGCGGCAGCAGGGACGGCAGGCCCGATGACGCCTGCCGGAGGACCGGGCTGGTACCCCCAGCCGGATTCGAACCGGCGATCTCCACCTTGAAAGGGTGGCGTCCTGGGCCTCTAGACGATGGGGGCGAGGCGCCCGGAGTGTAGCAGAGGGCATCGGCCGGCCTGGCGCAGGCGCCGAGGCGGCGTCGGTCGCGGCCTCGGTCAGCGGCCGGCCAGCAGGGCCAGGATGACCGCGGCCCCGAACGCGCCGCAGGCGATGATGCCGGCCACCCCTCCCGACAGGGCCATGGCGAGCGCCCGGCCCGGACGGCCCACCCGACCGGCCCGGTACGTCGCCGAGGCGGCCACGATCGTCAGGGCGGCGAAGACGATGCCGAGGACGGCCGATCCGGCGCTCAGGAGCGGGATCTGGCTCGGGTCCCGGACGGTCGCCGCGTAGACCACGAAGAGGACCGAGCCGACGGCGGCGAGGACGAGGATGACGGGCCCTGGCGAGAGGGAGCGCCGACGGCCGCCCTCGCCGCGCGCGAGGGCGGCCCTGGACGGGACGGGGCGTCGCTGGTCCATCGGCGCGGAGCGTAGCAGCCGGCGCGGCGGCGGTGGGGCCGGCTGCGCCTCAGGACGCGACCGCTGATGCCTGCCGGGACCGCGCCGAAGCGACCGGACCCGACCGCGTCGCCGACGCCGCGGTGCCTGGCGGTGCCGTCGTGACCTCGTCCTCGAGCAGCGGCTGGCGGCGATGGTAGACGGCCACGTTGTAGCTGAGGCGCGGCCGCCGAAGCCGGGCCGCCACCTCCTCGCCGACGGCGCCGAAGGCCGCCCCGAGGAACGCGGCGGCCTCCTCCAGCGAGGCGAACGTCCACCAGCAGTGGAGGACCCGGATCTTGAAGCCGGCCGCGAGGAATGGGCCGTCCCGGCGGCTCCAGGCAAGCCGCTCCGCCTGCACGTCGGGCCGGAGTGCCTCCACGTCGTCGCGACCGTAGTCGTGGACGACGAGCAGCCGCCCGCCGGGCCGCAGCACGCGCTCCGCCTCGGCGAGCGCCGCCGGGGCGGGCCCGTGGAACGCCGACCAGCAGGCGACGATCGCGTCGGCGCTCGCGTCCGGCAGCCCGGTCGCCTCGGCCTGGCCGGGGGCGACCGTCAGTGGGGCCGCGCGACGTCCCGGCACTGCCGCGAGGTCATCGAGCGCGGCCCGCAGCGCGCCCAGCCGCGCAGGCTGCTCGAGGACGGTCAGGCGGGCGCCGAGCGCGCGCAGCTGGCGGGCGCGGAGGCCGCTCGCCGCATCCAGCAGGACGACCTCGCTGCCGGCCAGCTGGCCGAGGGCGTCGAGGGCGTGGGGGATCTTGCCCTCCACGTCCAGCACGTCCGCGAGCTGCTCGGCCAGGTCGGCGCGCAGGTCGATGGGAAGGTCAGCCACAGGCCCCGGAGTATAGCGGCCCGTCCGCCCGCCTCAGATCGGCCGCAGGACCAGGCCGGTGCGGGCAGGCAACGGCAGGCTGGCGCTGCCGTTCGGGGCCACACGGACGGACGTCCACGCCTCCGCCGCCGGCCACCCGGTCGGGCCCGCCGCGCCCAGCGATCGACCGGCGAGGCCCGGCAGCGAAACCGGCAGGCGGACAGCGCGCTCGCCCGCGTTCAGGGCGACCAGGAGCGCGTCGTCGTCGGCCACGCGGAGGTAGGCGAGCGCGGGCCCCATCGCGCCCGCGATCGCGAACGTGCCCCGGTCCCGGAGCAGCGGCTCGGCCATCCGGAGGACGATGGCCGCCCTGATGTCGTCCCGCAGGGCACGGTCGCCGACACCGGCCTCCCGCGGGAAGCTGCGCCGGCAGTCGGGGTCGTGGTGGCCCTCGAGGCCGATCTCGTCACCGTAGTAGATGCAGGGCGCCCCCGGCAGCGTCATCTGGACGAGGGTCGCCAGGCGGACCGCCGCCGTGTCCCCGCCGCACAGCGTCCGGACGCGCGGCGTGTCGTGGCTGTCCAGGAGGTTGAGCTGGACCGCGGTGACGGCCGGGTCGTAGGCCGCCAGGAGCTCCTCGAGCCGCCGCCCGAAGGCCCGGCCGTCGAGCCGGCGGACGGTCGAGGCGTACTCGTGCTGCTCCCGGACGACCCGTCGATCGAGGTGCCGGCCGGCGGCGAAGCCGATCGTCGCTTCGGCCAGGGGGTAGTCCATCAGGGCGTCGAAGCGGTCGCCGCCGACCCAGTCCGGCTCGACCCGCCAGACCTCGCCGACGATGTACGCCTCGGGATTCACCGCCCGGACGCGGCGCCGGAACTCGCGCCAGAAGTCGGGGTCGGCGATCTCACCGGGCACGTCGAGCCGCCAGCCGTCGATGCCGAAGCGGAGCCAGTGCTCGGCCGTGGCCAGCAGGTACTCGCGGACGGCCGGCGTGGAAGTGGCGAGCTTCGGCAGCGCCGGCAGATCCCACCAGGCGCGGTAGCCGAGCACCCGCTCCGAGACGACGCCGGAGCGATCGCCACCGAGCGCTGTCGCATCGCGGGCGATCCGGGCCATCGTCCGCGGCGTCGGGTAGGCGTCGAGGCCGCGGCGGCCCGCCAGGACCTCCGGGGAGAGGTGGAACCAGTCGCGGTACGGCGAGGCGGCGCCGTTCTCCAGGACATGGTGGAACGGCCAGAAGCCACGGCTGGCGTGGTTGAAGACGCCATCCAGGACGACCCGCATACCCCGGCCGTGGGCCGCGTCGAGGAGCTCGCGCAGGGCCACGTCGCCGCCGAGCAGCGGGTCGACCCGGCGGTAGTCGAGGGTGTGGTAGCGGTGGTTCGAGGCCGAGGCGAAGATTGGGGTCAGGTAGAGCGCGGTGATGCCGAGCTCGGCCAACTCCGGCAGTCGCTCGGCGAGGCCGAGCAGGTCGCCACCTTTGAAGCCGTGGGTCGTCGGCGGGGCGTCCCACGGCTCGAGCGGGCCGGGCTTGACGACGCGCTCGCTCGAGGCGAAGCGGTCGGGGAAGACCTGGTAGAAGACGGCGTCGCGGACCCAGCCGGGGACGTCGACGGCGCCGCGGTCGAAGGGACCGATCACGGGCGAAGGGCGACGACGATGACGCTACGAGCGGGCAGGACCGCCAGGGGCCGATAGGCGGCGAAGCCGCCTCCGGCCGTGACGGCGGGTGCCGCGACCGCGCCCGTGCCGAGCACCAGGCTCGCCGCCCGGACGTCGCACAGCGGGCCGGCGGCGAGATCGAGGCCGTAGTCGACCACCGGCTGGCCGGCGAGGTTGGCGACCACGAGCAGCCGCTCCGTGCCCGCGGCCCGCAGTTCGGCCAGGACCGAATCGCCGCGGGCCCGAACTGGCAGGTAGCCGCCGGTCGCCAGGGCGGCGTGGCTGTTCCGCAGGCCGATGAGCTGGCGGTACCACGACCAGAGCGAGGCCGGGTCGGCCGCCTCCGCCGCGACATTGACGGTCGCGGGATCGTCCGAGAGGGGTTCCCAGGGCGCGGCCGCGCTGAACCCGGCCGCGGGCGCGCTGGCGTCCCAGCGCATCGGCGTCCGGATCCGCTCATCGGGCTTGGCGCCGCTCATCCCGATCTCCTCGCCGTAGTACAGGAACGGGATGCCCGGTCCCGTCAGCAGCAGGGCGGCGGCGAGGCGCAGCTTCGCCGGATCGCCGCCGAGATCGCTCGCCAGGCGGTCCATGTCGTGGTTGGCCAGGAAGGTCCCCTGTCCGCCGGCGGGATAGCGTGCCATCGAGTCGGCCAGGGCGCTGGCGAGGCCGCCGGCGAGCTCGCTCTCGACGGCCAGCCGCTCGGCCGAGGCCAGGCCGAAGTCGAAGGTCATGTCGAGATCGCTCGGGACGTAGGCCGCGCTGACGTCCGAGACGTCCCAGACCTCGCCCAGGACGAGCGCCTCCGGCTGCGTGGCATGGAGCGCGGCCGTGAAGGCGGCCAGCCAGGCCTTGGTCTCCGGCGTGTTCTCGGTCCGCGGGCCGTCCTCGATGAGCGCCTTCGCGGCGTCGAGCCGGAAGCCGTCCACACCGCCCTGGGTCAGCCAGAACCGGGCCGCATCCACGAGCGCGGCCGTGACCGCCGGTTCGCGGAGGTTCAGGTCGGGCATCTGCGGCCCGAACGTCGCGTAGTACCAGCGGGAGCCCGCCGGGTACCAGTTCGGGCCGCTCGGGGGAGTCGCGGACCAGACGTACCAGTCGGCGTGGGCCGAGCCGGGCCGGCGGCTGTCCTGGAACCAGGGATGGCGGTCCGAGGTGTGGTTGATCGGCAGGTCCAGGATCACCTTCAGGCCGCGCTGGTGGGCCGCGGCGACGAGCGCCCGCAGGTCGTCGAGGGTGCCGTACTCGGGCCGGATCGCCTCGTAGTCGGTCACGTCGTAGCCGTGGTACGAGGGCGAGGGCATGATCGGCAGGAGCCACAGGCCGCCGACGCCGAGGCCGTCGGGCCCGGCCAGACGATCGAGGCGGGCGGTCAGCCCGCGCAGGTCGCCGATCCCGTCGCGGCCGCTGTCGGCGAAGCTGCGGACGAACACCTCGTAGAACGTCCGAGCCTGCCAGGCCGCCCGACCCGGGACTGGTGGCGCACTCGAGATGGACGTCGTGGCGCAGCCGACGGCTGGCGTCGCCGCGTTCGTCGGGGCCGTCCGGTCCCCGGTCGCGGTCGGGAGAGGCGTCGGTGCTGCCGAGCCGCAGCCCACGAGCAGCAGCGCCGCCACGAGCAGCAGGCGCAGCCTCAGCCGGGCGGCCGCGGGGCGGCAGGCGTGCGGCCGGAGCCCACGCGTCTCACCGCGGGTCGGCATGCACCCGCTCCAACGGCTCCCCATCGTCCGGCAGGCGGTCCTCGAGGCGCGCCCGGGGCGGCTGAGCGCCGCGGGCCGGGCCGGTGCGCGTGATGCCGGTGGGGCGCCCCCCGGGCGTCCGGCGCTGTCCTGCGACCGGCTCGTCTCCGGTCGCCGCCGCGGCCGGCGGTGCGCCGCGGACGTCGCTCGACGCGACGTCCTCGTCCCCGACCTCCTTGTCAGCCGCCTCCTCGTCGGCCGCCTCCCCCGGCTCGGTCCAGCCGCGGACGCCGCGGACGAGACCCGACACCACGGTCCCCGAGGCGCGTGTGACCGTCCGGTCGAGGGCGACCATCAGGACGCTGAAGGCGACCAGGGCGAGGCCCAGGACGACGGCAGCGAGCAGCAAGCCCTCCGGCAGCCACGGCAGCGCCACCGCGGCCGCGCCGTCGGCGCCGAGGCCACCCTCCCCGCTCAGCGCCCAGCCGTCCATCGCCGCCCCGGCCGCTGCCCCGTCCGCCTCGACAGGGCCTGTCAGCCCTTCACCCCGCCGACGGCCAGGCCGCCGACGATGTACTGCTGGGCGAAGAAGTAGACGATCGCCGGTGGGACGGCGAAGAGGATGGCGAAGGCCGAGAAGATCGACCAGGGCGTGTTCGTGAACTGGCCCTGCATGCTGTAGAGGGCCATCGCGAGGGTCTGGTCGCCGGCTCGGTCGAGGAACATCCAGGAGAAGTAGAACTCCGTCCAGCCGGACACGAAGCCGAGGAACCCGGTGACGGCGAGGGCCGGCAGGGCGAGGGGCAGGATGACCCGCAGGAACGTCTGGTTGATCGTCGCCCCGTCGACCGCGGCGGCCTCCTCGAGGTCGCGCGGGATCGTGTCGAGGTAGCCCTTCAGGTTCCAGATCGCGAAAGGCAGCAGGCCGGAGACGATGGCCAGGCCGACGCCGAGCAGCGACTGGCGCAGGTTGAACGCGCCGAGCAGCGGCAGGTCCACCCGGATCTTGTTGAGCATCACGAAGAGCGGGGCGATCGTCGCGACGGCCGGCAGCATGAGGACGGCCAGGACGGCCAACATGAGGACCGACCGGCCGCGGAAGCGGAGCCGCGAGAAGGCGTAGGCCGCGGAGACGCCGATCAGCACGCTGACCGCCGAGCTGCCGATCGCGATCTTCAGGCTGTTGAGGGCCAGGCCCAGGAAGTCGATCCGGTTGTTCGTCGGCTGGCGCAGGACCTGGGCGTAGGCGTCGAAGGTCGCGCCCGACGGGATGAGGCTCAGGCCCGCCGGCCGCGACCGGTTGAGCGGGTCGAGCGACAGGCTGAAGACCCACAGGACCGGGAAGATCACCGTCAGCAGGATGAGCAGGCAGATCGCCTGCAGAAGGGCCTGGCGTAGCCACGAAGGCTGGCCGCGCCGGCCGCGCGCGAGACGGGCCGTCAGAGGAAGCGCACGGACCGCGGTCGTCATCGTCGGCCCCCTACAGGCTGTAGGTCTGGGTCGCCTTCGCCACTCGGTTCGTGACGAGGGTGATGGCCAGCAGGATGAAGAACATGATCACCGAGAACGCCGCACCGACCGCGTACAGGTGCTGCTCGTTGACGAGCCGGTAGGCCTGCGTCACGAGCAGCTCGGTTCGGCCGAACGGCCCGCCTCCCGACATGAAGTACGAGAGGTGGAACAGGTTGAAGGTGATGACGAAGCCGTACATCGCGTAGGGCACCATCGCCGGCCGCAGGTAGGCCAGGGTGACGTAGCGAAACTTCTGCCAGGCGCTCGCGCCGTCGATCTCGGCCGCCTCGTACAGCTCGTTGGGGATGCTCTGCAGGGCGCCGGTGGCGACGACCGCGTTCAGCGGCCAGCCCAGCCAGGTGTTCGTGACGAGCATCGCGTAGAAGGCCAGCGGCAGCGGCGGGAAGGGGTCGTTGACCTGGCGCAGCCAGTCGATCTGGAACATGTCCGCGGGCAGGCCGAGGAACTTGCCCGCGCCGGCCAGGACGAGGTTGATGGCCCCGTCGTTGGGGTCGTACATGTTCTTCCAGACGGTAGCCACGATGATCGGCGGGATGATGACCGGGATGATGAACATCGCCCGGTAGAAGCGCTTGAACCACAGCCCGCGGGTGTTGAGCACGACGGCGATCGCCACGCCCAGGACGACGTGGATCACGACGTTGCTCAGGGCCCACCACAGGTTGTAGAGGATCAGACGGACGAAGAAGAAGTTGGGGATGTTGAGGGCGCTCGTCAGGACGTCGACGTAGTTCTTCAGCCCGACCATGTCGGGGGCGGGCGCGCCCTGGCGCAGGTTCCCCAGCCCGTAGTTGGTGAACGACATCCAGACCTGGAAGAGCAGCGGGTAGAGGGTGATGATCCCCATCACCAGCACGGCGGGGATGAGATAGAGGTAGGCGATCCGGTTCGACCGGGGCCCGCCGCGCAGCCACCGGGCGCGGCCCTTCATCGGGATCGCTGCGGCCGTCGCTGTCATCTCCTCCCGCCTTCCAGTGCGCTGCCCGGAGACCCCGGGCTGAGTCGAGGTCGAGGGCGGTGGGGCGTCGGTCGCCCGACGCCCCTGCCGGTGTCGCGGCCCCGCAGGCCGCCCTCGTGCCGGGTCCGGCTAGGAGCCGTTGGCCTTGTCCATCGCCTGGCAGGCGGTGGCCACGGAAGCCGTCGGGTCGCCGTTGGCGGTCAGGACCTGCTTCCAGGCGTTGCCGAAGTTGCTCCAGTAGTTGTCCATGACCTTGCCCTGCGGGCGGGCCATCCCGGCGTTGATCGCGTCGGAGAAGGACTTCACGAGCGGGTCGATGATCTGGATGCTCTTGTTGGCCGGGACGTGGCCGGCGACGTCGACATAGACCTGCTCGTTGGCCGCGCTGACGAACTGCTTCGCGACGGCGATGGCCAGGTCCTTGTTCTGCGACGAGGCGTTGATGTAGAAGCCGTCGACGCCGACGAGCGGGGTCGCGGGGGTGTTGTTCGGGCCGGCCGGGATCGGGGCGACGGCCACGTCCGGACGGGCGGCCCGGTAGTCGCCGAGCGTCCAGTTACCGTTCAGGATGATGTCGACCTTGCCGTTCTTGAAGGCGTCGTTGACCTTGCCATAGTCGGCGTCCACCAAGGCGCCGGCGGCCTTCAGATCGCGGATGTACTTCATGGCATCGGCGACGCCCGTCGTCGCCGTGGCGGCGCACTTGCCGGCGTCGTCGAAGATCTTGCCGCCGAAGGCGCCGTAGAAGCCCCAGTCGAAGTACTCGCCGCTGATGATGCCGACCTTGCCGCCGCCCTTGACGAAGGCCATCAGGTCGTCGGTCGTCTTGGGCGGGGTCGGCACCTTCTTGGCGTCGTAGTACATCGCCACGGCCTTGAGGGACTCCGGGACCTCGAAGAGCTTCCCGTCGACCTTGCTGCCGGCGACGGAGACGTCCGTCGAAGCGGCGACCACGTCGTCGATCTTGCCGGTCACGTCCTCGAGGACTGGGATCCGGGACTCGGCGCCAAGGCTGTCGTTCGGGGCGATGAACATGTCGGGGCCGCCCCCGGCCGCCGACTCGGTCTCGAACTTCTTGAAGATGTCGGAGAAGGGGACGTCCGTCGTCTCCAGGGTCAGGCCGGGGTTGGCCGTCTGGATCTGCTGGACGATCCGCTGGAAGGCGCGGAACTCGGCGCTGCCGCCCGCCGAGCCGTAGGACTCCCAGACGGTGAGATGGCCCGTCAGCTGGGCGGCCCCGCTGCTGGCCTGCGCGCTCGCCGCCGCGCTGCCGGTCGGCGCAGCCGCCGATGGCGACTGGGTGGAGGCGGCACTGCTGCAGGCCGAGATGGCGATGACGGCGACGGCTGCCAGCGCCGCGAGCCGCGTGGGTGTCTTCATCGTGCTCCTGATCCCTCCGTACGCTCGTTCCGGCCGCATCGGTCGTTGGCGACCGGGCCAGGCCGCGGGTCCGCCGGGTCCCCGGGGCGAGCGCGACCCGTGTCGCTCGCCACGACGGGCTCACTCCTCGGTGCGGATCACCTCCTGCCGCCGACGCGGCGCGGGGCCCGTGGAGCCGCGGACGATGAGGCGGGTCGGCAGCGTGCGGTGCTCGGGCCGCTCGCCGTCACGGCGATCGGCCAGGGCCAGCAGCAACCGGACCGCCTCCTCCCCTTTGCGGCGCACCGGCTGGCGGACCGTGGTGAGGGGTGGGTCGGAGTGTTCGGCGAGCTCCAGATCGTCGAAGCCGACGACGCTCAGGTCGCTCGGCACGGTGAGCCCCAGCTCGCGCGCGGCTCGCATCGCGCCGACGGCCATCGCGTCGCTCATGGCCAGGACGGCCGTGAACCGGAGCCCGTCCTCCCAGGCGCGGTGGAAGGCGGCCCTGCCGCCCGCGAACGTCGCCGGGCCGACGACGAGGCGGTCGTCGGCGAGGCGGATCCGGTGGGCCTGCAGCGCCCGCCGGTAACCCTCGAGCCGCCGCTGGAGGACGCTCGTCGCCGTCCCGCTCGGCCGGTCCTCTTCGCCCGGGAAGGCCGGGGGTTCGACGCCGATCACGAGGAACTCGCGGTGACCCAGGTGGACGAGGTGCTCGGCAGCCTTGCGCGCCCCACCCTCGTCGTCCACCTCGACGGAGCCGTGCTCGGGGAAGGCCGCCGAGTCGACCAGGACGATCGGCAGGCCCGCGCGGCGGATCTGCTCGACCTCGGGGTGGTCCTCGGCCAGCCCGATGGCGACGAAGCCGTCGACGGTCGCCCGCGCCACCGCCCGCGCGAGAGAGCCCTGGAGCGGCGAGACGAAGAGGACGCCGTAGCCGGAATCCTCGGCGGCCTCGGCCACGCCCTCACTGAACAGGCCGAAGAACGGGTTCGAGAAGCTGGCCGAGAGGGCCTGCGGCGTCAGCACGCCGATCGTCATCGTCCGGCCCTGGCTCAGCATCCGGGCGACGGGATGGGGCCGGTAGTCGAGGGCTTCGGCGACGCCGCGGATCCGGGCGACGGTGTCGGGGCTCAGGCGCTGGGGACTGTTGAACGCGAACGAGACGGCCGTCTTCGAGACGCCGGCCTCGCGTGCGACGTCCGCTATCCTGGTCCGGCGCAGCCGTTGTCCAGGCACGCCCAGGCTGCCTCCCTCTGCGCGACGGGAGCGGAGCCCGGTGACGGGGGACTCCGGTCCGCTGCGCCGCAAACCGGTTTAGCAAACCGGTTTAGCGGACCGTACGGGACGACACCGTCGCGTGTCAAGCCCCTTCTCGATGGCACGCTCCTTCGATGCCGCACGCCTTCGCCGCCTCGAGCGTCGGCGACACCGGGCCGCCGGTCACGCGTCGCCCGTCATCCAAGCGTCCCGAGGATGTTGGACGGGCATCGACCCGCCCGCGGCGGCTCTCCGCGCCGGGCGAGCGCCCGCGGTGGCCGGTGCACGCTCGAGCCGCCGGGACCCGCCCGCGTCCACCCGCGCGCCGCCCAACATCGCCCGGGGCATACGTGGCGGGACGCGGCCGGCGCGGGCCGGCGATGGCAGAATCGGCGCATGGGCACGTTCGCCGCGATGCCGCCCGGGGTGAAGCTCTTCCTCGCCTACGGCCTCGCCCTGCTGGCGATCCTCGGCCTGTCGCTGCGCTGGGTCGTGGACCAGGCCATCGACGCGCCGGTGAGCCCGATCGGCGTCGCCTGGATGGCCCTCCTCGCCTACACCATCTTCACCGTGACCCTGGTCCTGCAGCGCAAGCACGCCGCCCGCGGGCTTGCCCTCGGGCTCACCTCGCTGCTCATCTTCCCCTTCGGCGCGCTCGCCTGGTTCGGCCTGACCGGGGTCGCCAGCCAGGTCCCGGCGACGCTCTTCCTGCTGGCCCTGGCCGGGCTCCTGTTCCGGGGCCTGACCCTGCCGTCCGCGCGAGCCTTCTTCGTCGAGCCCTGACGCGGACCCTCCGCCGTCGCCGGAGTACGCTCTCCGGCGGCAGCGGACCGGGCGAGCGCCCATCCGCGGCTCCCCGATCGGCGCCCCACCCGCGGGGACAGGCCCGCAGTCGAGCAGAGGACCCAGAGTGAGCAAGCGATCCCGTCGTCCCACGCGGAGCGCAGGCCAGCCCGCGAGCCCCGGGCCCAGCCCCTCGGCCGGCACCCCGCGCCCGTCGGCCGCTGGCGCCCCCGAATCGGACGGCCGACCCGCGGCGGCCGGCCCGACGGCTGGGTCTCCCGCCGGTGAGCGGGCGCGGCGGCCCGGCTCCGGCTCGTCCCGGGGACCACAGGGGACGCCTCGCCAGGGCCGCCGGGAACGGTCGCGACCAGCCCTCGAGCGGCGCTCGTTCCTCGAGCGGAACCGCCTCGCGATCGGGGTCGCGGCCGCGATCGCGGTCGTCGCGGTGGCCGGCGCCTTCTTCCTCATCAGCGGGGCGCAGCCGGCCTTCGCCTGCGCCAGCCAGCTCACGCCAGCGCCGGCGCCGAGCGCCGCGCCGTCGGGTTCGCCGGCGGCGCTCGGCCAGGAGGCCGACGACCTCGGCCGGACGCACATCGACCCGGGCACGTCCTACACGTACGCATACTGCCCGCCCGCCTCCGGGCCCCATTACGGGACCGCCCCGGACGGGCCCATCCCCCAGCGGTACTACGGCCCGGACGAGCCGACCAAGCCCCAGGGCTGGGTCCACAACCTGGAGCACGGGATGATGGTGGTCCTCTACCGCTGCTCGGGCAGCTGCGACCAGGCGACGCTCACCAAGCTCCAGCAGTTCGAGTCGAGCCTCCCGCCGAGCCCGATCTGCGGCCTCCAGACGTGGGGCGTCGTGACGCGCTTCGACCAGATGAGCGCGCCGATCGCCGCGATCGTCTGGGACCGGGTCCTGTTCCAGCAACAGCTCGACACGAACCAGCTGCTCGACTTCTTCCGCCAGCACGCGGATCGCGCTCCGGAACAGCAGTGCGCCGGCCCCTCGGCGGCGCCAGGGGCCTCAGGCGGCTCCGCCTCGCCGGCCGGGTCGGCCCCGGCCAGCCCGAAGCCCAGCGGGTCGTAGCACCGGTGCGCCTCGCCACGTGTCGGCTGCCGGGCGAGCCCGGGCCGCTCACCGGCGTCGTCCTCGGCAACGCCGTCGTCCCGCTGCGCGAGCTGGCCGCCACCGGACCCGGCACCGAGCTCGACCGCTCCCTGGCCGGGCTGGACCTCGCCGGGCTGCTCGCCGCCGATCCTGGCCTGGCGCGGCTCCGCCGCGCCCTCGACGCCGCCCCGGCGGAACGCCTCGCGAACGCGGCGGTGCCGATCGCCCGGGTCCGACTGGCGCCGCCGGTCCGACCGGGCAAGGCGATCTGCGTCGGCCAGAACTACCGCCGCCACATCGAGGAGCAGGGCATCCCGCTGCCGGACCGGCCGGTCCTCTTCGCCAAGTTCGGCAACGCCGTCGTGGCCGACCGCGAGCCCGTCCGGCGGCCGGACGTGACCCACGCCCTCGACCAGGAGGCGGAGCTCGGCGTCGTCATCGGCCGCCGCGCCCGCCGGGTGAGCGCCGCCGACGCGCTCGCCTGTGTCGCCGGCTACACGGCCCTCAACGACGTCAGCGCCCGGGACCTGCAGGGCCAGCGGCCGGCCCTGCGCGAGGGCGAGCACGGCGACGGCCAGTGGCTCCGGGCGAAGGGAGCGGACACGTTCCTGCCGCTGGGGCCCATCATCGTGACGCCGGACGAGCTGCCGGACTCCCGCCATCCCGGGCTCCGGGTTCGCTCCTGGCGGACGCCGGCGAACGGAGGCGGGGCAGGCCGCGAGGTGGCGATGCAGGAGGGCCGGACCGACGACATGGTCTGGGACGTCGCCGCCCTGATCGCCTTCATCAGCGAGGTCATCACCCTCGAGCCCGGCGACGTCATCGCCACGGGCACCCCGCCGGGTGTCGGCGTCTGGCGCTACCCGCCGGTGTTCCTCGAGCCGGGCGACGTCGTCCGCGTCGAGGTGGAGGGAATCGGCAGCCTGACCAACCCCATCGTCGACGCCGCGGGGAGCGCGCCGCCGGACAGCCCGGCCGCTACGCTCTTGGCTGACGTCCCGGCGCGCTGACGAGGCGCGGGATGCAGGAAGTGGAGGCGACGATGGCCGGGGCCGACGCTCCGAGCGGGACGATGCAGGCCCTCGTCAAACCGGCGCCGGGGCCCGGCCTGGAGCTCCGCGAGGTGCCGATCCCGCTCATCGGCATCAACGACGTCCTGATCCGGGTCCACAAGACCGGCATCTGCGGGACGGACCTCCACATCGAGCGCTGGGACCCGTGGGCCGCGCGCACGATCCGGCCGCCCCTCGTCGTGGGCCACGAGTTCGTCGGTGAGGTCGCCGCGATGGGCAGCAACGTCGCCGACCTGCAGATCGGCGACCTCGTCAGCGCCGAGGGCCACATCGTCTGTGGTCGCTGCCGGCACTGCCGGGCGGGCCGCCGCGTCCTGTGCGCGAACACCATCGGTCTCGGCGTCGGCCGCGACGGCTGCTTCGCCGAGTACATCGCCGTCCCGATGGCCAACGTCTGGCATCACTGGCCAGGCATCGACGAGGACGTCGCCGCGATCTTCGACCCGTTCGGCAATGCGGTCCACACCGCACTCGCGTTCCCGGTGCTCGGCGAGGACGTCCTCGTCACCGGGGCGGGCCCGATCGGCCTGATGGCGACCGCGGTCGTCCGCCACGCCGGCGCCCGCCACGTCGTCGTCTCCGAGCCGGATCCGCTCCGCCGGGAGCTGGCCGCCCGGATGGGCGCGAGCCTCGTCGTCGACCCCCGCGAGCGCGAGCTGGCCGACGTCCAGGCCGAGCTCGGCATGGTCGAGGGCTTCGACGTGGCCCTCGAGATGTCCGGCAGCGCGGCCGCCCTCCGCTCGGCCATCGCCAACATGGCCCACGGCGGCTCCATCGCGATCCTCGGCATCCCGACCGAGGAGATCGCCCTCGACATCAACGAGATCGTCTTCAAGATGCTGACCGTGCGCGGCATCTACGGCCGGGAGATGTTCGAGACCTGGTACAAGATGACGGTGATGCTCCAGTCGGGCCTCGATATCCGGCCCGCCATCACCCACCGCTTCCCCTTCCACGAGCACGAGGCCGCCTTCGCCGCGGCCGGTGGCGGGGGCGCCGGCAAGGTGATCCTGGACTGGACGGCATGACGCGGCGCGCGGCCCGCGGGGAGAGGCACGAGATGACCATCCAGACCGATCCGCTGGCCTTCCTCGACGACGAGCTGGCCGACCTGAAGCGCCGCCATCTCTACCGGCCGCTGCGGGTCATGGAGTCGGCCCAGGGGCCCGAGATCGAGCTGGACGGACGCGAGGTCATCAACCTCTCGTCGAACGACTACCTGGGGCTGACCCACCACCCGCGGATGAAGGCGGCCGCCCTCCGCGCCGTCGAGGCGTTCGGGGCGGGGTCGGGCGCGGTTCGGACGATCATCGGGACGATGCGCCTCCACGAGGAGCTCGAGGCGGAGCTGGCCCGTTTCAAGGAGACGGAGGCGGTCCTCACGCTCCAGTCCGGCTTCACGGCCAATACCGGCGTCATCCCGGTCGTGACCGGCGAGCAGGACCTCATCGTCTCCGACGCCCTCAACCACGCCTCGATCATCGACGGGATGCGCCTCTCGAAGGCGCCCCGCAAGGTCTTCCCACACAAGGACGTGGCCGCCCTCCGGGAACTGTTGCGCACGGCCCGCGAGCGCGGCCGCGAGGATGCCGGCCACGAGGGCGAGCCGTACCGCCTGCTGCTCGTCGTGACCGACGGCGTCTTCAGCATGGACGGCGACATCGCCCCGCTGCCCGCGATCGTCGAGGCCGCGGAGGCGTACGGGGCCGCCGTCTACGTCGACGACGCCCACGCCTCGGGGGTCCTGGGCCGGAACGGCCGCGGCTCGGTGGACCACTTCGGGCTGCACGGCCGGGTCGCCATCCAGGTCGGGACGCTCTCCAAGGCCGTCGGCGTCCTGGGCGGCTACGTCGCCGGCTCGCAGGCCCTCCGCGATCTGCTCATCCAGCGCGCGCGACCGTTCCTGTTCTCGACCTCCCACCCGCCGGCCGTCGCGGCCGCCTGCCTGGAGGCCGTCCGCATCTTCCAGGAGGAGCCCGAGCTCATCGAGCGGCTCTGGTCGAACACCCGGCGCTTCAAGGCCGAGCTCGGCCGGCTGGGCTTCGACACCGGCGTCTCCGAGACGCCCATCACGCCGGTCATCGTCGGCGACTCGGCGGCCGCCATCCGGTTCAGCGACGCGCTGTTCGAGGCCGGCGTCTTCGCCACCTCGGTCGTCTATCCGACGGTCGCCCTCGACCAGGCACGCCTGCGGACGATCGTCAGCGCCGCCCACACCGACCAGCAGCTGGACGCCGCCCTGGCCGCCTTCGACCGGATCGGCCACGAGCTCGGCCTCATCTCGGGCTAGGAGGGTGACGGCCGGGACGCGACCGACCGAGCCGGGACCGGGCCAGGCCCGCGACCTGCCGCTCGACGCCCACCTCCACACCGACCTCTCGCCGGACAGCGACGTCCCGCTCGACCTCTACGCCGCGCAGGCTGTGCAGCTGGGCATCGCCGAGCTCGCGGTCACCGACCACCTCGACTTCAACCCCGCCGCGCCGGCCTTCGCCTACGCCGAGTTCGCCCGGCGCGAGCGCGTCGTGCGGACGGCGGCCGAACGCTGGGGGGATCGGGTCGCTATCCGCTTCGGTGTGGAGGTGACGTACGAGCGCGCCTACGAGGATGCCATCAGCGACCACCTCGCCCGGCACGCCTACGACTACATCATCGGCTCCGTCCACGCCATGAAGTACTCGCCATACACCGCGGGTCGGGTCGGCAGCTTCGTCGCCGGCAAGACCGTCCCGCAGGTCGTCGCGCCGTATTTCGAGGAGGTCGCGGCGGCGGTCCGGAGCGGCCTGTTCGACACCATCGGGCACCTCGACTACGTGAAGAAGTACGTGGCGGCGCACGTCCCACCGCCGGAGCTCGCCGCGCATCCCGAGGTCTACGAGCCCGTCCTGCGGCTGCTGGTCGAGACGGGGACGGCCCTCGAGGTCAACTCGAGCGGCCTGCGCCAGGCGCCGCGCGAGACGTACCCGGCCGGCTGGGTCGTGGCCCGCTTCCGCGAGCTGGGCGGCGAGCGCGTCACGGCCGGCTCGGACGCCCATCGGGCCGACTGGTTCGCCTACGGACTGGAGGAGGCGTATCGTCTGGCCGCGGAGGCGGGCTTCGATCGACTCACGATCCCGCACACGAGCGTGCCGGGAGGCGGGGCCAGCGAGATCCCGATGCCAGCCCGGTTCGGGCGGGGGGACCGACCGGGCAGTCTGCGCGGTGCACCGGGCGGGGGCGGTCAGCGCGCCTAACAGAGCGGGCCGATCATCGTTATGACCCTCGACGACGCTGCCATCGAGCAGCTCGTGACAGCGGCCCGGAGCGGCGACGCGGAGTCGTTCGCCCGTCTCTTCGACCGCTATCACGGGCCGGTCTATCGCTTCGTCGCCAGCCGGATCCGGCAGCCGCACGATGCCGAGGACGTGACCCAGCTCGTCTTCGTCAAGGCCCTGGAGGCGCTCCCGCGGTACGAGTCGCGAGGCGTCCCCTTCGGCGGCTGGCTCTTCCGACTGGCCCGGAACGCGGTGATCGACTTCGTCAGGACGCACCGCGATCACGCGGAGCTCGACGGGCTGCTGGAACGCTCGGGCGCGGACCCCGGTCCGCATGACGTGGTCGCCCTGCGAGCCGACCTCCACGAGGTCGGCCAGGCCCTGGGCCGGCTGACCGACGAGCAACGAGACGTCATCGCGCTCCGCTTCTTCGCCGGGCTCTCGGCGAGGGAGGCGGCGGAGGCGATGGGCAAGCAGGAAGGGACGATCCGCGGCCTCCAATTCCGGGCCCTGGCGGCGCTCCGCCGCGAGCTTGGGATCGAGGTCACGAACGACGGGCCGGGGGCGCCACCTACCGGGGGCGGCAGGAGCCGGCGACGATGACTATGCACGACCGAACGCACCGCGACATCGAGGCCCGCCTCCGGGCGTACGCCGACGAACAGCTCCAGCCGGACCCGACCGCGATGGCCCGCGTCCGCGACTCCGTCCTGCTCGCGGCCCGCTCATCGCTCCCTGGTGCGCCGGCGCCCGTATCCGCCCCCGCCGGCCCCCGGCCCCTGACCTCTCGCCGCCGCTTGTCCTGGCTCGACGGCCTCGCCCCTCGCCTGCGGGCCCGGGCGGGACGCTCCGGCCTCGCCCTGGCCGGGGCGGGCCTCGCCGCCGTCCTCGTGGGCGGAGGCGCGTACGCGGCGAGCCAGCCTGGAGCGCCGTTGTACGGGGCCCGCCTGTGGCTCGAGAGCACGACGCTCCCGACCTCGCCCGACGCGCGGCTCACCTCCGACGTCGCGCGCCTGCAGGCACGCCTCGACGAGGCGGCGACGGCCGCGCGCGCCGGCGACGGACCGGCGGTGACGGCCGCGCTCGCCGCGTACCGCGAGACGGTCGCGGACGCGCTCCGAGCGGCGGGCACGGACCTCACCCGCGAAGAGCGCCTTCAGATCGTGCTCGAGCGCCACCAGCTGGTCCTCCAGACCCTCGTCGCTCGCCTGCCCGACGGCGGCGCCGACGCCGTCCGCGCCGTCCTCCAGCGAACCGTGAACGACACGAGCGCCGCGCTCGACCGGATCGAGGCGGGCGAAGGCGCGGGCGGCCAGGGCGCGGGCGGCCGGGGCGCGGGCGCGGGCCAGGGCGGCGGCACCGGGACCGGCAGCGGCGCCGCCGGCAACGGCAACGAGCCGCCGGCGAGCCCCGGGCAGGGCAACGGTCCGCAGGCGAGCCCCGGGCAGGGCAACGGCGGCGGACCGCAGGCGAGCCCGGTGGCGCAGCACACCCCCGCCCCGCAGCCGACGCCGTCGGACGCGGGCCACGGCCACTCGCCGCAGCCGCACTCGCCGGCGCCCTGATCTCCGGCGGCGCCGGGCGCGCCGGCGAGGCGTCGGAACGATCGTGCCGCTAGCCTAGCAGGGCATGCCTGGCGCGCTGGAGTTGAGCGTCCTCGGGGCCGGCCCTGCCTTCACCGATCGGCTGGGCGCCGCCTCGGCAGCGCACCTCGTCCGCCTCGCCGAGTCGGCCGTCCTGCTCGACCTCGGTCAGGGCGCGTTCCCGAACCTGGTTCGCGCCTGCGAACCGGCAAGCCTGCTGGCTGTCGTCGTCTCACATCTGCATCCGGACCACTTCATCGACCTGGTCCCCCTCCGCCACTACCTCCGCTACCAGCGCCGGCCGCCGAGCCGCGTCCGTGTCCTGGCGCCGGCCGGCCTCGACGAGCGCCTGGACGCGCTGCTGGACGAGCCGGGGTTCACGGCCGCGGCCCTCGACGTCGAGCACCTGTCGCCGGGCGTCCGCGAGATCGGGCCATTCCGGCTGGAGGCCGCTCCCGTACCGCACACCGCCCAGAGCTACGCGTTCCGGGTCTCGTCGGCGGACGCGCCCGGAGCCGCTGGGCTCGTCTACAGCGGCGACTGCGCCGACGCCGCAGCCCTGCTCCCCCTCCTGCGTCCGGGCGACACGTTGCTGGCGGAGGTCTCGTTCGGGCCCGGACCCGTACCCGCGGACGCCCAGCACCTCGACGCGCCTGCGGTCGCCTCGGTCGCGGCCGCCGCCGGAGCGGCGGCGCTGCTCCTGACGCACCTCCAGATGGGCTTCGATCCGGCCGCCACGGTGGACGCGGCAGCGGCACGCTTCCGCGGACCCGTCCGGCTCGTGACGGAGGGCGACCGGGTCGCTGTCTGAGCGCCGGACATGACGAGGCCCGGGCCGGAGCCCGGGCCTCGAGCTGCTATGGCCCGACTCAGCGGCGCCGGAGCGCCTCGAACCGCGGCAGGAGGAAGGCCACCAGGCCGGCGACGCCAGCGAGGACGGCCAGGACGAGGCCGAGGGTGTTCGGCCCCGAGGGGCTGTTGGTAGAAACGTCCGTCGAGGTCTGCGGGACCGCGCCCGTGCTGCCGACGCCGAGGCCGGTGCTGCCGACGCCGAGGACGGCGCCGGTGCTGCCCTTCCCGGACACGGCGCCCGTGCTGCCGACGCCGAGGCCCGTGCTGCCGGTCCCGGACACGGAGCCCGTGCCGCCGACGCCCAGGCCGGTGCTGCCGGTGCCGAGGGTCGGGGCCGGAGTGGCCGTCTCACCCGCCACGCCGCCGACGACCGTCGGGGTCGAGGTCGGGCAGGGGTGGTTGTCGGCGTCGTTGTCGCCGATCTCGTCGGTGTCGCTGCAGGGCGGCTGCTCGGTCGACTCGTTGGCTTCGCCGGTCTCGCCGACGCCGGCCGTCGCCGTGGCGGTCGGGGTCGAGGTCGGGCAGGGGTGATTGTCGGCGTCGTTGTCGCCGATCTCGTCGGTGTCGCTGCAGGGCGGCTGCTCGGTCGTCTCGCCGGTCTCGCCCGTGCCCTCACTCTCGGTGGCCCCGGGTGTCGCCGTCGCGCCGGCCACGCCGCCGGTGCAGTCGACCCAGAAGACCTTGGCCTTCACCTCGGTCGTGGTCGAGCCGTGATCCTCCCAGAAGGCCTTGTAGTGGCCGGCGGGAAGGCTGAACGAGCCGGCGGTCCGGTACTCGCCGTGGACGTCCGCGGTGAAGGTTCCGCGGAGCATCACCGTGCCGGCGTTCGCGTCCGGCGACCAGGCCTCGATCCACCACGTCCCCGTCTCCCCGGCAGCGCCGAAGAACCAGTGGAGATGGAAGGTGCAGACGTGGGGATCCGTGTCGATATCCACGCCGGCAGCCGCGGTCGCGTCGTCCGTCGCGCCCTGGTGGATCTTGAGGGTGCCGCTGTTGGCCGCCTGCGCGGCCTGGCTCGCGTGGGCTGCGGGCGCGGCGGCGACGGACGCCACGGCAGCCAGGGAGAGTGCGAGGGCTGCCACGAAGGCTGCCAGTCGCAGGAGCCCGGGGCCGGCTCCCAAGGTTCGCGGGGATGGTCGCATCGTCGTCAGCACCTCCTGGGCCGGGCCCGGCTCGTCGTCCGTCGGGCAGCGATCGCCGCCCCGCCATCGGTGCACCGGTTGTAGCCCGGGCCGGGGAGCCGGCTTGCCGCCGACGGCGCGCCCCGCCGTATCGGCGTCGTTACAGCCGCAGCGGGGCGCAGACGAAGACCCGGGCGCCCTGGCAGCGCCCGGGTCTTGTCCCTCGGGGACAGCGATGGTCAGCGGCGGCGGCGGACCTCCGTCGGCGTGAGCACGAGCAGGAGGGCGAGCAGGCCGGCGAGACCGACCAGGAGGGGGCGCCACGTCCCGGTCCCGGCGGATGCGGCCGGGGCGACGGTGGCGGTAGTGGGCGGGGTGACGTTCGGCGTGCCGACGGCGCCAAGGACCTGCTGGGTGTAGGCCGGGCTGGCGGAGTCGACCGCGACGGCCTGGCCGGGAAGGGTCGGGGAGACGGGGGCGCCGCCCTCGGCCAGGACGTCCTCCGTCGGTGTCGCGGTCGAGTCGACCGCCGTCGAGGGCTGGACCGGCTCAGTCGTCGGCTCGGTGCTCGAAGTGGCGACCGAGGCCTGCGTGGGCTCGACCCTCGGGGCTTCCGTGGGCTCCGTGGTCGGGGCCGTCGTCGGCTCGACCGTTGGCTGGGTCGTCGGGGCTGTGGTCGGCTCGAGCGTGGGGACTTCCGTGGGCTCCGTGGTCGGTGCCTCGGTGGGCTCCGTGGTCGGTGCCTCGGTGGACTCCGTGGTCGGGGCTGTGGTCGGTTCGGCCGTCGGGGCTTCGGTCGGCTCGACCGTCGGGACCGTCGTGGGGGGCTGGGTCGGCTCGGTCGTCGGAGCCGTCGTTGGCGCCGCGACCGGCGTGCCCGCCGGCGCCGGCGTCGCCGTCGACTCGCTGCAGTTGAGCGAGTTCGTCTTGCTCGAGCCGATCGCCGTGCGCCCGTCGACGTTGACGGCGAACACGCCCAGGACGCCGCCCTTGGTCCCGTCGAACGGCGACGTCACCGCGATCGACCAGTCGACCCGACTGCCGGCCGTGTGCTGCGTCGCCAGGCTCACCTGGATGTAGTTGGCCGAGACCGTCGCGGCCGGGGCGTCCGAGCCCGTGTTCGGGACGAGGTAGACGACGATGCTCGAGCTCGCGTCCAGCGTCCGGCCGAGGGTGAACGAGCCCCAGATCCGGCCGACCTGGCCGGCGGCGCACCAGATCTCGGCCGAGCCCATCGTCGCGCTGTCGGCCGCCGCCGGGACGGAACCGCCCAGCGTCGCATGCGACGTCTGGCCGCCGATGGGCGTGCCCTTGCCGTTGGCGCCGGGGGCCGCGGCGAGCGCCGAGCCCGCGGCCGGCCCGACGAGGGCGAGGAGGAGGAGGGCGCTGCTGGCCGTCCAGCCGAGACGGCGGACGGCCGAGGAACGGGCCCCGTTGCGGGGCGCGCGCGGACAAGCGTGCATCTGGGTCCCCGAGAGCGATGTGGCCGGTTGACGGACTGCCTGCCGATCGGTGGATCGGCCGTCGCGGCCTGAACGCGACACCGCCATCTTGCGAGGTCGCCTGGTACCCGTCCAGTACCTTCAGCAGGGCGGCGCCACACCGGACCGCACCGCACCCTCCGAGCGGCCGCGCATTCCGGTGCGACGCGGCACCGACGGTACCGGCAGGGCGCCAGGACGGGTGGCGGGAGGCGGGTGGGACGACTGGGTCAGCATCGGCGCATCCGCGCCGACGGAGGCGCCCGCGTGCGGGACACCCGCAGCCGGACAGCGGCGCCGGCGCAGGGCAGACAGATGGGGCGCGCTCAGGCAAGCGCGCCCCATCCGGGTCTCGGGGACCCGAGCTCAGAGACCGGCGGTCCGGCCCGGGGTCGTCCGCTCAGACGGGCGACCCCGGATCGGTGGTCGGTGCAGGGCTCGACCCTGCGGGGGTCTAGCCCCGGCGATCCCGCCGGCGGGCTCGCGACGGCGCGGGCGTGAGCAGCCCGACGGTCGTCATGATCCCGGCGAGCGCGAGCAGGACGAGGGCGAGGTTGAGCCCGCCACCGTTGCTCGTGCGATTGTCAGGGGTGCTGGTGGGCGGCGGCGTCACCTTCGGTGTGCCGGTCGCGGCCTGGACCGCCTGGGCCAGGACCCTGGCCGTAGCGGAGATCGGGCCGATCTCGGCAGTCGTGATGGTCGCCGTGTTCAGCAGCGGCTGAGCCGCCGCCACCGCCGAAGCGGTCACCTTGACCTGGTACGTCACGCTGCCCGAGCCGGTGGCCAGGGTGCCGAGGTGCCAGGTGATGGAGTTGGAGCCGGCGTCGTAGGTGCCGCCGTTCGAGATGCTGAACGGGGCATTGCTGGCGCTGGTCAGGCCCGTCGGCAGGACGTCCGTCAGGACGGCGTTCGTCAGCGGACCGTTCGACACGGTGTAGGTGACGGTGTAGGTGAGGGTCTCGCCGACCGTCGCCTGCGGGATCCCGCCGATGGGCCCGAGCGACGGGTTGACGACGGCGACGGCCTTGGTGAGGGCCAGACCGGGCACGCGGAGCGTGTCGTTGGCCTGGTCGCACTGCTGGGCGAACTCGTTGAAGGCCGGGACGCAGGCCTTGGCGGTGTTCGTCAGGTTGCCGGCGGCGGCGGCGTCGATGGTCACCTTGTACGACTGGGTCGCAGTGCCGTTCAGGCTCGCGTAGGTCCAGGAGAGCGTCCGCGTGCCGGCGTCGAAGCTGAACGAGTCGGCGACGGGGCTGGAGGACTGGGAGCCGGCGACGTAGGTCTGGCCGGCCGGCAGGACGTCGCTCACCGTCACGGCCGACGGGCCGTCGCTGACGACGGTCGTCAGGGTGAAGGTGACGGTCTGGCCAGCGGTCACGACCTTGTCGGCATCGTCATCGCTCTTGGCGATGGTGACGGCCGGATGGTAGAGGTGGACGTCGGCCACGTCGTTCGCGGAGACCCGCCCGCCCTCGATGGGCTGGCCGCTGGCCGTCGCGACGTTGTGGACGCCGTGCGGATCCTCGGAGTTCGCGTCGGCGAAGGTCAGCGCCTTCGAGCACTGGAAGACCCAGGACTCGCCGGGCTCGAGCCTGCCGTTGGAGTTGGTGTCGCCGACGTTGAACCCGCCCGAGGTCACGGCCGTGACCGGCGAGCAGACGTCGTCACTGACGCTGACGGCGGTCAGGCCGTCCGGGTCGAGGGTCGTCACCACGTACTTGTAGACGACGGTCGAACCCTCGAGGGTCGTGTAGACGGTGCCGTCGGCGGCCTGGGAGGCCAGGCTGGCGCCGGCCGTCTTGACGACGTCGATGTTCGGGTTGACGACGTGGACGGACCCCGCCGTGTACTCGGGGGTCTCCACGCCGGTCGCGACGGCGCGGCCCAGGCTGTCGGTCCCGTGACCGGAGGCCGACCAGCTGAAGCTGCTGGTGCCGACGTTCATCGTGCAACTGAAGTCGATGGAGTCACCGGCGGCGAGCGAGCCGCTGAAGGCGGCGCCCTTGCTCGTCGTCGCGGCGGCCGCCCAGGTCGTGCAGCCGGTGCCGCTCACCGAGACGCCGGTCAGGGCGTCGTCACCGGTGTTGGCCTCGGTCACGGTCAGGGTGACGTTCGTGTTCTGAAGCGCCTGGGTGGGCGTGCCGACCTTGGTGGTCAGGGCCGTCGCCGGATGGATGATCGTGACGGTCCCGGCCGTGTGCTCGCCCGCGGACGGAGCGGCGGCGCCGAGGCTGTCGGTCGCCAGCGCGTCGGCCGTCCAGGCGAGGTCGCTCGACGGGGCGGTCATCGTGCAGGTGAAGTCGATCGAGTCGCCGACGGGGAGCGTGGCGACGTTGGCCGGGCTGTACGAGGTGCAGCCGCTGCCGGAGATGTGGACGTCGGACAGGGCATCGTCACCGCTGTTGGTCTCGGTCACGACGATGGTGATCGGGTCGCCGGCGTGGGCCGTGGCCGTGGCGCTCTTGGTGACGAGCGTCGTCGCCGGATGGATGATCGTGACGGTCCCGGCCGTGTGCTCGCCCGCGGACGGAGCGGCGGCGCCGAGGCTGTCGGTCGCCAGCGCGTCGGCCGTCCAGGCCAGATCGCTCGACGGGGCGGTCATCGTGCAGGTGAAGTCCTGGGAGATGGTGGGCGCCAGGGTCGCGACGTTGGCCGGGCTGTACGAGGTGCAGCCCGTGCCGGAGATGTGGACGTCGGACAGGGTGTCGTCACCGCTGTTGGTCTCGGTCACGACGATGGTGATCGGGTCGCCGGCGTGGGCCGTGGCCGTGGCGCTCTTGGTGACGAGCGTCGTCGCCGGATGGATCACGGTGATGTTGCCGGAGACGTACTCGGGGGTCCCGAGGCCGGTCGGGACGGCGTGGCCGAGCGAGTCGGTGCCGTAGCCGGACGCGGACCAGGCGAAGCTCGTCGAGCCGGCCGTGAAGGTGCAGCTGAAGTCGACGGCGTCGGCAGCGGCGAGGGTGCCGCTGAAGGTGGCGCCGTTCTTGGTCTTCGCCGCGGCGGTCCACGAGGCGCAGCTGCCGCTGCCGTTCACGTGGACGCCGGTCAGGGCCGTGTCGCCGTCATTGGCCTCGGTGACCACGATCGAGACCGAGTCACCGGCATGGACCTTGGCAGGCGGTGCGGACTTGACGCTGAGCAGCGTCGAGGGATGGATCACCGTGTACGAGCCATTGACGGTCTCGTTGGTGAGCGACGCGGCCGCGCCGAGCTCGTCGAGGCCGTGCCCCGTCGCGCTCCAGCTGATGCTCGCGACGTCGGGCGCGTTGAACTGGCAGCTGAAGTCGACGGACTCGCCGGGGTTGAGGGTCCCGGAGAAGGCGCCGCCGCCGTTCTTGTTCGCGGCCGCCGTCCAGTTCGCGCAGCTGTTCGTCCCCGTGACGTTCACCGAGTGCAGGATCATCTGGCCGGTGTTGGTCTCGGTGACGGCGAGGGTGATCTGCTGGCCGACCGACACGTCGCTCGCGTCAGCCGGGGTGGCCGACTTCGCGACGAGGGTCGTCGTCGCGGTCTTGCGCGGGTCGACGAAGGCCTGCGAGAGGGTCGCGTCCTGGTACTCGCCGACCGTGACCTGGTAGGCATGGGTATCCATCACGTAGCCGGTCGGTGCCGCGGTCTCCTGGACCGTGTAGGTGCCGGGCTTGACCTGGGCGAGCTTGAAGAAGCCGGCACGCGCATCGCTGTCCGCGCCGGAGTAGCCGGCCTGGCCGGTGTTGTCGACGACCGACAGGCTGCCGCTACCCGTCAGCGGGTTCGGCGTGACCGAGAACGTCGCGCCGCCCAGCGCGGCGCCGTTGCCGTCCTGCTTCTGCCAGGAGAGCGAGCCGCAGGTGGAGATGGCGAGCGGGATCGGGGCGACGACGTCCTTGAGCTCAGGCGTCGTGCCCGTCGACGAGATCGAGCGCACGTTCAGCTCGCCATAGCCGGGGCAGCCGACGGCGTTCGGGACGGCCATCGTCACGTCGATGGCGATCTCGGCGAACTGGTTCTGCGGCACCGTCGCGCCGAGCGCGTCCGGCCAGCTCGAGGGATGAGTGACGTCCTTGTCGTTGACGAGGCCGTAGAACACCGACGAGCCGACGGACTGCGGGCTGCTCCAGCTGCCGGTGTCCCAGCTCCCGGTCCACGTCTGGACCGTGCCGTTGATCACCCACGAGCCGCCGCCCTGCTGCGTCCCCGTGAACAGCAGGTCGCCGGTCGTGCGGTTCGGGACCAGCACGCCGTGGCCGTTCGTCCGGTTGCCGAGCTGGTTGAACTCCAGGTCGTACTGGACGGTCCCGGTGTTGGCCTTCCGCTCGATGCCGATGTAGGCCCAGAAATGGCTGCTCGGCGTCGGCGGCTGGGCCCACGGGCGGGCGATGGCGTAGACGTCGCCGATGTCCGCCTTCTGCGGCGCACCGGCGTTGGTGTTCATCTGCCAGTCGGTCAGCGGGTCCCCGTCGGAGACGCCGTTCGAGAGGACCGTCGTGTCCGCCGTCCCGAAGGGATCCTTGACCGTGGGCCCGGAGACGACACCAGCGCCGGTGTTGGCGGCGTTGGCCCAGTCGTCGCCCTGCGGCGCCATCGAGTGGGCGGGGAAGTCGCCGTCGATCTCGAAGCCGCCCATATTCTGGTTGCCGCTGGCGTTCGCCGCGAGCGCGCTCACGGGCGCGAAGGCACCCGCGTACTGCAGGCCGATGGAAAGGACGAAGAAGAGCACCCAGAGGAGCGTCGCGCTCCTTCTGGTCCGCGCAGGCAGGCGCGGCAGACCCCGAGACACCATTGGTGGCCTCCTGATCCCCGAGATCAAGCGACGATGCGAACCTCGCGGTCGCTGCGTGGGGTCCAGGCCGCCGTGGCCCCGATCCCCCACGATTACCCCTCGGCACCGCTGGTCACCGGTCGGCGCCGACCCCGGGCCGCGTCCCCCCTGCGGCCGAGTGCCCCCTGCGGCGCCGCGGGACGATGAAGCGGCGCCTGGACGAGTGCTGGCCGACCGTACTCCGGCCGGACTTGCAAAGGTACTAGTCCGTTTGCCTGATTTCCAGACCTAACCACCCTGCTGTCGGCAAGACGACACCACGTCCCGGGGCCGATTGCGGTGCCGCCCGGCACCGACGGGGCAACCGGAGGTACCAGGTCGTTTCCAGGACCCCGTGAGCGGCTACCATCTGGCCGATGGCCGAACCCGACACGCCGGCTCCGGAGACGCTGCCCGACGTCCCGCTGCGGACGGAGGTGCGACTCGCGATCGAGCGCGCGTGGGAGGCGGCCCAGGCCGGCGGCGCGCTGCCCGCGGCGGCGCCCGGGACCGAGCTCCCCGTGGTCGAGGTGGAGCGGCCCGGCGACCCGGCCCACGGCGACCTGGCGACGAGCCTCGCCCTCAAGCTCGCGCGGCCGTACCGCCAGCCGCCGCTGCGGATCGCCGAGGCGATCGCCGCCGCCCTCCGGGAGCAGGCCGCGGGTGCCCCGGCCTCGCCCATCGCCGCCGTGGATGTGGCCGCCCCCGGGTTCCTGAACCTGCGACTGTCCGACGCGGCGCTGGAGCAGGCGCTCGACCGGATCCTCGCCGCGCCGGCGAGCTGGGGGCGCGTCCGGGCCGGGACGCCCCGCCAGGTGAACGTCGAGTTCGTCTCGGCCAACCCGACCGGGCCGCTGCACATCGGCAATGCCCGCGGCGCGTTCGTCGGCGACCTGCTCTGCCGGGTGCTCGAGGCCGCCGGCCACGACGTCACGCGCGAGTACTACTTCAACGACTTCGGGGCCCAGGTCCGCAACCTCGGGGCGTCCGTCCTCGCCATCCGGCAGGGCGAGCCCGTCCCCGGCGACGGCTACCGGGGTGACTACGTCCGCGAGCTCGCGGACCAGCTGCCGGCCGAGGTCCTGGAGGAGGCCGGCCGCGCCGAGGACCGGGCCTGGCCGGTCGGGCTCTGGGCGTCCGAGCGTGTCCGCGCCGGCATCGAGGCGAGCCTCGCCCGCCTGGGCGTCCGTTTCGACGTCTGGAAGAGCGAGGGCAGCCTCTACGCGGAGGGCTGGGTCGAGCGCGCGGTCGAGCGGCTCCGTGCCTCCGGCCACCTCTACAGCCAGGATGGGGCGCTCTGGTTCCGCTCGACGGACTTCGGCGACGACAAGGACCGGGTCGTTCGCAAGTCGAACGGCGACTTCACCTACTTCGGCTCGGACATCGGCTACGTCACCGAGAAGTTCAGCCGGGGCTTCGACCACCTCATCTACATCTGGGGCGCGGACCATCACGGGACGGTGGCGCGGCTGCAGAACGCCGCGGAGGCGATGGGCTACCCGCGGGCGGACGTCGAGGTCCTCCTCATCGCCTGGGTCCGCTTCGTCCGCGATGGTCGCGAGATCTCGATGTCGAAGCGGGCCGGCGAGTTCATCACCCTCGACGAGCTCCTGTCGGAGATCGGCGTCGACGCCGCGCGCTGGTTCTTCGGCTCACGCGGCCACAGCAGCGGGATCGACTTCGACATCGAGCTGGCGAAGCGCCAGTCGAACGAGAACCCCGTCTACTACGTCCAGTACGCCCACGCCCGGATCGCCTCGATCCTGCGCAAGGCGGCCGACGCCGGCCTGGCCCGGGCCGACCGGCTGGCAGGCTCGGGGCTCCTGGCCGACGCGAGCTCGCCCGAGGCCGTCCTCGCCCGCGAGACCGTCCGCCTGCCCGAGGTCGTGGAGGACGCGGCGGCGGCAGAGGAGACGCAGTCGATCACCGCCTACGCCACGCAGCTGGCGACGACGTTCCACGCCTTCTACCGGGACGCGCGGGTGGTCGACCCGGCCGACGCCGGGCGATCGGCGCGGCGTCTCGCCCTCGTGGAGGCGGCCCGGATCACCCTCGCCAACGCGCTCGGCCTGCTCGGGATCTCTGCACCCGAGTCGATGTAGCGGCCGGCTGGGGCGCCGCGCCCGTCAGGGCGCGTCGCCGGTCAGGGGCCGGCCTGGAACGAGGCGCCGGCAAGGGCCTGGAGCGTCGCCGGATCGCTGGCGACGAGCACGATGGGCCCGGCGGTCCCGGCCACGACGCGCGCCTCCGGCAGCTTTGCGGCGGCGGCGACCGCGGCCTGCTGGAACCGGGCCGCCGACCCGCCGTCGGACCAGGCGGTCACGATCGCCACGGCCCACGTCCCCGCCGGCCCCTCGTACAGGGCGACCCGGTCCCCGT
>DASVYJ010000046.1:0-7056 GCA_036392215.1 Candidatus Limnocylindrales bacterium | reverse complement strand
CCATGCGGCGACAGCGGCGGCGAAGGCGGTGCGCTCGAGCAACGCCTAGGACCCCGTGGCCAGCCCTCCCAGACGCTCCGTCAGGCGGAGGTTCTCCCGGTAGTCGATCGGCACCTCGACGAGCGACGGGCCCGGCTCGTCCAGGGCACGGCGGAGGAGCGGGCCGAGCTCGTCGGCGGACTCGGGACGATAGGCGGCCAGACCGAAGCTGCGGGCGTAGGCCACCAGGTCCGGGTTGTCGAACTCGACCCCGAAGGGGCGGCCGAACTCGTTGCGCTGCTTCCAGTCGATGAGCCCGTAACCGTCGTCGCGCCAGACCACGACGGTGATGGCCGTCCCGATCCGGCGCGCCGTCTCGAGCTCCTGGCTGTTCATCAGGAACGCCCCGTCGCCGCATAGCGCGACCACCCGCCGGGAGGGATGGACGAGCTTCGCGGCGATCGCCCCCGGGACGCTGATGCCCATCGCCGCGAACCCGTTGCTGATGATGACCGTGTTCGGTTCGTACGCCTGGAACAGCCGGGCGACCCAGATCTTGTGGGCGCCCACGTCGCTGACCACGATGTCCTCCGCGCCGAGGGCCGCCCGCAGCTCGGCGATCGCCTTCTGCGGTCGGATGGGCCAGCCCTGGTCGTGCTCGAACGCGCCGAGCTCGGCCAGCAGCGCGGTCCGCAGGTCGGCGTGGACGACGATCTCCTGGGCCTCGTGGCGCTCCCCGGCGTCGCGGCCGCTGATGCCGCGCGGCAGGACCGCGGCGAGCAGCCGCCGCAGCGAGCCGTCGATGTCGCCGACGAGCTCGACCTCGGGCCGGTAGGAGGCGTCGACCTCGGCCGGCTGGGTGTCGATGTGGAGGATCCGCTTGCGACCGTCGGGGTTCCAGCGGCCCGGGGCGTACTCGACCGGGTCGTAGCCGACCGAGACGACGAGGTCGGCCCGGTCGAACCCGGACAGGACGTGGTCGCGGGCCTGCAGGCCGACCGCCATGAGCGAGAGGTGCGAACGGTCGTCGATGGCGCCCTTGCCCATGAAGGTCACGGCGACGGGCAGGTGCAGGCCCCGGGCGAAGGCGCGCAGCTCGGGCGCGGCGTGCCGGCGCAGGATGCCGTTGCCGGCCAGTACGAGCGGCCGCTCCGAGTCGGCGAGGAGGCGGGCGGCGTGGGCGATGGCCTCGTCCGTCGGCTCGGGGAAGTACGTCCGGCCGCGCGGCAGCGGCCGCGCCCCGGGCGGGGCGGGCGAGGCGGCGAGGTCCTCCGGCAGCTCGACGTGGGTCGGCCCCGGCTTCTCGAGCTCGGCGACCCGGAAGGCCTTGCGGACGACCTCCGGGATGGCCGCCGCGCGCTCGAGGCGGTGGTTCCACTTGGTGACGGGCTCGAGCATCCGGACGATGTCGACGAATTGGTGCGATTCCTTGTGCAGCTTGTCGGAGCCGACCTGGCCGGTCAGGGCGACCAGCGGGGCGCGGTCGAGGAACGCGTCGGCGACGCCGGTGACGAGGTTCGTCGCCCCGGGGCCGAGGGTCGCCATCGCCACCGCGGCGCGGCCGGTGAGGCGACCGTAGACGTCGGCCATGAACGCGGCGCCCTGCTCGTGGCGGGTCGTGATGTGGCGGACCTGCTCGGAGCGGCTGAGGGCGTCGAGGACGTCCATCGTCTCCTCCCCGGGGACGGAGAAGACGTACTCGCAGCCCTCGGCAGCCAGGCACTCGACGAGGAGCTCGGCCGCCGTTCGGGCGGTCGGCAGGGGGTGGCCGTCGGCCTGGCCCGTCTCGTCGGCCCGTCCGTCGCCGGACAGGCGCGCGGCGTCGTGGCGACGGGGCGCCTCAGGCTCGAAAGGCTGCTCGTGCACTCCCGCAGGGTAGCCCGACGGGCCACACTCGGCTCGACGGAGGCCGGCCGCCGCCTGGACGCCGACCTCATCCTCGGCGGCCGCCGGCGGCGGGGCCGGGGCTAGCTGGCGGGCTGCTGGAGGAGGACGAGCCGGCTCGTGTATGTCGTCGTGTCGTAGGCGACGATGACGTCGCGGTTCCCCGACGGCGCGACGAGCTTCAGCTCGAGCTGGTGACCGGCCGGGATCGTCGCTGCGAGGGTCCACGTCAGCACGTACTGGGTCTGGCTCGTCGCCGAGACCGTGACGTTGGCCGTCCCGAGCTCCACATATGCGTTGGTCCCAGGGTTGTAGTCCCGCAGATAGCCCTGCAGCGTCGGCGCGGTGCCGTTCGTGCCGGTGCGGATCGCCCAGATCCGCAGGGTGACGGTACCCGCCAGCGCTCGAGCCGTCGCGTAGGCGGTCGTCCGCCAGTTGGCGTAGTAGCAGGTGGTCGACTCGGTCGGCAGCCCGGTCCCGACGCGGATGAGGCGGCCAGTCGAGGAGTCGCAGTTCGTGTCGTAGTTCGAAAGGGTCGTCGCAGTCGGCGCCGTCGTGTCCATCGGGAGGTTGAACTGCGCGGTCGTCGGGCCGGCCGGGATGTTGTGGAGGTACAGGGCCCAGGCCCCGCCCGTGAACGAGTTGGAGGCGAGCGTGGCCTGGGATGTCTCGATGGCGAGCGACGCGACCGCCCCCATGGGCCAGACGAGGGCCGTGAGGAGCGCGGCGACGAGGACCGGGGCCAGGCGAGGCCGGCCGGCCGCCACCGGCATGAGCGGCGCCGAAGGGACGTGGCTGATCGCGCGCAAGAGGGACAGCATGGGTCGCGGGGCCTCAGGCCGAGGCGGCCGCGCCCTCGTCCTCGTCGTGCAGGCCGGCGCCGGCACGGCGCCAGGCGGTGACGCGCTCCTCGGCCCTGGCCTCGTCGGCCTCGTCGGCTTCGACCGCGTCGGCCTCCAGCTCCTCGACCAGCCAGGTCGCCACGAGCAGGGTGGCCGCAAGGCAGAGCACCGCGAGGATGCCGAGCGGCTGGCCGAGCAGGTAGAGCAGGTAGCCGGCCAGCGGGATGACCGCGACGACGCGTCCGATGACGTGGTCGAGGGGCGCGAGGTCCGGGTCGGGCGCCGCGTTGGCGTCGCCCTTGGACTGCACGAACCCCGCATCGTCCACGGTGACCACGCGGACGATGCGGTGGGTGACGAGGACGCCGTTGCCGGCGCGGATGGTCACGACGTCGCCGGCGGCCACCCGGTCGAGCCCGCTCTCCTGCTCGACGACGAGCCCGCCCAGCGGGATCGCCGGTACCATCGAGCCGCCGCGGATGACGACCAGGCGCTCCCCCAGGAGCGGGGCCGCGGCATTCGCCACGACGACGACAAGGACGACTCCCACCAGGGTCATGAGGGCGACGTCCAGGGCGATGCGGAGCCCTCGGAGCGAGTGGCGCATCGGGTCTCCTCTGGATCCGCTGGGACGCTGCGACCGCCTCGGGGCAGGGGCCGCAGCGTCCATGCGAGGCTGGGGCTACGGGTTGTTCGCCGTCTGCTCCGCGCTGAAGGTGAAGGTCGTCGTCGTCGTGGCGCCCTGGAACGCGTTGCCCGTCGCCAGCGGCAGGCTCGCCTGGAAGCAGAGCGTCTCGCTCGTGCTGGCAGCCAGGGTCCGGTCGCCGGCCTGGTTGCCGGTCGCCGGGTTGCCGAAGGCGGCGCTGGCGAGCGTGCCGCTGTAGACGGTGGTCCCGTCGAACGCGGCGCAGCTCGTCCCGAGCGTCTTGACCGTCAGGTTGACCTGGTTCATCAGGCCCTTGGTGTCCGTGTTCGTGCTCGAGCTCGTCATCGCGTAGCGGAGCTGCGCGGTGCCGGTGTTGCTCACCACGAGCGGGTTCGTCACCGTGTCGCCCGGCATCATGCTGCCGAGGGTGAAGAGCGCCGTCGCCGGGTTCGTGCCGATCACGACGGTGCCTGCGGTGAAGGCGTTCGCGCCGAGCGTGGCCGTGCTCGTGAAGAGCGCGAGCGACAGTGCGCCCGCCGTCAGGCTGCCCGCCGTCAGGCAGGCCAGCAGGACGGCGAGCAGCCGGCGCCGCCCGCCGCCACCTCGCTCGCTGGACTTCGTGTCTGTCATCGCCAGGATCCCCTCGCTGGTACGGCCGGGGGCGCAGTCGAGCCGGCCGGTTCATTCGGAGGTCGTCCGGGGATCCGGGCTGACCGGCACCCGCCCTCCGCTGCTGGTACGCAGGAAAGCGGATTGCTGACGTAGGAGGCTATCGGACCACCGGCCCACTCGGGCCAGTACCTTCGTCCTCTCAAGTCCCCGGCCGGGCCAGCCGACGGGACAGGGGTCGGGGTGGCGCGATCGTTGGAGTGACCGGCGGGAGGGCCGTGCCTGGCCGCCGGATCGCGTCCCGGTCAACCGACGGGTGATGAACCCGCGCGAGGCACCTGTGGCGGTGCAGGGCCGCGGCTGGGTCCGGGCGCGGGCGTGAGCCGGGGCTGGGGCCGGACCCGGGGCCCTCCGCCGCCCCCAGCGCTATTGCGGCGGGGCCAGGACCATGATCCGGACCTCGGTCATGTCCTCGATCGCGTAGCGCAGGCCCTCGCGACCGAGCCCGGAGTCCTTGACGCCCCCGTAGGGCATGTGGTCGATCCGGTAGGTCGGGATGTCGTTGACGATGACGCCGCCGACCTCGAGCTCGCTGAAGCCCTGCCAGGCGTGCGCGAGGTCGTTCGTGAAGACGCCCGTCTGGAGCCCGTAGAACGAATCGTTGACCTGGCGGACCGCCTCGCCGAAGTCACGGAAGGGGAACAGGACGACGAGCGGCGCGAAGGCCTCGTTCGAGCAGACCTTCGCCTCGACCGGCGTCTCGGTCATCACCGTCGGCTCGAAGAAGTTGCCGTTCGCCCGGCCGCCGAGCAGGACCTTGCCGCCCATCCCGACGGCCTCGTCGACCCACTCCTGCGTCCGCCGCGCAGCCTTGTCATCGACCATCGGCCCGACGTCCGTCTGGGGATCGAGCGGGTCGCCCACCTTCAGGCCCCGGGCGCCGGCCAGGAACTTCTCGATGAAGGCGTCCCAGACGTCCTCGTGGACGAACATCCGCTGGACGCTGATGCAGACCTGGCCGGCGTAGGTGAAGGCACCGACGAGGATCCGCTTCACCGCCCAGTCGAGGTCGGCCGTCCGGTCGACGATGACCCCGGCATTGCCGCCGAGCTCGAGGACGACCTTCTTCTTGCCGGCCCGCTCCTTCATCCGCCAGCCGACGCTCGGGCTTCCGGTGAAGGTGAGCAGCTTGAAGCGCTCGTCGGCCACGAGCCGGTCGCCCAGCTCGCGGGTCATCGGCAGGATGCTGACGGCGCCGGGCGGCAGGCCGACCGAGTCGACGATCTCGGCGATGGCGAGCATCACGAGGGGGTCCTTGGACGGCGGCTTGAGGACGATCGGGTCACCGGCGGCGATGGCCGGGGCGAGCTTGTGGGCGGCCAGGTTCAGCGGGAAGTTGAAGGGGCTGATGCCCGCCACCGGGCCGATCGGGAAGCGGCGGGTGATGCCCCAGCGGCCCGTGCTGCTGGCCATCAGGTCGAGCGGGATGACCTCGCCGCCGATGCGCTCGGCCTCTTCCGCGCCGAGGCGGAAGGTGAGGGCGGCGCGGTCGACCTCCACGAGCGCGTCACGGATGGGCTTGCCGGCCTCCATGGCGATGAGTCGCCCGAGCTCCTCGCGGCGTGCCTTGATGCCGTCGGAGATGCCGCGCAACGCGGCGCCCCGCTGGTAGGCAGGGAGCCGGCGGGTCTCCTCGAACGCCCTGACGGCCGCCCGGACCGCTTCCTCGTACTGCTCCTCGGTGGCGTGGTACGTCGCACCGGCCGGCTCGTCGGCGCGGGCCGGGTTCTCGATCCGCAGGACGTCCGGTGAGTCGACCCAGCGGCCGGCGAGGTAGATGGGATGGGGCGTGACGCCGGTGGCGGTGGCCATCGTGGCCTCCTCGGAGCTTGGCCTTCGGTTCGGGGGTGGGGCGGGCAGAGCGGCGCAGTGGCCGCGGCCGGGTTGCGATTGTACGTCCGGTCCGGCGTCCACCCGTTCGGCGTCGCGCGTCACGCGTCGTGGGGCCGCTCGGCGACCCCACGTCAGTACCCCGCGTCTCTCCGCCGGCTCACCGGCGGTGCGCGCGTGCAAGCCCGCGGCCGTCGACTGCAACGATTCTGCAACCCCGGGGAACGTCCCGCAGGAGCGCCGCTCGCGGCCGGAGAGGCAGCGTTCCGCCATCCCGCAGCGCGAGATATAGGAGGAGATCGTGCCTGCCAGGTCCCGCCACGTCGCGGCGTTCGTCGCCGCCCTGCTCCTGGCCCTCGCCTGGACGACGACCGCCGTCGGCACGTCCGGCGATGCTCAAGTGAGCGTCGGGAGCCCGTCCACGCCGTTCAGCCAGAACAAGCAGAACGAGCCCGCGCTGGCCGTCGACGCGGCCCACCCCAACGTCCTGGTCGCGGGCGCCAACGACAACATCGACATGGAGGCCTGCAACGCCGGCGATCCGACGACGTGCCCGTTCACGCGGGGCGTCGGCGTCTCCGGGGTCTACTTCTCGTTCGACTCCGGGTCGACCTGGACCCAGCCGACCTACACCGGCCTGACCGCCCGGGATTGCCTCGGGCCGGCGCCGTGCACGCCGACCGTCGGGCCCATCGGAACCCTGCCCTGGTACTACGAGGCCGGCCTCTCGTCAGGCGGCGATCCGGCGGTCGCGTTCGGCCCGCGCCCCTCCAACGGAGGCTTCTCCTGGGCGAACGGCTCGCGCCTCTACTACGCGAACCTCGCCGCGAACCTCCCCGGCACCGCCGCCTTCCGCGGCGCTGAGGCCGTCGCCGTGTCGAGGACGGACGACGTCGCGGCCGCCGCGGCCGGCGACAAAGGCGCCTGGATGCCGCCCGTCATCGTCACCCGCCAGAGCAACACCACCTTCTCTGACAAGGAGCAGATCTGGGCGGACAACGCGGCGTCCAGCCCGTTCTTCGGTAACGTCTACATCTGCAACGCCTCGTTCCTCAGCAACTCGCGGGGCAACGCCTCGCCGGTCCCGATCGTGGTCTCCCGCTCGACCGACGGCGGCGCGACATGGCGGACCAAGCAGGCCAGCGCTGCGGTCTCGAACGTCCAGCACGGCTTCTCCAGCGGCTGCACGGTCCGGACCGACAGCCA
>DASVYJ010000045.1:0-26232 GCA_036392215.1 Candidatus Limnocylindrales bacterium | reverse complement strand
CGCGACACCGACGGGCGATCCGACGGGGCGCAGCGTCGATCGTACGGCAGGGCCCGCGCCGGCTCACGGGCGATCCGCCCCGTCCCGGGCAGGCCAGGCGTCCTCTGCTACCCTTCCCGGCACCGTCGCCACCAGACACCGAAGGCCCGTCCCATGCCCCACGAACCCGCGCGCCCCGACGCCACCGGCCCTGACGCCACCGGTCCTGCTGCCGCCTCCCGCCCCCGGACGATCGTCGAGAAGATCTGGGACGACCACGTCGTCAGCCAGGACGAGGGCGCGCCCGCGGTGCTGGCGGTCGACCTCCACCTCGTCCACGAGGTGACGAGCCCGCAGGCCTTCAGCGGCCTCCGCGCCCGCGGCCTCGGCGTCCGCCGCCCCGGCCAGACCGTCGCGACGGCCGACCACTCGATCCCGACGACGGACCGCAGCCTGCCCATCCTCGACCAGCTGGCCGCCGCCCAGGTCCGCCAGCTCGAGGAGAACTGCCGCGAGTTCGGCATCCCGCTCCACGGCATCGGCTCGCCGGACCAGGGCATCGTCCACGTCATCGGCCCGCAGCTCGGCCTGACCCAGCCGGGGATGACGATCGTCTGCGGCGACTCGCACACGGCCACCCACGGCGCGTTCGGGGCCCTCGCCTTCGGCATCGGGACGAGCGAGGTGGAGATGGTCCTGGCGACGCAGTGCCTGCTGCAGCGCCGGCCGAGGACGTACGAGGTGCGGGTGGACGGGCGGCTGGCGCCGGGCGTCAGCGCCAAGGACGTGATCCTCGCCCTGATCGCCCGGATCGGCATCGGCGGCGGCACGGGTCACGTCTTCGAGTACACCGGCGAGGCCATCCGCGCCCTCTCGATGGAGGAGCGGATGACGATCTGCAACATGTCCATCGAGGGTGGCGCGCGGGCCGGCCTCGTCGCCCCCGACGACACGACGTTCGAGTACCTCCACGGCAGGCGGCACGCCCCGCAAGGCGCGGCGTGGGACGAGGCGGTCCGCCGGTGGCGCGGACTGCCCTCCGACGAGGGCGCGACGTACGACCGTTCGATCACGCTCGACGCCGCGGCCCTCGAGCCGATGGTCACCTACGGCACGAACCCGGGCATGGGCGTCGGCATCGACGGCCGCGTCCCGGACCCGGGCGACGCCGCCGATCCGGCCGACCGGCGGGCGCTCGAGCGGGCGCTCGAGTACATGGCCCTCCGCCCCGGCCAGCCGATCCTCGGCCAGAAGGTCGACGTCGTCTTCATCGGCTCGTGCACCAACAGCCGCATCAGCGACCTGCGCCTCGCCGCCTCGGTCCTGCGCGGTCGCCACGTCGCCGACGGCGTCCGGGTCATGGTCGTGCCCGGCTCCGACGAGGTGAAGCGGCAGGCCGAGCGCGAGGGCCTGGCCGACGTCTTCCGGGCCGCGGGCGCCGACTGGCGCGAGGCCGGCTGCTCGATGTGCATCGCCATGAACGGCGACCAGCTGGCGCCGGGCCAGTACGCGCTGAGCACCTCGAACCGGAACTTCGAGGGCCGCCAGGGCAAGGGCGGCCGGACGTTCCTGGCCTCCCCGCTGACCGCGGCCGCGACCGCCCTGGCCGGCGAGATCGCCGACCCGCGGCGGCTGCCGGGGCTGACGGGCGAGGCCCCGCTGCCGGTCGGAGGACGCTGACGTGGCCGAGCCCTTCCGGACCTTCACCAGCGCCGTCGTCCCGCTCCCGGCCGAGAACGTCGACACGGACCAGGTGGTCCCCGCCCGCTACCTCAAGGTGACCGACAAGGCCGGCCTGGCCGAGGCGCTCTTCCACGACTGGCGGTTCACCGAGACGGGCGAGCTGCGCGAGCCGCCCTTCGTCCTGGACCGGCCCGAGATGGCCGGCCGACGGATCCTCCTGGCCGGCGACAACTTCGGGGCCGGTTCGTCGCGCGAGCACGCGCCATGGGCCCTCGTCGCGTGGGGCATCCGGGCGATCCTCTCGACCGGCTTCGCCGACATCTTCCGCAACAACGCCCTCAAGAACGGCCTGCTGCCGATCGTGGTCGAGCCGGAGACGCACCGCCGCCTCTTCGAGCTGGTCGAGGCCGAGCCGGCGGTCGAGCTGACCGTCGACCTCGAGGCCCAGGTCGTCCACCTGCCCGACGACGAGGACGTCCCCTTCGCGGTGGATCCCTTCGCCCGGACGATGCTCCTGGCCGGCACCGACGAGCTCGGCTACCTGCTCGCCAAGGAGCCGGCGATCGCGGCCTGGGAGGCCGCGCACCCGCCGCGGGTCGACACGCGCGCGGGTTCTGCCACGCGGTAGGGGCCGCAGGGGCCGGCGAACGGGCCGCGCCCGGGAACGCGGCCGTCCCGCCCCGTTCGTTTGCAGCGCCCTGACCATCGCCTGATATCGCGACCGAGGTCGCCTGCCCGATACTGCGAGCCGTGAACCTGCTCGACCTGCTGGCCGTGACCCTCCTGGCCGTCGCCTTCATCCTCGGCCTGCGCTCCGGCGCGCTGCCGCAGCTGCTCGGCCTGGCTGGGGCCGCGGCCGGCGTCCTGGTGGCGATCGAGGCGCTGCCACTCGCCCAGGGCCCACTCTCGAACCTGGATCCCGGCTTCCGCGCCCTCGCGGTCCTGGTGGTCCTCTTCTTCGGCCTGGCCGTCGGCGAGGGCCTCGGCTCCGGCGTCGGGACGTACCTCCGCTTCAAGCTCGGCCCAGGCGTCCTGGGCAGGATCGACCAGGTCGGCGGGGGCCTCGTCGGCTTCGCCCAGGGCGTGCTCATCGTCTGGCTGGTCGGCGGCCTCATCGCCGTCAGCGCCCTGCCGACCCTCACCCGCCAGGCCCAGCGGTCGGTCACCCTGCGGACGCTCGACGCCGTCCTGCCACCACCGACGAGCCTCACCGGCGACCTGCGCCGGCTGCTCGACGCCTCGGGCCTGCCCGACCTCTTCGTCGGCCTCGAGCCCCTGCCCGAGCCGCCCGTCGCCCTGCCCGGGTCCGGCAACGCCAAAGCGATCGCCGCGGCCGCGATCGCCAGCACCGTCGAGGTCCAGGACGACGCCTGCGGCTACACGCTGACCGGGACGGGCTTCGCCATCAGCCGCGGCTACGTCGTGACGAACGCGCACGTCATCGCCGGCGGCCACGACATCCTGCTCGACCTCGGCGGCGCGACATATGACGCGACGGCCGTCCTCTTCGACCCGGAGCTCGACATCGCCGTCCTGTACGCCCCCGCCCTGCCCGCCCCGGCGCTCCGCTTCGCGACCGAGTCACCGGCCCGCGGCACCGAGGCGGCCGCGCTCGGCCATCCGCTGGCGGGGCCGCTGACGATCATCCCGGCCGGGATCACCGGCAGCTACGAGGCCGAGGGCCGCGACCTGTACGGGACGCGGACGGTGACCCGCCAGATCGTCGAGCTGCGCGGCCGGATCCAGCGTGGCGACAGCGGCGGGCCGCTCGTCCTGGCCGACGGCTCGGTCGGCGGCGTCGTCTTCGCCGAAGCCCGCAACAGCCCGGACGTCGGCTACGCGCTCTCCCCGGTCGAGGTCGCGGCGCGGGTCATGCCCGCGATCGGGCGCACCGGCGGGGTGGGCACGGGGCCCTGCACCCAGTAGGTCCGGCGGCGTCTCCCGCCCGCCACCGCGATCAGCGCCCCAGGACCGCGGCCAGCGCGTCGACCACGAGCGGCAGGTTCGCCGGGGTGAGGCCGGCCACGTTGACCCTGCCGCCGGTCACGACGTAGACCGCGTACTCGTCTCGCAACCGTGCGATCTGGGGCGCCGCGAGCCCGAGCAGGGCGAACATCCCCCGCTGGCGCCGGAGCGGCTCCCAGTCGCCGGGGACGCCCCGGGCGACGAGCGCGTCGACGAACGCGCCCCGGTTCGCCTGGATGCGGCCGCGCATCCCGGCCAGCTCGACCTGCCAGCGCTCCAGCAGCTCGCGCTCACCCAGGATCGTCTCCACGATGTCGGCGCCGTGGGCCGGTGGGTTCGAGTAGTTCGCCCGGATGGCGACCTTGACGTGGCTCAGAGCGGCGGCCGCGCGCTGCCCGTCGGCGGCGATCACGGTGAGCGCGCCGACCCGCTCGTCATAGAGGGCGAAGTTCTTGGAGAAGCTCGAGGCGACGAGGCTCTCGAGGCCCGGCCGGGCGAAGGCCTCCAGCCAGTCGGCGTCCTCGAGGAGGCCGTCGCCGAAGCCCTGGTAGGCGAAGTCGACGAGGGGCAGCAGCTCGCGCTCGACAACGGTGTCGGCGATGGCCGACCAGAGGCCCGGCGAGGGGTCGATGCCGGTCGGGTTGTGGCAGGAGCCGTGGAGCAGGACGACCTCGCCGGGACCGGCCGAACGGAGCGTCGCGAGCAGTCCGGCCTCGTCGATGTGGCGGCCAGCCGGCTCCACGTAGGGGTACGAGCGGACGGCGAATCCGGCGAGCCGGAAGAGCTGGGGGTGGTTCGGCCAGGTCGGCTCGGGCAGCCAGACGACGGGCACGGCGCCCGTCTGGCGGAGGAAGTCGGCGGCGACCCGCAGGCCACCGGTCCCGCCGGGGGTCTGGGCGACGGCGAGCCGGCCCGCCTCGGCCAGCTCGGGCCGCCGGGCGAAGACGAGATCGCGGACGAGATGCCGGTAGCCGGCGGCGCCCTCGATCGGCCGGTACGTCTTCGAGCCACCCCGCTCGAGCAGGCAGCGTTCGGCGTCGACGACCGAGGGCAGCACCGGCGTCCGCCCCGTCTCGTCCACGTACACCCCGACGGCGAGGTTGACCTTGCCTGGTCGGGAGTCAGCCCGGAACGTCTCGGCGAGGCCGAGGATGGGGTCGGGCGGGGCGGGCGAGAGGGCTGGCAGCGGCAGGGGCACGACGGTCGTCCTCGCGGCGGTCTGCCAACGATACCGGTTGAGGCGCCGCTCGGTCGGCCGGCCGGCGCGTGACACGAGCCGCTCGGAGCGCCTGGTGAGCGGCGGTGATCCCTTGGTGAGCGCCCGATGAGCGCCGACCCCGACACTCGGCGAATGGAGGATGCCGCCGTTGGTCTGCTGATCCGCGCGCTTCGGCGGCACCGCGGTCTCCGCCAGTCGGATGTCGGGCGGGTCGCCGGCGTCTCCCGGCAGTGCGTCTCCGAGATCGAGCGTGGACGACTCACTGGCGTCACGCTCCGGACGCTGCGGCACGTCGGGCAAGCGCTCGACACGACGCTGTCGCTCGCGCCGCGCTGGCGCGGTCCGGAGCTCGACCGGCTCCTCGACGCGGCGCACGCGCGGCTCGTCGAGCAGGTCGTGAGCGGTCTGCGGGCGGCGCGCTGGCAGGTCCTGGTCGAGTACACGTTCAGCCACTCCGGCGAGCGGGGCAGCATCGACGTCGTGGGCTGGCACGAGCCGAACCGCGCCCTGGTCGTCGTCGAGGTCAAGACCCGGATCGCCGACCTCCAGGACCTGCTCGCCACGCACGACCGCAAGGTGCGCCTCGCCCCCCGGCTCCTCGCGGCGGAGCGGGGCTGGCAGGCCGCGGTCGTCGGCCGCCTGCTCGTCGTCAGCGCGACCCATGCCAACCGCGACGCGATCCGGCGCCATGCGGCGACGGTGGGTTCCGTGCTGCCCGCGACGGGCCGCGACGCGCGCCGCTGGCTCACTCGCCCGGTCGGTTCGCTCGGCGCGGTCTGGTCATGCCATCCACCACCGGTACTGGTGGTACGCACGCGCGAAGCGCCCCCGAGGGGGTCAGGCGACCGCGACCGGTCCCGAACGGGCGAGTCCCACGCTCGCGAGCGCCAGCCGACTCCGCTCCGAGCAGGTCCCACGGCGAAGGGAGCCCGGGCGCTCGTCCGTACCACCAGCGGTAGTGGTATCCGGCACGGCGCCCGGGTCGGGGTGGTGGCCAGGGGCGGCAGCCGTCCCTGCGGCGCTGGCGCGCTCTCCGCGCATCGGGTACAAGTGCGCGATGACGTCCATCACCGTCTATCTCGAGGTCGGGACCCGGCGCGTCTTCGCCGCCGCGCTCGACTGGCCCGGCTGGTGCCGCGGCGGACGGGACGAGCCCGCCGCGCTCGCGGCGCTCGTCGCGTACGCGCCCCGCTACGCAGCCGCGCTCGGGACCGCGGCGGGCGGCCTCGCACTGCCGCGGAACGTCGCCGCCCTTGAGGTCGTGGAGCGCATCCCGGGCGACGCCACGACCGACTTCGGCGCGCCAGGCGCGGTGCCGCCGAGCGACGGGCGGCCGCTCGAGGACGGCGAGGCAGCCCGCCTCGCGACGCTCCTCGCGGCCGCCTGGGCAGCCTTCGACGCGAGCGCGGCAGCGAGCGTCGGACGGGAGCTGCGCACCGGGCCGCGCGGCGGGGGCCGCAGCGTGGACGCGATGGTCGACCACGTCCGCGGGGCCGAGGAGGCGTACCTCCACCGCCTGGGCGGCCGCGCCGCCGGCGACGCGACGGCGGATCCGGGCGAGGCGATGGCCCGCATCCGGGCCGCCTTCAGCGAGACGCTCGCGGCGCGCGTCCGTGGGGACGAGCCGCCGCCGGGCCGTCGCCGCGCGCCGCTCTGGCCGCCGCGCTACGCCGTCCGGCGCTCGGCCTGGCACGCGCTCGACCACGCCTGGGAGCTCGAGGACCGGCGACTGCCAGCGGACGGCTGAGCCGCCGCTCGTGCCGCCGCGGCGCGCGGCCCGCGGGTCGCGACGGGCGGACGCGGCACCCGGCGACCTACACTGGCCCCTGCCGTCCCGCCTTCCCGAGGATCGACCGATGCCCGACCGACCCCTGCCCGATCCCCTCCCCTACGACGTCGCGTCCGACCCGGCCAAGCGCCACAGCGCCGCGCTGACCGACGGCCCGGACCGGTCCCCCGCCCGGGCGATGCTCAAGGCCGTCGGCTTCACCGACGAGGACCTGGCGAAGCCGCTCATCGGCGTGGCCACGACCTGGATCGAGACCATGCCCTGCAACTTCAACCAGCGTCGGCTGGCCGAGTTCGTCAAGGAGGGCATCCGGGCGGCGGGCGGCACGCCGATGGAGTTCGGCACCATCTCGGTGAGCGACGGCGTCTCGATGGGCACGGAGGGCATGAAGGCGAGCCTCGTCAGTCGCGAGGTCATCGCCGACTCCATCGAGCTGACCGTCCGCGGCCACCTCCTGGACGGCCTCGTCTGCCTGGTCGGCTGCGACAAGACGATCCCGGCCGCGGCGATGGCCCTCGGCCGCCTCGACGTCCCGGGCCTCGTCCTCTACAACGGGACCATCCTGCCCGGCGTCTACAAGGGCCGCGACGTGACGGTCCAGACCGTCTTCGAGGCCGTCGGCGCGTACCGCGCCGGGACGATGACGAAGGCCGAGGTGTGGGCGCTCGAGGAGGTCGCCTGCCCGGGCGCCGGGGCGTGCGGCGGGCAGTTCACCGCCAACACGATGTCGACCGCGCTCGAGTTCCTCGGCCTCAGCCCCGGGGGCCTCAACGGCATCCCCGCCGAGGACCCGGCCAAGGACGAGGCGGCCCGCCGTTGCGGCGAGCTCGTCATGGACCTCGTTCGGGCAGACACCCGGCCGAGCTCGATCGTCACCCGGGGCGCGCTCGAGAACGCGATCGCCAGCGTGGCCGCGACCGGCGGCTCGACCAACGGCGTGCTGCACCTGCTGGCCATCGCCCACGAGTTCGGCATCGCCCTCGACATCGACGAGTTCGGGACGATCGCCGACCGGACGCCCATCCTGGCCGACCTGGTGCCCGGCGGCCGCTTCGTCGCCCTCGACATCCACCGCGCCGGCGGGGTCGGCCTGGTCGCCCGCGAGCTGCTCAAGGCCGGCCTCGTCCGGGGCGGGGAGCGCAACGTCGATGGGCGGACGCTGGCCGAGATCGCCGCGGCGGTCCGCGAGAAGCCCGGCCAGCAGGTCGTCCGGCCGCTCGAACAGCCGCTCAAGCCGACCGGCGGCCTGTCGATCCTCCACGGGACCCTCGCCCCGGAGGGATGCGTGGTGAAGCTGGCCGGCCACGAGCGGCGCTACCACCGCGGGCCCGCCCGGGTGTTCGATTCGGAGGAGGCCTGCTTCGAGGCCGTCAAGGCGCGCTCGATCCGGCCAGACGACGTCGTCGTCATCCGCTACGAGGGGCCGGCCGGCGGGCCGGGCATGCGCGAGATGCTGCACGTGACCGCCGCCCTCGTCGGCGAGGGGCTCGGCGATTCGGTCGCCCTCATCACCGACGGTCGTTTCAGTGGCGCGACCCACGGCCTGATGGTCGGCCACATCGCCCCCGAGGCGGCCCTCGGCGGGCCGCTCGCCATCGTCGAGGACGGCGACCCGATCGTCCTCGACGTGGACCGTCACGCCCTGGACCTGGACCTGCCCGCGGCCGAGATCGAGCGTCGGCTGGCCGCCTGGACGCCGCCCGCGCCGCACTACACCGGCGGGGTGATGGCCAAGTACGCGGTCCTCGTCAGCTCCGCTTCCCGGGGCGCCGTGACGACGGGCGAGCGGCTCCGGGCGCGTCTGGAGGCGACGGCGGCCGCGACGACGCCGGCGCCTGCGCGCTGAGATGGCGCGCCTCACGATCGGCTTCAAGACCTCGCCGCAGGGCGTCGACTGGCCGACCCTCGAGGCGAGCTGGGCGGCGGCGGGCGAGCTCGACGTGTTCGACGCCGGCTGGCTGAACGACCACCTGACCGACCCCCGCCAGGAGCGTGGCGGGGCGAGCCTCGAGCCGCTCACCCTGCTCGCCGCGCTCGCCCACCTCGTGCCGGGCAAGCGGCTCGGCGTCGCGGTCCTCTCGAACACGTTCCGTCACCCCGCCGTCCTCGCCAAGCAGGCGACCGTCCTCGACCTGGTGAGCGGCGGGCGGGTCATCCTCGGCCTCGGCGCCGGCTGGCACGAGGGCGAGCACGAGGCATTCGGCATCCCCCTGCCGCCGCCGGGCGAGCGCTTCGACCGGTTCGAGAGCAGCCTCCGCGTCCTGCGAGCGCTCTTCTCGGCCGGGGCGGCGGGCGGACGGGGGGTCAGCCTCGACGACCCGTTCGTGTCGCTGCGGGGCGCGACGAATGAGCCCGGCCCGACGGGCGTCGGACCGGCCGTCTGGCTCGGCGTCCAGCGCCGGCGGGGCATCGGGCTAGCGGCTCGCTACGCCGACGGCTGGGTCCAGGCCGGGGATCGGGCAAACGACGTGGCCCAGTTCCGCGCGATCCGGGAGCGGCTGCTGGAGGCCCTGGACGCGGAGGGCCGCGACCCCGCCGCCTTCGAGGTCGCGGGCCAGGTCTTCCCCGCGGGCGGCGGGGCGCGGCCGTCGACGGCGAGGGAGCGCGAGGCGGTCGAGACCGGCCTGGCCATGGCCCGGGCTGGCGCGACGCACCTCGTCCTGGGCGTCGCCGGCGCCGCGGGCCCAGGGGCGCTCCGCCGGATCGCGAGCGAGGTGGCCGAGCCGATCCGCGAGGCGGTCGGATGACGGCGGCGGTGCCCGCCGCGGACTCGGCCATCGGCGAGGCGGAGCAGGCCGGGCTCGTCGAGCTGCTGCGCGAGCTGCTGCGCATCCCCACGGTCAACCCGCCGGGCGACGAGGTGCTCGCCGCGCGCTTCCTCGACGGGCGGCTCCGCGCCGCCGGGCTCGAGCCGGAGGTCGTCGAGCCGTTCCCCGGCCGCGCCTCCATCGTCGTCCGCCTCCGGGGCGACGGCAGCGGCGGCGAGCCGCTCCTGCTCCTCTCGCATCTCGACGTGGTCCCGGCCCCGGCCGAGGGCTGGCGGCACGACCCGTTCGGGGGCGAGGTCGCCGACGGCTTCATCTGGGGTCGCGGCGCGATCGACATGAAGTCGACCCTCGCCATGCAGCTCGCGGTGGTCCTCCGCCTCGCGGCGGAGGCGCGGGCGGCCGGCCGCGACCCCGCCCGCGACCCCGTGCCGGGTCTCCGCCGCGACGTGATCCTGGCCGCGACGGCCGACGAGGAGGCCGGCGGGTTCGAGGGCGCGGGCTGGCTCGTCGACCACCGGCCGGAGCTGCTGCGGGCCGCCGCCGCGCTCACCGAGGCCGGTGGCATCGGGTTCCCGCTGGGGATCTCGGGCCGGCGACTCTACGCGATCCAGGTCGCCGAGCGCGGCTTCCTCGTCTACCGCCTCCGGATCCGCGGGACGTGGGGCCACGGCTCCGTCCCGCGCGACGACAACGCGGCGGTCCTGGCCGCGGAGGCGGTCCTCCGCCTCGCCGCACCCGGGCCGGCTCATCCGACCCCGGTCATGGCCCGCTTCCTGGAGACCCTGGCCGACCTCCTGCCGCCACGGCAGGCCGCGCTCGTGCCCGCGATCGCCGACCCCGACCCGGAGCGGAGCGAGGCCGCCCTCGCCGCCCTGTGCGGCGAGCCGTACCGCAGGACGCTCCGGGCGGTCCTCCGGGACACGATCTCGCCGGACGTCGTCAGGGCGGGCCTGAAGTACAACGTCATCCCCGGCCTCGCGGAGGTCGAGCTCGACTGCCGCACCCTGCCCGGCACGGACGAGGCGGCGATGACGGCCGAGCTCCGCCGCCGCCTCGGCGAGGCGCTCTGGGCCCGGACCGAGCTCGAGGTGACGAAGCGGGGCACGGCGGTCGAGGCGCCGGTGGACGCGCCGCTCTACCGGCTGCTGGAGCGGACGCTGCAGGCGCACGATCCTGGCGCGGTCCCCGTCCCGGTCATGGCCCACTTCGCCACGGATGCGAAGCACCTCGCCCGCCTCGGGGTGCCCACCTACGGCTTCTCGCCCCTCCGCCTCGGCGTCGGGGAGCCGTACCTGGACCTCTTCCACGGGGACGACGAGCGGGTGAGCCTGGAGGCCCTCCGCTTCGGCCTGCCCGTCCTCTACGACGTGGTGCGCGCCTGCTGCACCTGAGCCCCAGCCCCTCGGGCGGGCCCGCGAGCGCGCGCCGCCCCTGCGATCGCCCGCACCCGCTTCCTGGCCGGGCGACCCGACCGGGCAGGCCGTCCGGCACTTGCCGCTCTCGCGGAGCGCCTCGAAGAATGCGGACAGGGTCTCCTGCGGGAGGCGGCCGAGGGTGATGCCGCCCCCACCCGAGCGCGTCCTGCCCACGGACGGCCGCCGCGGCCCACCGGCCCGGCGGCGGAAGACGGGAGACGAGACCCCCACGACGTTCGGATCCGTTGTCCAGGGAGTCCAGCGCGCGCCGGGCGAGGGCCTGCGGCCCGGCCGCGTCGTGCGGCGCCCCCGCCGGGCGCCAGACCGCTGGCGGAGGATGTCCCGTGGTCGTCGAGCACAGCGGAGCGGACGCCGCTCCTGACAGCGCCTTCCTCGAGGAAGTGATGGGGGCCACGGCCGTCCCGTCCCGTCTGGATCATTGCATCCAGTGCGGGACGTGCGGCGGCTCGTGCCCCTCGGGGCCGGAGATGGATCACACCCCCCGCCAGCTGTTCGCCCTCATCCGGGCCGGCCGGCGTGACGCGGTCCTCTCCAGCAATGCGCCCTGGATGTGCGTCTCCTGCTACTACTGCGTGGTCCGCTGCCCCCAGGCCATCCAGATCACGGACGTCATGTACGCCCTCAAGACGATGGCGACCCGGGCCCATGCGGCGGGCGACCGGACGGCCTCGGACTTCTCCCGCCTCTTCATCTGGAACGTCGAGCACTTCGGGCGGAGCTACGAGGTCGGCCTCGTCGGGCCCCACTACCTGCGCCACCACCTCGGCCGCCTGCCGGGCGTCGCCCCGATGGGCATCGGGCTGCTGGCCAAGGGCCGCATCCCGCTCGCCCCCGCTCGCATCAAGGGCCTCGCCGGGCTCCACGCCATCCTGGCCCGCGCCGCGGAGCTGGAGGCGGCGCGATGACCCGCTACCTGTACTACCCCGGCTGCTCGATGGACGCGAGCGCGCGGGCCTACCAGGAGTCCCTGGCCGCCATCGCGCCGGTCCTCGGCCTCGACCTGGCCGAGCTCGACGACTGGAACTGCTGCGGCGCGACGGAGTATTTCGGCCTGAGCCGGACGCCTGCCTACGCCCTGGTGGGGCGCAACCTCGCCATCGCGGCGGACCAGGCCGACGGGACGAGGACCCTTGTCGCGCCCTGCAGCGCGTGCTTCCTGAACCTCGCCCGGACGGACCACGCCATGGCCGAGAGCCCGGTGCTCCGGCGGGACGTCAACGCATCGCTCGAGGTCGGCGGCTTCCACTACGACCCCGGCGCGATCACCGTCCGGCACCTGCTCGAGGTCATCATGAACGAGGTGGGCCTGGCGCGGGTGAGCGGTGCCGTCAGCCGGCCGCTGACAGGCCTCCGGGTGGCTCCCTACCTGGGCTGCATGGTCCCCCGCCCCGACTACGCCAGCCTCTGGATCCGCCACGAGCAGCCGCGGGACCTCGACCGCCTCCTGGCGACGCTCGGGGCGGACGTCGTCGACTACCCCCTGACGACGGAGTGCTGCGGCGGTCACATGGCCCAGATCAGCACGGAGCTCGGCTTCGGGCTCATCCGCCGCCTCATCGTGGCCGCCGAGGCTCGGGGGGCCGACCTGATGGTCGCCGTCTGCCCGATGTGCCAGATGAACATCGACGCGTTCCAGGGCGAGATGAACCGCCACTTCCGGACGAGCCACCACATGCCGATCCTGTTCTTCACCCAGCTGATGGGCCTCGCCTTCGGCCAGGAGCCGACCCGCCTCGGCATCGGCCGCGAGCTCGTCGACGCGTCGCGGGCCCTTGCCCGAGTCGGCATCGAGGTCCCTCCGCCGAGCGAGGACGAGCTCAAGGCGGCCCAGCGCGAGGAGGCCCACCGGCGGAAGCAGGCCCTGCCGATGCCGCACCTCGACGATGCGCCGGGGGCCGAGCGCCAGGAGGTGCGGCGATGACCGCCGACGAGCCGGCAGGCACGGGGGCCGGGCCGCGCATCGGGGTGTACGTCTGCCACTGCGGCAGCAACATCGCCGGGGCGGTCGACGTCGAGGCCGTCCGCGACTTCGCCGCGGCGGAGCTGGCCGGGCGGGGGGTCGTCGTCGCCCGCGACTACAAGTTCATGTGCTCGAGCCTGGGCCAGGAGCTCATCGAGCAGGACGTCCGCGAGCTCGGCCTCGACCGCGTCGTCGTCGCGGCCTGCTCGCCGCACATGCACGAGAAGACGTTCCGAGGCGCCGTCGGCCGGGCTGGCCTGAATGCGTACCTTTGCGACCTGGTCTCGATCCGCGAGCAGGTCTCCTGGGTCCACACCGACCGCGCCGCGGCGACCGAGAAGGCGAAAGCCATCCTGTCCGGCGGCGTCGAGCGGATCCGCCACAACGTCCCGCTCGAGCCGGTCGTGGTGCCCATCGATCCGGCGACGCTCGTCGTGGGCGGCGGCATCGCCGGCATCACCGCGGCCCTCGAGCTGGCCAACGCCGGCCACAAGGTCTACCTGGTGGAGAAGGACCCCTCGATCGGCGGCCACATGGCCCAGTTCGACAAGACCTTCCCGACTCTCGACTGCGCGGCCTGCATCCTGACGCCGCGGATGGTCGAGGTCGGCAGCCACCCCAACGTCGAGCTGCTGACCTGGAGCGAGGTCGTCAACGTCAGCGGCTACGTCGGCGACTTCCAGGTGACGGTCCTCAAGAAGGCCCGCTACGTCGACACCGAGCTCTGCACCGGCTGCGGCATCTGCCAGGAGAAGTGCCCCAAGAAGGTCGTCGACGAGGTCTTCGAGGCCGGCCTCGGCTACCGCAAGGGGGTCTACACCCCCTTCCCGCAGGCGGTCCCCAAGTACCCGGTCATCGACCGCTACAACTGCACGTACTACGAGAAGGGCACCTGCAAGGCCTGCGAGAAGTTCTGCCCGACCGGCGCGATCCGCTTCGACCAACAGGACGAGCTGATCACGTTCAAGGTCGGGAACATCGTCATCAGCACCGGCTTCTCGCTGTTCGACGCCCGGCGGATCGAGGAATACGGCTACGGCCGCCTGCCGAACGTCTTCAGCAGCCTCGAGTTCGAGCGGCTCTCCAACTCGGCCGGTCCCACGGGCGGGCGCGTCGTCCTGCGCGACGGGGTGACCGAGCCGCGGAGCGTCGCGATCGTCCACTGCGTCGGCAGCCGCGACCGCCGCTACAACGCCTACTGCTCCGCCATCTGCTGCATGCAGAGCCTGAAGTTCGCCCACCTCGTCAAGGAGCACACCGCCGCGACGGTCTACGAGTTCTACATCGACATGCGGACGCCGGCGAAGGGCTACGACGAGTTCTACCAGCGGCTGATGGACGAGGGCACGATCTTCGTCCGCGGCAAGGTCGCCGCCATCCACGAGGCGGAGGCCGCGGAGGGGGCCGCGGGCAAGCTCGTCGTCCAGGTCGAGGACACCCTGGCCGGCGTACAGCGCCGGATCCCCGTCGACATGGTCATCCTCTCGGCCGGCGTCGAGCCCCGCTCCGACGCCCGTGACGTCGCCCGCCTCTTCGGCATCAGCTGCAGCGCCGACGGCTGGCTCATCGAGAAGCACCCCAAGCTCGACCCGATCGCCACGATGGAGGAGGGCGTCCACATCGCCGGCGGCGTCTCGGGACCGAAGGATATCCCCGCGTCGGTGGCCCAGGGCGCCGCCGCGGCTGCCCGGGTCCTCTCCCACATCGCCGCCGGCCAGCTGGAGCTCGAGCCGTACAAGGCCAGCGTGGCCGCGACCGCCTGCTCGGGCTGCCGGCTGTGCAACGGCCTCTGCCCCTTCAGCGCCATCAGCTACCTCGAGGACCGCGCCGTGAGCGAGATCAACCCGGCCCTCTGCCAGGGCTGCGGCGTCTGCGTCGCGGCCTGCCCGGCCGGGGCGATCTCGGCGAGCGGCTTCGACACCGACCAGATCCTGGCCCAGATCGAGGGGCTCCTCCTCGAGCACGTCGGGCCCGCCGGGCCGACCGCTGGGGTGCTGGCATGAGCGCGACGGACACCGGCTTCGAGCCGACGCTCATCGGCTTCACCTGCAACTGGTGCAGCTACCGGGCCGCGGACCTGGCCGGGACGGCGCGCATCAAATACCCGCCCAACGTCCGCCTCATCCGCCTGATGTGCTCGGGTCGGCTCGACCCCGTCTTCGTCCTCAAGGCCCTCGCCGACGGCGCCGACGGCGTCCTCATCACCGGCTGCTGGCCCGGCGACTGCCACTACCTGGTCCAGAACCGCTACGCCCTGCGGCGCTTCGTGCTCCTGCGGCGGACCCTCGCCGCCCTCGGCATCGAGCCCGGCCGGGTCAAGCTCGTCTGGGCCAGCGCCGCCGAGGGACTTCGCCTGGCGACCGAGATCGGGACCTTCATCGAGGAGGTCCGGGCCCTCGGGCCGCTCGCCTGGCCCACGGCCCGCCGCGACCGGAGCATGGCCGCCGGGCCGCCGGAGGACGAGGCAGGCGTCGGCGAGACGGAGGGCGCGGAGCCGGGCGGGACCGCCGTGTCGACACCGGCCGTGGAGCTCGTGGAGGCCGTGCCGTGACCCCCGAGCGGCCCACCTTCGCGATGTGCTGGGCCGCCTCGTGCGGCGGCTGCGACATCGCCGTCCTCAACAGCGGGCCTCGGCTGCTCGACCTCGCGGCGGCCTTCGAGGTCGTCTTCTGGCCCTGCGTGATGGACGCCAAGTACCGTGACGTCGAGGCCTTGCCCGACCGGGCCCTCGACCTGACCCTCTTCTCGGGCAGCATCCGGACGAGCGAGAACCTGGCCCTGGCCCGCCTCCTGCGGCGCAAGTCGAAGACCCTCGTCGCCTTCGGCTCCTGCGCCAACGACGGCTGCATCCCGGGTCTGGCGAACCTGAGCGACCCGGCCGCCATCCTGGCGGCCGCCTGCGACTCGCCGAGCAGCGATAACCCGGAAGGGCTCCGCCCGGTGCCGCGCTGGGAGGCACCCGAGGGCGTCCTCGAGCTGCCGGCGTTCGAGCCCATCCTGCGGACCCTCGACCAGGTCGTCCCGGTCGACTACCGGATGCCGGGCTGCCCGCCCGAAGGCCACCGGATCGAGGCCCTGATCGACCTGGTCCTGGCGGTCCACGCGGGGACGGCCATCATGCCGCCGGCCGGGTCGACGATCGGCGCGGGCGACACGACGTGCTGCGACGAGTGTCCGCGCCGGCGGGGCATCAAGCAGATCCGCGCCTTCCGCCGCCTCCAGGACCTGGCCAGCCTCGACCCCGACCTGTGCCTCCTCGAGCAGGGCATCGTCTGCAGCGGCCCGGCCACACGGGACGGCTGCGGGGCGCTCTGCCCGCAGGCCGGCGCTCCGTGCGCCGGCTGCTACGGCCCGCCGGCCGGCGCGCTGGACCAGGGCGCGCGGCTGCTCTCGGCGCTCGCCTCGGTCGTCGAGGCGGCGGAGCCCGCCGAGGTCGACGCCGTCGTCGAGACCATCCCCGATCCGGTCGGCCAGCTCTATCGGTTCGGTCTGGCCGGCTCGCTGCTGCGCGCCGGGCGGCCGGCCTGGGAGGCCGCGACGGAGGCCGACGGCTTGGGCGCGATCCCCGCGAGCGGCGTCGCGCCAGCCGCGCCGCCGGGCATCCCCCTGGCCGCTCCGAGCGTCCAGCTCGGCGCTCCGGGCGTGGCGGAGGCGAGCCGATGACGCGCATCACGATCGACCCGGTCACCCGGCTCGAGGGCCACGCCCGCATCGAGATCCTGCTCGACGAGGCCGGCGACGTCGCCCGGACGTACTTCCAGGTGCCCGAGCTGCGCGGCTTCGAGCGATTCTGCATCGGCCGCCCGGTGGAGGAGATGCCGATCCTCACCAACCGCATCTGCGGCGTCTGTCCCGAGGCCCACCACATGGCCTCGGCCAAGGCGGCCGACGCGGTCTACGGCCTCGTCCCACCCCGGCCGGCGCGGCTGCTCCGCGAACTCCTCTACAGCGCCTTCTACTTCGCCGACCACACGACCCACTTCTACGCCCTCGGCGGCCCCGACTTCATCATCGGACCGGAGGCACCGGCGGCCGAGCGCAACCTGTTGGGCGTCGCCGCCAAGGTCGGGCCGGCCGTGGCGGGCAACGTGCTCGAGGCCCGTCGAGCGGGCCACCGCGTCATCGAGCTGATCGGCGGCCGGAAGGTCCACCCGGTGAGCGCCATCCCCGGCGGCCTCACGAAGTCGATCTCGGAGGCCGAGCGGAGCGAGGTCGAGGGACTCGGCCGCTGGGCGGTCGAGTTCGCCCAGGGCACCCTCCAGCTCTTCGAGGAAGCCGTCCTGGCCGAGCCCGCCTACCGCGACCTGCTGCTGGGCGACGCGTATGCCGACCGGACCCATTACCTGGGGCTGGTGGACGAGGCGGGCCGGGTCGCCTTCTACGACGGGCAGGTGCGCGTCGTCGACCCGGACGGACGCCCCCTCGGCAACTTCAGCGGCCTGGAGTACCGGGACTGGATCGCCGAGCGCGTCGAGCCATGGACCTACCTGAAGTTCCCGTACCTGCGCCCCGTCGGCTGGCGGGGCCTCGTTGACGGGTCGGATTCCGGCGTCTACTGCGTCGGACCCCTCGGCCGCCTCAACGTCGCCGACGGGATGGCGACGCCGCTCGCCCAGGCCGAGTTCGAGCGCTATCACGCCACCCTGGGGAGCCGCGGCCCGGACGGCCGCTCCGTCGTCCACAATCGGCTCGGGATGCACTGGGCGCGGCTCATCGAGCTGCTCCAGGCGGCCGAGCGGATGGTGGAGCTGGCGACCGACCCGGAGGTGACCTCGCCGGACGTGCGGGTCGTCGCCGAGGCGGTCGCGGGGGAGGGGGTCGGCATCGTCGAAGCCCCGCGCGGCACGCTCATCCACCACTACCGGACCGACGAGCGCGGCCTCCTCACGAACGTCAACCTCATCGTCGGGACGACCCACAACTACGCCCCCATCTGCCTCTCCGTCGAGCGTGCCGCCCGAAGCCTGATCCACGCCGGCAGCCCGGTGACCGACGGGCTCCTCAACCGGATCGAGATGGCGTTCCGCGCCTACGACCCGTGCTTCGGCTGCGCGACCCACGCCCTGCCCGGCCGGATGCCGCTCGAGGTCACCGTCCGGGACGTGGCCGGCGCGATCGTCCAGGTCGCCCGCCGGGACTGAGGTGGACGGGCCGGGACCTACGGATCGGGCGGCCGTCGGGGAGGGACCCGCGCGCCGCATCGTCGTCATCGGGCTGGGCAACCCGCTGCTCGGCGACGATGGCGTCGGCTGGCGGGTCGTCGAGGCCGTGGAGGCTGCCCTCGGACCGGTCGGCCTGGCGGAGCGGGTCGCGATCGACCGACTCGCCGTCGGCGGTCTGCGCCTCATGGAGCACCTCGTCGACGTGGACCGGGCGATCCTCGTCGACGCGCGGAGCGGCCCGGACGAGGACCGCGGCCGGGTCAGGGTCGAGCCGTTCGAGACCGCCCCGGACGCTGCCGCCCATGCCTCCTCCAGCCACGATGCGAGCCTCGCCGTCGCCCTCGCGGTCGGCGCGGCGTTCGGGGCGCGCCTGCCGGCCGAGCTGACGCTCGTCACGGTCGAGACCGGCCCGTCCTTCACGTTCTCCGAGTCGCTCAGCCCGGCGATCGCCGCGGCTGTCCCCGAGGCGGTCCGGCATGTCCTCGACCTCCTGCTGGCCGAGAGCCCGACGGGCGACGGCGAGGGTGCGACCGGCGACCGGGAGGCGACGGCGGTCCCGACCCCGGTCTCGACGCAGCGCGCCTGACGGGGAGCCGAGCGTCGGGGGACAGGACGGGCCCCGCCAACGGGCACATCGGCACTATCGACCGGCCCGCGCCGAGGACAAGCTCAGCGGGTCGAGGCGCCGCGTTCGGCCCGTCACCGGCCCGGACGAGGGCGGCGTTGCCGTCGGGCGCGGCGCGGGCAGGAGGCAGCGATGGGCGAGCCCTTCATCATCCAGCTGGCGAACCGGCCGGGCGAGCTCGGCCACCTGACCCGGGCCCTCGCGGCTCGCGGCATCGACATCACCTACATCAGCGGCAGCGGCGCCGGCGACCTGTCCTGCGCCCTGCTGACGACCGACGACGACGTCTCGACCCGGGAGGTCCTGCGCAGCATGGGCGTCTCGTTCGTGACCGGTTCGACGCTCATGATCGAGGTCCCCGACAAGCCGGGCACCCTGGCCGACCTCGCGGAGCGGCTGGGCCGCGCAGACGTCAACATCTCCGGTTACTGCGTCATCGGTCGGCGCGAGGGGATGGCCGAGATCGCCCTCTCGGTCGACGACGAACCGAAGGCCCGCGAGATCCTCGGGCTGCCCCCCGTCTACCGACTCGTCACGACCTGACGTCGCCGCTGGGCGGCGTCGACGCCGCCCAGCGGGGCGGCTGGGGACGGGAGGTGCCGCATGGCTCGAACGTCTTCACGGCAGCTGATCGGCGCTCCCGTCGACCGGCTGTTCGACCTGGCCGTCCTGCCCGAGCGCCTGCCGGAGTGGGACCCGCTCGTGGTGACCGTCTCCGGCGTCGACAGCGGCGCAGGCGGGGGACCCACGTTCGACGCCGTCCTGCGCATCGCAGGCCGGGACGTCGAGGCGCGCCTCGTCGTCGCCCACGTCGAGCGGGGTCGGCGGATCCGCGTCGACGGCGCCGGACGCGACGGCGGCCGGTTCAGCTGGACACGGCGGTTCGAGGTCGCCGGCACGTTCGGGGCGATCGTCGAGACGGACTTCGAGTACGACCTGCCGGCGCGGCACTTCGGCGAGCCCGAGACGTACCGGCGCGGACTCGAGAACGCCATCTGCCAGGCGGTCGAGAACCTGGCCCGCCTCGTCCGGGCGCAGGCCGTCCCCGTGGCGACAGGGGCGGAGGCGTCGCGGCACCGGAGGTAGGACGCCGGTCCTGTCGGCCGCCTGCAGCGGGGCCCCGCCAGCCCTCCTTGCCCCGCCGTCCGCCGGTCGCTAGCCTCGGCTCGACGGAGGAGCGTCGCCTCCCGCGGCCGGCGGCCCGGCCACGTCCCCAGGGTGGCCATGAACCGATCCAGCACCTCCTCGCTGCGCGCCGGACTCGCCGCGCTCCTGACCGGCGCGCTGGTCGCGGCCTGCGGTCCCGTCGCGGTCGGCACGCCGAGCCCGGCGTCGCCGGGCCGCGATGGCCGCGAGCCGGCCGGCAGCCCCTCGATCTCCGCGACCGGCGGCTGGGAGAAGGCCGTCGTGGAGGAGCCCGCCGAGTCGATCACGGGGCCGTCCGCGCAACCCGCCTTCTGCTCACCCTGCCATCCCGCCAACCAGACGTACATCCAGGCGCTCGCCGCCGGCGGCCCCGGCCTCGTCGGCGTCGGCCTCGGGTTCGACGGCGCGGCGAGCCACGCGGCGGCCTGGACGTCGACCGACGGGCGCGCCTGGGCCCGGAGCTCGGGACTGCCCGCTCCGGACGGGAGCACGATCACGGCGCTCGCGGCGGGCCCGCACGGCCGCCTGGTCGCGGTCGGCGGGGGCGCGCACGGAGGGGCCGCATGGGTCTCGGACGACGGCCGCCAGTGGCGGCAGGCGCCCGACCAGCCCGCGCTGGCCGGGCCGGCGACCCTCACCCAGTTGCTCGCGGTCGTCGCCTGGGGCGGCGGGTTCCTCGCGGCCGGCGCCGCCGACCCTGCCTGGGGCGAGCATCGGGCGGCCTTCTGGGCGTCGCCCGATGGCCTGGCCTGGCAGCGGCTGCCCGACCCGCCCGCCGCGAGCGGAGCGCGCGTCCAGGGCCTGGCCGTCGGGAGGCACGGGCTGGTCGCCGTCGGCAGCCGGGGCGACCCGGAGCGAGGGACGGGAGCGGCCTGGGTCTCCGCCGACGGCCGGAGTTGGCTTCCGGCGAGCGGGCCGGACCTGGGCCTCGGGCCCCTCCACGCCGTCACCGCCGGCGGGCCCGGGTTCGTGGCGGTCGGCGAGGCGGCGACCGGCGACCGCGCCGTGGCCTGGACCTCGACGGACGGCTCCGCGTGGACCGCGGCCCCGGACGCCGCGGCGCTCCACGCGTTCGGTGACCAGCGCGCCGTGATGCTCGCCGTGACGGCGGCTGCCGGCCGCCTCCTCGCCGTGGGCTGGATCTCCGACCTGGCCAACGGCTCAGCCGCGGCCTGGGTCTCGACGGACGGGCGAGCCTGGAGGAGGCTGCCCGACGACGCGACCTTCGCCGGCGGTGGGATGGCGGCGGCGGTGCCGGTCGACGGCCGCCCGGTCGCGGCGGGGACGACCGGCTGGCCGGACAACAAGGTGGCCACCGTCTGGCTGGGACCGCCGCTCCCCTAGCCCGGCGCTCCGGCGCGTCGCGCGAGGGCTGCCGCGCTACGCCGGCTGCTTGATGAGCCGGCCGCGGCGCGAGATCGCTCGCGTCGCGAGCGCGGCCACGCCCATCGCGATGAGCGCCCGCTCGCCGCGGGGCAGGGGCCGGACCGCGGAGAGGAACTGGTCCGCCCGCGCCCGGTCCACGGTCCGCAGCAGGGCACGGCCTCGCTGGGTGAGCCGCAGGGAGCGCTGCCGCCGGTCCTCCGCCTCGGCGTGGCGCTCCACGAGGCGCCGCTGGACGAGCCCGTCGACCAGGCGCGAGGTGGCGGAGTGCGAACGATTGAGGGCGTCGGCCAGGTCCGAGACCGTCACCCGGCCCGTGTCCGCGAGGACGTACAGCGCGGCGAGCTGGGTGAAGCCGAGGCGCAGCTCGCCGAGCTGGGAGGCGAACCCGATGACGAGCTCGCGCCACAGGGCCCGGCCCATCGCGACTCGTTCGGAGATGAGCCGCGGGTTCGCCGTCCTGACGCCGGCGGCCACGACCGGGGCGGACAGGTCCGCCTCGAACATCGAGGCGATCGCCCGGCGCGGCGCGGCCCGCCGCGTCGCGCGGAGGGCAGGGCTGGGTCGGCGGGCCGCGGGAAGGTCTGTCGCCATGGTCGCCAAGCGTACCCGAGGCTGCGGTCACGTGCAGTCCTGCATGCATCTCACTCGGGCCGGGGCGCCTCCCGGGCTACGCTCGGGGCCACGACCACGCGCGGACTGCCGTCCCGGCCCCTGCTCTCAGGCCGCGCCTCGATCGCAGGAGGGTCATGGGCAGGATCGCCTTCATCTTCCCCGGCCAGGGCTCGCAGTCCGTCGGGATGGGCGCCGCCCTCGCCGCGGCCTCGCCGGCGGCCGCGGCCGTGTTCGCGGAGGCCGACGCGGCCCTCGGCGAGGCCCTGAGCCGCCTCGCCTGGGAGGGCCCCGCCGAGCAGCTCGACCGGACCGAACAGGCGCAGCCGGCCCTCGTCGCGACGTCCATCGCCATCCTCGCCGGGCTCCGCGAACGGTGGTCGGCCGAGGACCTGCCCGTGCCCGAGCCGGCCTTCCTGGCCGGCCACTCGATGGGCCAGTACTCCGCCCTCGTCGCGGCCGGGTCACTGGGCCTTGCCGACGCGGTGCGCCTCGTCCGCGAACGCGGCCGCCTGATGCAGGCATCCGGCCAGGGTCGCGACGGGGCGATGGCCGCGCTCATCGGCCTGCCCGAGGAGCACCTCGCGGAACTGCTGGGGCGGGCCTCCGGAGCCGGCGTCCTCACCGTCGCGAACCGCAACGCGCCCGGCCAGATCGTCGTCAGCGGGGAGCGGCCGGCGATCGAGGCCGCGGCCGCGGTCGCCCGCGAGCTCGGCGCGCGGCGCGCCGTCGTCCTGCCCGTCTCCGTGGCCGCCCACTCGCCGCTGATGGCCGAGGCGGCCGAGGGGATGCGCGCCGTCCTGCGCGACGTGGCCATCGCCGACCCGCGGCCGCCCCTCCTGGCGAATGCCGACGGCCACCCCCTGGAGACCGCGGACGCCGCCCGCGCCGAGCTCGTCGAGCACCTCACCCGGGGGGTCGACTGGGTCCGGACCATCGAGCGCCTCGTGGCCGCCGGCGTGGACACCTTCGTCGAGGTCGGCCCGGGCCGGGTCCTGACCGGCCTCGTCAAGCGCATCGCCCCCGAGGCGACCATCCTCAGCACGGACGACCCTGCCGCCCCCGGCGGCCTGGCCGTCCCCGATCTTCGGCCCCGCCTGCTGGCCGCACCGCCGGCCGCCGACCGATAAGCCACAGGGAGAACCGCGACCAGTGCGCAAGCCCGACTACGACCGCCGCGTCGTCGTGACCGGCATGGGCGTGATCAGCCCGGTCGGCAACGACATCACGACCGCCTGGGACAACCTCGTCAACGGCCGGACAGGCCTCGGCGAGCTGACCCGCTTCGACGCCTCCGCCTACGAGCACCACTTCGCGGGCGAGATCCACGACTTCGACGTCACCCAGTGGATGAACTTCAAGGACGCCCGGCGGATGGACATCAGCGTCCACTACGGGGTCGCCGCCGCCAAGCAGGCGCTGGCCGACTCGGGGCTCGAGATCACGGACGAGAACCGCTACGACGTCGGCGTCGTCTTCGGCTGCGGCGGCGGCGGCCAGCAGCTCTTCATCCAGAACCTCGAGGCCTGGCAGACCCGCGGCCTCAAGGGCGTCAGCCCGTTCTTCATCGCCAACGGCCTGGTCGACTCGACCTCGGGCCAGATCGCGATCGAGACCGGCGCCAAGGGCCACAACTGCGCCATCGTCACGGCCTGCGCGACCGGCACCCACAACATCGCCGAGGGGGCCGAGGCGATCCGGCGCGGGGACTGCACGGCGGTCATCACCGGCTCGACCGAGGCGCCGCTCTTCGAGCTCGTCCACGTCGGGTTCACCAACATGCGCGGCCTCGGGTCGCCCCGTGCCGGCCGACCCGCGGCCGATGTCTGCCGGCCCTTCGACCGCTCCCGCGACGGGTTCGTCCTGGGCGAGGGCTCGGGCTCGCTGGTCCTGGAGGACCTCGAGCTGGCCAAGGCGCGCGGCGCCCGGATCTACGCCGAGGTGGTCGGCTACGGCTCCTCTGCTGACGGGTTCGACATGATCGCGCCCGCGGAGGGCGGCGAGGGCTCCGCCCGGGCGATGCAGATGGCCCTGGAGCGCCGGGGCGTGCCCGCCGACGAGGTCGACGTCATCAACCCGCACGGCACCTCGACACCGCTCGGCGACAAGCGCGAGGCGGAGGCCATCCGGACCGTCTTCGGCGACCACGCCGAGGACATCATCGTCTCGGCCACCAAGTCCATGACCGGGCACATGATGGGCGGCGCGGGCTCGTTCGAGGCCTTCGCCTCGGTCATGACGGCCTACACCGGCTGCGTGCCGCCGACCCTCAACTACGAGGAGCCGGATCCCGAGTGCGACCTGACGATCCGCTCGGAGGCGGTGGCGAAGCGGGTCCGCTACGTCCTCAGCAACAACATCGGCCTGGGCGGGCACAACGGGGCGATCATCTTCAAGCGCTACGGCGGCGACTGAGTCGCCCGGGGGCCGACCCCGCCGGGCCGGGCCCGGCCGGTCGGCCTGCACCGCGGCTACAATCGCCGCGTCCGTCAGCCCCCGTCGGGCCGCTCGCGGCCCGGCCGCGCTTCGCCCGTCCGAGGAGACGTCCGTGCCCGACCAGGACCTCAGCCGCCGCGCCGTCGTGACCGGTCTCGGCGCCGTCACCCCGATCGGCAACACCGCCCCGGCCTACTGGGCACAGCTCCTTGCCGGCGTTTCCGGAGCCGGGATCATCCACCATTTCGATCCCACGCCCTTCGAAGTCCGCATCGCCTGCGAGGTCAAGGACTTCGACCCGACCGTGGCGATGGACCGCAAGATGGCCCGCCGGATGAGCCGCTTCATCCACTTCGCGATGGCCGCCGCCAGCGAGGCCGTCGCGGACGCGGGGCTCGACTTCAGCGACTGGTCGCCCGAGCGGCGCGACCGCGTGGCCGTCGTCATCAACACCGGCGGCGGCGGACTCGAGCAGGTCATCGACGGCGACGAGACGCTGCGGACGAAGGGGCCCGGCCAGGTCTCCCCGTTCGCCATCCCAGCCCTGTCCGGCTCGATGGGCGCCGCCCAGGTCTCGATGAAGTACGGCCTGACGGGTCCCGTCATCACCCAGGTCGCGGCCTGCGCGAGCAGCGTCATCGCCTTCCTCGACGCGCTCCGGCTCATCCAGCGTGGCGAGGTGGACGTCGTCATCACTGGCGGCTCCGAGGCGGCGCTCCTGCCGATCGCCTTCGCCGCCCTCGGCAACATGGGCGCGCTCTCGAAGCGCAACGACGACCCCCAGCACGCCTCGCGCCCCTTCGACCGCGACCGCGACGGCTTCGTCTTCGGCGAGGGCGCGGCCTGCCTGGTGGTGGAGACCGCGGAGCACGCCCTGGCCCGCGGGGCGACCATCCAGGCGGAGCTCATCGGGGCGGCCCTCACCGCCGACGCGTACCACATCAGTGCGCCGGAACCGAGCGGCCGCGGCGCCGCCCGGGCGATGACCGACGCCCTGCGCGACGCCCGGATCGCCCCGGACGAGGTCGACTACATCGTCGCCCACGGGACCTCGACGCCACTCAACGACGTGACCGAGACGCGGGCCATCAAGACCGCCTTCGGCGAGCACGCCTACCGCGTCCCGGTCAGCTCCCCGAAGTCGATGATCGGCCACCTGCTCGGCGCGGCGGGGGCGGCCAGCGCGATCGCCGCCATCGGGGCCATCCGGGACGGCTGGATCCCGCCGACGATCAACCTCGACAACCCGGACCTGCCGGAGTGCGACCTCGACTACGTGCCGAACGTGAAGCGCGGCGCCCGGGTCGAGACGGCCATCGTCAACGGCTTCGGGTTCGGCGGCCAGAACGCGGTCGCGGTCTTCCGCCGCTTCTCGGCCTGACCTCGCCGCCCCGCTCGCTCAGCCGCGCAGCGGACGACCCTCGAAGCGCTCCAGGTCGGCCACGAGCCCAGCGGGCAGGGCGAGCGGTCGGCCGGCCCGGTAGTCGTAGGCCACCAGGACCGAATCGGCGACGGCGATCAGGCGGGCCTGCCCGAACGGGCTGTCCGGGGCGGTGAGGCGGTACTCGAGGCGGAAGCTCGTCCGGCCGACCGAAACGGCCCGCACCTCGACCATGAGCGTCTCACCGAAGTAGGCCGGGGCGCGGAACGTGAGGCGGGCCTCGGCGAGGATGAACTGCGAATCCTCGGTCGGTGGGGCGCTGGCCGCGGGCACGGCCGCGGCGTGGCCATCGCCGGCCAGCATCATCCGGCCCGTGACCGCCTCGTAGTAGCTCGCCCGGGCGAGCTCGCAATAGGTCAGATAGACGGCGTTGTTGACGTGACCCATCGCGTCCGTGTCGCCGAAGCGGATCTCGACGGGACGCCGAAAGCGGAACGGGCCGGGCAGGTCGCGCGGGTCGGCCGGGACGGCGACGCGGTCCGGGACGGGCAGGGAGGACATCGGGCGAGAGTGTAGGATGCTGGCCGATGCCTCGCCTCCGGATGCTTCCAGCCTGGCTGCGCCGCGGCCTCGAGGCGGGGGGATTCACGGCCGCGGTCGCCATCGGCACGCTCGCCGGCCTCGACCT
>DASVYJ010000044.1:0-44440 GCA_036392215.1 Candidatus Limnocylindrales bacterium | reverse complement strand
GCCGTCCCGGCGTCGCGCGCGCCGCTCCGGGTCGGGCGGCGCTGGGCCAGCGCCTGGCTCCTTCGCGTCGCGGCCGTCCTCGTCCTGGCCGCCCTCGGCGCGACGAGCCTGCTCCTCGGCCAGCAGCTCGCGGCCGAACGGGCGTACGCCGACGAGCTCAGCCGGGCGCTGTCGCTCGCGGCGGCCCCCGGGAGCCGTGTCACAGTCCTCGCCCCGGCGACGCCGGCGGCCTCACCTGCTGCCGGTGCGTCCGCGGCGGGCGTCCCCGCGGGTCTCGGCGTCGTGCCCCCGAGCGGCCCCGGCCTGCTCGTCATGCACGACCTCGCCCCGACGAGCGGCGGGCAGGTCTACGAAGCGTGGGCGATCGTCGGAAGCGGCGCGCCCGCCCCGCTCGGCTCGTTCAGCGTCGGCTCGGACGGGCGCGGCTGGCTCGAGGGGATCAGCGTCGCCGGTCCGGGCCCGCTGACGCTCGCCCTCACCCGCGAGCCGGGACCGGGGGCGACGAAGCCGACGCTCCCCATCGTCTCGAGCGGGACGGCGAGGCCGGGCGCGTAGGGACGGGCCCGCGTCCGCCGGTCTCGGTCCTCGGGAAGCCGCTTCCCCTCAGCCGAGCTGCGGCGTCGCGATGCGCCCGCCGCCGCCGGCCGTCGCGGCGCCGACGGTAGCCTCGGCCGCGGCGAGGAGCTCCGAGGCCGTCGCCCCGTCCCGCGGGAAGTGGACGACGCCGGCCGAGACAGAGACCGGTTGGCCCGCGACCGGCGCCAGGGCGGCCACGCCGGCCAGCACGCGCTCGGCGACGACGGTGCCCGCGGCGCCCGGCGCCAGCAGCACGAACTCGTCGGGCCCGTAGCGGGCGACGGTGTCGACGAGGCGGACCGATTCCGCGAGGACCGCGGCGACGGAACGCAGCACGTCGTCGCCGGCGGCCCGCCCGCTCGACTCGACCGTCGCCCCGAAGGCGTCGACGTCGAACATCGCCAGCGTCACCTCGCCGCCCTGCCGGCCCGCCCGGGCCAGCTCGAGCTCGAGCATCCGGTCGAGCGTCCGGCGGTTCGCCAGCCCGGTCAGGGGGTCGGTGTGGGCGAGGCGCTCGAGCCATTCCGCGCGCTCCATGCCCAGCGACGTCGCCCGGGTCCGATCGACCGCGACGGCCGCGAGATCCGCCACCGGCTCGATGACGGCGAGCGCCTCGTCGTCGGGCAGCGGGCCCGCCCAGCAGAGGCCGAGCACGCCGACCGCCAGGTCGATGCCGCCGCGGGTGACGACCAGCGGCCGGAACGACCCCGCCTGGAGGCCACACCGCTCGACGAGCGGCCCGCGCCGCGGATCGTCGGCGTCCACGTCGACCGGCCGCCGCTCGCGGGCGGCTCGCGCAACGGGATCCGACTCGTCGTCGAGCGAGCCGAGGCGGACCTCACCGTCCGCCGCTCCGACGCCCGTCGAGGCGACGAGCTCGAGACTGTCCCCGTCCTGGTCGAGCAGGAAGACGGTCGCGGCGTCGGCCCCGACGTGGGCGGCGACCGCCTCGACGAGGCCGCCCAGGACGCGGTCGAGATCGTCGCTCGCGGCGACGATGCGCGCGCACTCGGCCAGGAGTCGGTACTCGGCCGTGGACGGGATGCTCACCTGGGCCTCCTCGGGCCGGCCCCCGGCGGTGGGTGGGAGCGGGGCCGGCGATCGGTGACGGGGGTTCCGGTGCGGCATTGTACGGCTCGGCGGGGGCCCGGGACACCACCTGCCTCGCCGGTCCGCCCGCCCCCTCCCGCGGGCGGTGCGTCGGCCGGGTCGCCCGCCGCTGCTCGTCCGGCCCTGCCTATACTCGGCGACGTGAAGCTCGTGGTGGCCGTCGTCCACAACGAGGACGCCGGCGTCCTGGTCGACGCGCTCCTCGAGCGCGACCACCGGGCGACTCGCCTGCATAGCTCGGGCGGCTTCCTCAAGCAGTCGAACGCGACGATCCTCGTCGGCGTCGACGACGGCCAGGTCGAGGAGGTCCTCGAGCTGATCCGCGAGAACTGCCACGCCCGCAACCAGGTCGTGAACCCGATGCCACCGATCATGGAGCCGGGCGAGTTCTTCATGCCCTACCCGCTGGAGGTCGAGGTCGGCGGGGCCACCGTCTTCGTCCTGCCCGTCGAGCGCTTCGAGCGCCTCTGACCGCGTGACCGCGCCGTGCGCCCCGGGTCGCCCCGCCCGGTGAGCATCCGCCCCGACCTCGTCGACTGCTGGATCTTCCGCCTCGCGCCGGCCGAGGACCGCGCGGAGCACGGGTCCGCCAAGCGCCTCGAGATCCTCCTCATGCGCCGCTCGCCCGGGCGCATCCTGCCCGGCCTCTGGCAGCCCGTGTCGGGCTCGCTCGAGCCCGGCGAGGCCGTCAGCCGCGGCGCGCTGCGCGAGCTGGCGGAAGAGACGGCCATCGAGGCCGAGTCGATCGAGGCCTTCTTCGACCTCGACCAGGTCAACGCGTTCCACGAGCCGACCGTCGACGCCGTCGTGACGAGTGCGATCTTCGCCGTCCGCGTCCGCGCGGGGACGGAGCCGGTCCTCTCGCACGAGCACGACGCCTCCCGCTGGGTCTCGGCCGAGGAGGCGCTCGAGCTCGCGGTCTGGCCGGCCTACCGCGAGTCGGTCCGCCGGATCGTGGAGAACCTGCTCGACTCCGAGCGGGCGGTCTGGTTCGAGCTCACCCTGGCCGGGGCGCGGGCCAGGAGCTGAGGCGGGTCCGAGACTGGCCGACCGGCGCTGCTAGACTGAGCCGCACCCTGCCCCCGCCGAGGGGCGGTATCCGGCCAGCGGCCCGGACCCGGTGCCGCGACGACCAGCCAGGAGGGCCGATCGCTGCACCCGACCCGGACACCCGACGGACCCACCAGCGGCGCCGCGGCCCGCCGCATCTTCCGCTCCAAGGTCGACACCATCCGCCCGACCTACGGCTTCGAGGACGTCTCGCTCGCGCCGGGGGTGGAGACGGTCGAGCCGAAGGACGTCGACCTCGCGGTCGACCTGGCTGGCATCCGCCTGGCGATCCCGGTCCTCGCCGCGGCGATGGACGCCGTCGTCGACGCGCGGCTCGCCGGACGGCTGGCGGCCCTGGGCGGACTCGCGGTCCTCAACCTCGAGGGTGTCCAGGCACGGTACGAGGACCCGGACGCGGTCCTCGAGCGGATCGCAACGGCCCCGGATGGCGAGGTCCAGGACGTCCTGGCCGAGGCCTACGAGGCGCCCATCCGCGAGGATCTCGTGGCGCGGCGGATCGCCGACCTCCACGCGGCGGGGTCGAAGGCCGCGGTCGCCGCGACGCCCGCGGTCGCCCGGCGGTTCGGCCCGTTCTGCGCCGAGCACGGGGCAGACCTCTTCCTCGTCCAGTCGCAGGTCTCGTCGGCCCGCCACCTCGCCACCGAGTACGACCCGCTGGAGCTCGGCGACTTCACCCGCTTCATGCCGATCCCGGTCGCGGTCGGCAACACGACGAACGCCGAGGCGGCCTTCGCCCTCATGGAGCAGGGTGCCGCGGCGGTCTTCGTCGGCGTGGGACCCGGGGCCGCCTGCACGACCCGCGAGGTGCTCGGCATCGGCGTGCCGCAGGTCACCGCGGTCAGCGACGTGGCCGCCGCGCGGGACGCGTTCCTGGCCGAAACGGGACGCTACGTCCCGGTGGTCGCGGACGGCGGGATGCGCCGGGGCGGCGAGCTGGCCAAGGCGATCGCCGCCGGCGCCGACGCGCTGATGCTGGGCTCCCCGCTCGCCCGCGCCTCGGAGGCGCCCGGTCGCGGCACGAACTGGGGGATGGCCGCGCCATCGCCGACGCTCCCGCGGGGGACGCGGATCAAGGTCGGGACGGTCGGGACGCTGGAGCGGATCCTGTTCGGGCCAGCCCGGGTCACCGACGGCTCCGAGAACCTGATGGGGGCGCTGCGCCAGTCGATGGCCGCGCTGGGGGCCCGGACGATCCGCGAGATGCAGCAGGTCGAGCTGGTCTACGCACCGGCCATCGTCTCCGAGGGCAAGTCCTGGCAGGCGAGGCGCGGCTGACAGCCGGGGGCTGACAACCACGGGACGACCGCGAGGGCCTGACAGGGGCGGGCTGCCAGCGAAGCCGCCCCCCGGTGGCTGGGCGTGAGAGACGAACTCCTCCTGGCCCCTGGCGCGCTACAGCGGCAGCCCGGCGTCGAGGTGGGCGAAGGAGCGATCCATCTCCTCTAGGTAGTCGGACCGGCGGAAGCTGCCCCGCAGCCAGGCCACGAGCCCCACCCCGATCAGGGCCCCCACCACGTTCTGGACCTCGAAGTCGTCGGCCCTGCGACCCGTCCGGCGCGCCAGCGCCTCGGCGAAGGGCTGCATCGAGTCGACGAAACCGTCGAGCATCCGCCGTCGGAGCTCGGGGACGCCCAGGATCAGGTCCGCCCGTTCCTGCTGCTGGGTGAGCCAGTCGCCCGGCGTCGGCTCGAGCGTGGACCGCATCGCCCGCCGGAGGGCCTCGACGGGCGGCAGCTCGGGTGGCTGGGCAAGGAACGCCTCGATGAGGACCGGGTCGAATGGGTCGTAGAGGACGACGTCCTCCTTCGTCCCGAAGTAGCGGAAGAAGGTGCTCGGGGAGACCTCGGCCGCCTCGGCGATCTGCTCGACTGTCGTCGTTTCGTAGCCCTGGCGCCGGAAGAGGCGGAGGGCGTGCTCCTGGATGGCAGCCCGCGTCCTCGCCTTCTTCCGCTCGCGGAGACCCGGTCGCCCGGGTTCGAGGGGTCTGGGTCGCTCCTTTGGCGCTGGCTCGCTCATCGCGCCCATTCTGCCCGCTGCGACGGTACGGGTTCGGCCGGCCGGACGCGCCCCGGCAGGAAGACCAGGGCGACGAGGACGCCGACCAGGGCGACCAGCGCTCCGGCACGCAGAGCGTCGTCGACCCCGGCCACGAACGCGTCCCGCACCCCCGCCAGCAGGGCGCCCGAGCCGAGCTGGCCGGCGACGGCGACGCCGCCGAAGACACTCGCCTTGACCGCCCCGGCGAGGGCGGCCGGCAGGCCGGCCACCGAAACCTGGCCCTGGTAGGTGGCGTTGAGGACGCTGCCCAGGATGGACGCCCCGAAGGCAGGCCCGAGCTTGACGATCGTCTGCAGGAGCGCCGAGCCGACGCCGCTCCGCTCCGCCGGCAGCTCGACCAGCGCGGCCGACGCCGAGGTCGCAAAACCGAGGCCAGCGCCCGCCCCGACGACGAACGTCCAGCCGGCGATGAACCCGTCGCCGCTCGTGCGGGTCATCGTCGCCCCGACGAGGGCTGCCGCGACCACGATCGTGAACCCGACGGCGACGGTGAGCTTCGGCCCGATAAGGGCCGCCACCCGGTCGGCCGGTACCGCCCCCACGATGAGCCCGAGCACGGCAGGAAGGAGCCGCAGACCCGAGCCCTGCGGGTCGACGCCCTCGACGGCCTGGAAGTACTGCGGCAGCGAGAAGAGGACGCCGAAGAGGGCGAAGACCCCGAAGGCGGTGCAGACGATGCCCCAGGTGAAGCTGCGGGATCGGAACAGGGAGAGCTCGACGAGGGCAGCGCCATGCTGAGCGGTCAGCCGCCGCTCCCACAGGATGAAGAAGGCCAGGACGCTGAGCCCCGCGATCGACGAGAGGATCGCCCCGGCGTCGCCCCAGCCGTGGTCGCCGGCCTCCACGATGCCATACATCAGGGCCGCAAGGCCGGCGCTGGAGGCGACGATGCCCATGATGTCGATGGACGGAGGCTGCGGCGCCCGCGACTCCGGGATCAGGGCGACCACGAACACCAGCCCGACGAGGGCAACCGGGACGTTCATCACGAAGATCCAGCCCCACCACGCGTGGCTCAGCAACCAGCCGCCGATGATGGGACCGAGCGGGAGGCCCATGAAGTTCGCGGCGCCCCAGATGCCGATCGCCCGTGGCCGCTCGGCCTCGTCGAAGAGGACCGTGATGAGGGACAGGACCATCACGATGAGCGCCGCCCCGGCCATGCCGAGCGCCACCCGCGCCGCGACGAAAGCCTCCGGTCCGGGAGCGAAGGCGCAGCCGAGCGAGCCGGCCATGAACAGGACGAGTGCCGCGACCAGCATGCGCTTGCGGCCGTACCGGTCCCCGAGAAGCCCGGCCGGCAGCATGCCGGCGACGAGCGCGAGGGTGTAGGCGTTGACGAACCACTGGAGCTGCGCCTCCGACGCCGCGAGTCGGTCGGCGAGCGTCGGCAGGGCGACGGTGAGAACCGTCACGTCGAGGGTCACGGCGAAGACGGCGAAGACGGAGGCGAGCATGGCCCACCAGCGCCCCGAGGTCCGAGCGGCGGTCGTGCCGAGGGTCATGTCGCGGCTCCTTTCGGTTGTTGGTATCTAATGACAGGCGCAGTCATCTTAGTCTCACTGTCAAGACCGCTCGGGTCGCGGAGCGCCTGGCTCTGAGGGCGGCGGGCGGTGGCCCCGGGGCCCGGGGGATGAGTCACAAGATGGAGCGCGGCCTGGTCCAGGGCGGGCGCTTCGTGCAGCTCGAGACCGGGGCCGCAGGAGCGGCCGGGCCCTGACAGTCGTGGTTGGTTTCGTCGGGGAGCCAGAACGGTGCCTGCTCGTGTCGGCCTGGTCCCCGGTGCGGGCTGGGCTCTGAACCTCGGCGCGCATCCGATGGCAGTCGCGACGGTGGGGCACCGCACGTCGCGCGTCAGGGCCGAGCGTCTCTCCGAAGCGGACCCGCCGGGGCCGTCCGCGGACTGATCCTGAAATACGGGATGCCCTTGGAGGGGCTCGGCTCCGGGCCCTCGTTCCGGCTCCGCCCGGCCGTGGTACGCGGGTTACGCTGCGGCAGTGGCGGGACTGCAGGCGGCGGGACGAGCGTGACCGACGATGCGCGCGGGCGCGCCGACAGACGCGACAGAGGCGGCGGCGGCATGGCGGAGCCGCTCGTCCGGTCCGGCCGCGTGGCCCGGCTGGAGACGCGGGGACGCCGAAGCGGGCGACGGCGGGTCGTCGCGGTCGGCTTCGTCGACGGACAGGGCGGCTCCCTCCTGGTCGCTGCCGCCTCGCCGACGGCGGACTGGGCGCGGAACCTGGCGGCGCATCCGCATGCCCTCGTCACGGTCGCGGAGCGCACCTGGCCCGTCGTGGCCGAGCCGCTCGACGGAGCCGAACACGCCGACGCGGTCCGGGAGCTGATCCTGAAGTACGGCACGCCCTCCGAGCGACTCGGGCGCGGCCCGTCCTTCCGCCTCCGCCCCACCTGACGCTCGGCGCCCGTCTGCCCCCGCCCTCGTCATCCGTCGGGCCCGTCGCTCGTCGGCCGACGCCCCTCGACCGTGGCCTTCGGCCGCCGCTCATGGCGTCATCCCTCCGAAGGCGCGGCCGCCTCGCCCGGGCAACCTGAGCCACGTCGACGGCACACCGCCGTCGCAACGGGTGACGGGCGGCTACCACGCCGGCCGACCGCCCGACCGCCCGGCATCCCGCAGCCGGGAAGGAGGTGAGCCATGGCCATCCTGCTCGTCGTCGCGCCCCTGGCCCCGGTCGCCGTCCCGATCGCGGCGACCTCGATCGCGGTCGTGATCCTGGCCCGCCGCTTCGGCCGGCCACAGCAACCGCTCGTCCTGCCGCCCGCCTACTGGAGCGTCCGGTAGGCGCGCCGACGGGTCCGACGGCTCCTGACCGACCGCGGGGCCGGCCGGGCCGCCCGTCCGGTGCCCGTCCCGCCGGCCGTCCCGCCGATGGCAGCGCGCCTCGCCCCGGCTAGACTGGTCGTCCGGCAGCGGGAGCGAGGAGGCGGCATTGCGGGACACGGCAGCCGACACGGGGCGGCGGGACGGAGGGACGCCGCCGAACCACGACGAGCCGAGGCCGTCGACTCCCGACGAGGCGCCCGGCGGCGACCCACTCGACCGCGGCCCCGAGCCCGGCCGGCGGGGCAAGACCGTCCACGGCGAGGCGGCCAACGCCGGCCACCGCGTCCTCGCCCCCGACGACGCGGAGGTGGAGGCGTACCTCGAGTCCGCCCTCAACGCGCCGCCGCCCGCTCGCCAGCGGGACGACCGCCCGGGCGCTGCCGTCCCTCGTGGCGAATCGAGCGGGGCCGAGCCTGACACCGTCGTCGTCCTCGATTTCGGCAGCCAGACGGCCCAGCTCATCGCCCGCCGCGTCCGCGAGCTCGACGTCTACTCGGAGCTGCTCCCGTTCGACACCCCGTGGCCCGAGATCGCACGCCGACAGCCGAAGGCGATCATCCTCTCCGGCGGGCCGGCCAGCGTCTACGACCAGGGCGCCCCGCATCCCGACCCCGCCATCTGGCGCGGCGGGGTGCCCGTCCTGGGGATCTGCTACGGGCTCCAGCTGATGGCCCAGGAGCTCGGCGGTGACGTCGAGCGGGCGAACCGCGCGGAGTACGGCCCCGCCACCGTCACCCTCACCGCCGACGACGGCATCTTCGCCGGCCTGGATCGCGACCAGCCCGTCTGGATGAGCCATTCCGACCGCATCCTCCGCCCGCCGGTCGGCTTCCGGCCGACCGCCCAGACCGGCTCGACGCCGTTCGCCGGCCTGGCCGATGCGGACCGCGGCTTCTTCGGCATCCAGTTCCATCCCGAGGTGGTCCACACGCCCCGGGGCCGCGACATCCTGCGCAACTTCGTCCTCGGCGTCGCCGGCGCCCGGCCGACCTGGACTGCGGCGAACTTCATCGAGTCGACCATCGCCGAGATCCGGGCCCGGGTCGAGGTCCACGCACGGCGGACCGGCTCCGACGGCAGGGTCATCTGCGCGCTCTCGGGCGGTGTCGACTCGGCGGTCGCGGCGACCCTCGTCCATCGCGCCGTCGGCGACCGGCTGACCTGCATCTACGTCGACCACGGCCTGATGCGGAAGAAGGAATCGGAGCTCCTCCGCGCGACGTTCGAGCAGCACCTCGGCATGCGCCTGGTCATGGTCGACGCCCGGCAGCGCTTCCTGGCCCGCCTGGCCGGCGTGACCGAGCCCGAGCAGAAGCGGCGGATCATCGGCGACGAGTTCATCCGGGTGTTCGAGGAGGAGGCCGGTCGACTCGGCAGCATCGACTTCCTGACCCAGGGCACGCTCTACCCGGACGTCATCGAATCGACCGCGCCCGAGACGAAGGCGGCCCAGAAGATCAAGACCCACCACAACGTCGGCGGGCTGCCGGCGGACCTCCGCTTCCAGCTCATCGAGCCGCTGCGCTACCTGTTCAAGGACGAGGTCCGCAAGGTCGGTCTCGAGCTCGGGCTGCCCGAGGCGATGGTCCTCCGCCAGCCGTTCCCGGGGCCGGGCCTCGCGATCCGGATCATCGGCGAGGTGACCGCCGAGCGGCTCGAGACCCTGCGCGACGCGGACTGGATCGTCATCGACGAGATCAAAGGTGCCGGGCTCTACCGCTCGCTCTGGCAGTCGTTCGCGATCCTCACCCCGGTCCGCTCCGTCGGGGTGATGGGCGACGGCCGGACGTACGCGAACGTCGTCGCGATCCGCGCCGTCACGTCCGAGGACGGCATGACGGCCGACTGGGCGAAGCTGCCCTACGACGTACTGGGGCGGATCTCGTCCCGCATCGTGAACGAGGTCCCCGGCGTCAACCGCGTCGTGTACGACATCTCCTCGAAGCCGCCGGCGACCATCGAGTGGGAGTGATGATGGGGACAGCCGGGCGGAGGGACGGGCGGCCGATCGCGACCGTTGATCCGGTCCATCGACGTCGCTGATCCGGTGCGTCCACGTCGACGATCGCGCGCATCCACCCTCGCGCCGGCTCGTCGAGGCGGGTACAGTCTGCGCACGCGGCGGAGGGGATGAGGATGAACGAGGAGATCGAGCGAGCGGCCGCCGCCCCGAAGCCCGGCGGGGCCTCGGGCGAGGCCGCGGGCCCGCAGGCCGTCCCGCGCTGCCCGTGGTGCTCGGCCGTCCTGACCAAGGCCGCCGCGACGACCTGTCCGGCCTGCGGCGCGACGCTCGTCGACAGCGGCGACGCGGCGATCGACGCCGTGCCCGGCGTGACGGCGGTCAGCCCCGACCTCGAGGCCCGAGCGCGGCGCTTCGAGCTGCCGCGTCGGCGGGGGCTGCGCGGCCTGTTCGGCGGGGACGACACGCCGGCTACTGAGGAGCCGCCGCCGGCGCCGCCCTCCGCCCTCGCCCCGCCCGATCCGGAGGTCCGCCGCGAGATGCTCCGCCTGGAGCTGGAGGCCGCGGTCGCGAACGCCCAGGGCGAGGTCGCCGCACTCCAGGCCGAGGCCCTCCCCGACGAGGACGCCGGTCCCTCCTGAACCCCCGCGTCGGCTGGCCTATGCTCGGCCGGTGCCGCCGCGACTCCCCGCCCCGGGTCCCTCCTTCCTCAAGCCCCTCGACTACCGCCTCGGCGACCGCGCCTTCGCGTGTGGCGTGGACCGGCCGCGCGACATGGACGGCTGGTGGCTCGCCCTGTTCTGGGTGGCGGAGGGCGACGAGGTGGCCGAGTTCCGCGACCTCGGCCCGCGCGCCGGCCCGCCGCCGGGGTCGCCGCTGCTCCGCCTCGGGCCCGCCTTCGCCGGGGCCCTCGGCGGGTACGTCCTCGAGGAGGACGGGCGCCAGCAGTTCCGCCTCCGGCTCGGCCAGCCGCCGCGCGACGAGGCGCGGCCCTGGGACGTCCCCGCCGCGGTCCTCGTCGCCGTCCGCTTCGAGCCGCTCCGGGCGGCGACGATGCGCCCGACCGAGCTCGCCGACGTCGTCCTGGCGGCCTTCGTCCGCGCCCTCGACTCGCTGGCCAGGCCCTGAGCCCGGGAGGCGCGCTGCGCTGCCGGCAGGCGTTGCCGCTGCAGCGCGGCCCGGGTGACGTGCGCCGCGGGCGCAGGCGCTAGACTCGCGTGACCGTCATGCGCGACCTGTTCGACGAGTTCATGGAGGAGTTGCGCCGCCGCCAGGCTGGCCTCGAGCGGGGCGAGCGCGGCGAGACGCCGGATTCGCCGACGGGTGGCGACGCCGCCGATACCCAGCCGGGCACGAAGGACGCGCAGCGCGCGGGGCCGGGCGACGCCGACGACGAGGGTCCGGCGATGACGAAGGGACGGTCCGGGGCCGACGCGACGCCGGAGCCGCCGGACGAGGAGCCGGAACGGATCCGGCCGGTCGGCGGCGGTCGGCGCGGTGGGCCGCCCCCACGCCGTACCAGCCGGCGTGGCGGACCGGGGGGCCCGCGCGACGGCGGTCCCCAGGGACTCGGCATGGGCCGCGCGCCGCTCGTCGTCGGCCTGATCGTCGTCGTGTTCATCGTGGTCAGCCTCGCCGGCGTCCTGCTGGACCTGGCGACGGACGCGATCTGGTATCGCAGCGTCGGCTACGACGGCGTGTTCTGGACGCGTATCGGGGCCCAGGCCGCCCTCTTCGTCGTCGGGCTCGTGGTCGCCCTCGTCGTCCTCCTGGCCGACATCTGGATCGCGGGCCGGCTCTCGCCGCAGGGCGGGGCCGGTCCCGGCCTGCAGGGCTTCCTCGACCGGCTGATGGGCGCCCCCGCCGAGTCGCGCGGGCGGCCGTGGACGCTCGGGCCCGACCGCTACGATCCGCGGGGCCCCCACGACGAGTCGGGGTTCCCGCGCGGGCCCTTCGGGGGCTTTGGCGGGCCGGGCTTCGGGGGCTCGCCCGGCCGAGGCGGCGGAGGGTTCGCGGCGGCCGAGCTGCCCGAGCTGCCCGACCTGACCGCGCTGGCCCGCTGGATCCTGGTCGTCATCGCCTTCCTCGCCGCCCTCAGCCTGGCCGGCGGCCTCGCGGGCGCGTGGGAGACGATCCTGCTCTGGCTCCACCAGGTCCCCTTCGCGCCGGCGGCCGGCGAGCCCGCCCAGGACCCCATCTTCGGCCGGGACATCGGCTTCTACCTCTTCCAGCTGCCGTTCCTGCGGCTCGGCCAGACGTACTTCAACTACCTCGTCCTGGCCGCCCTGCTCCTGGCGATCGCCCGCTACGTGGTCGCCGTGCTCAGCTCGGGGACGGGCCTGCCGACGTCGGCCCGGGTCCACCTGGCCATCCTGGGCGGGCTCTATCTGCTCTCCGTCGCTGGCGGCTACCAGCTCGACAAGCTCGAGCTCGTCTACCACCAGGGCGCCATCGGGGGCATCGCGACCGGCGTCAGCTACACCGACCAGCACGCCCGCTTCGTGGCCCTGGACGTGATGACGGTGATCGCCGCGTTCGCCGCGGCCTTCCTCGTCGGGGGCGCCTTCACCCGGCTGAACTGGCCGCTCGGCGTCGTCGTCGTGAGCTGGTTCGTCGCCTCGTTCCTGCTCGGCCAGGTCTACCCCGGGCTGGTCCAGACGCTGACCGTCGTGCCCAACCAGCAGGCGCAGGAGACGCCCTACATCCAGGCGAACATCGCCATGTCGCGGCTGGCGTACGGCCTGGACCGCTGGGACGACAAGCACAGCTACACAGGGACGGGGAGCCTGACCCAGGCGGCGATCCAGCAGGACCAGGCGACGTTCCAGAACGCGCGCCTGTGGGACTACCGTCCGCTGGCCAAGACCCTCGACCAGCTCCAGGCGGTTCGCAACTACTACACCTTCGACGACGTGGACACCGACCGCTACACGGTCAACGGGACGGTCCGCCAGGTCATGCTGGCCGCCCGCGAGCTGTCTCCGGACCAGCTGGCGGCCCAGGCGGGCGGCGCGCTCTCGTGGGTCAACCAGCACATCACCTACACCCACGGGATCGGCCTGGCGATGGTCCCCGTCAACGAGGTCACGAGCGAGGGCCAGCCGAATTTCTTCGTCCGCGACCTGCCCCCGGTCTCGACGGCCGGCGCCCCGACGATCAGCCAGCCGCGCATCTACTTCGGGACGACGCCGTCCGACTACGTCATCGTCGGGGCCCGCCAGGCGGAGTTCGACTTCCCGCTCGGCGGCTCGGACCAGGCCTCGACCCAGGGCACGAGCACCTCCTGGAAGGGAACGACCGGCATCCGCCTGGACTCGACGCTGTCCCGGCTCCTGTTCGCCCTCCGCTTCCGCGACCTCAACCTGCTGATCAGCGACCAGGTGACGGCCGACAGCCAGCTCCTCTTCCACCGGACGCTGCAGGACCGGCTGCAGCGGATCGCGCCGTTCCTGCGCTACGACAAGGACCCCTACCTGGTCGTCACCGGCGCCGGGCGCCTGGTCTACATCCAGGATGCGTACACCATCAGCGACCGCTTCCCCGACGCGGAGCCGTTCGACGGCTCCACGCTCGGCTCGAACAGCGGGCTGGCGGGCGACTCCTTCGACTACATCCGCAACAGCGTCAAGGTGGTCATGGACGCCTACGACGGCACGATGACGTTCTACGTCGCGGACCCGAGCGACCCCATCGTCCGCGCCTACGAGGGCGTCTTCCCGTCGCTCTTCAAGCCGCTCTCGCAGATGCCCGCCGACCTCCAGGCGCACCTCCGCTACCCGGAGGAGCTGTTCAACGTGCAGGTCCAGCAGTACGCGGCCTACCACGTCACCGACGCCGGCGTCTTCTACTCGAAGAACGACCTCTGGACGGTCCCGCCGAACGTGGTGCAGTCGCAGAACGGGCAGCTGCCGCTGGAGGCCTACTACGTCGAGATGCGGATGCCGGGCGAGCCGAGCGCCGAGTTCCTGCTGCTCCAGCCGATGACGCCCAAGGACCGCCAGAACATGATCGCCTGGCTGGCCGCCCGGAACGACGGACCGCAGCGGGGCGAGGTGCGCGTCTTCCGCTTCCCGGCCGACACCACGATCCTGGGGCCGCAGCAGATCGAGGCGCGCATCGACCAGGACCCGGTCATCAGCGCCCAGCTCACGCTGTGGGGCCAGATCGGCAGCCAGGTGGTCCGCGGGAACCTCATCGTCGTCCCGGTCCAGGACTCGCTGCTGTACCTCGAGCCGATCTACCTCCAGTCGACGACCACCAACCTGCCCGAGTTCAAGAAGATCGTCGTCGCCTCGCCGTCGAGGGTCGTCTGGGGCGACACGCTGGCCCAGGCCCTCGACGCGCTCCTGACCGGCGGCCCAGCGCCGTCGCCGTCGCCGAGCGGCTCGCCCTCGCCATCGCCGTCCGGCGGCCCGTCGCCGACGCCCGCCGGGACGCCGCCGCCGGGCAACGTGCAGGCCCTGGTCGACTACGCGAACCGCCACTTCGAGCTGGCCCAGCAGGCCCTCCGCGACGGCGACTTCGCCCGATACGGCCAGGAGATCGCCATCGTCCAGGCGACCCTCCGCCAGCTCCAGGGCGTCGTCGGGACGCCGGCGCCGAGCGCCTCCGTCCCCGCCAGCCCGGCCGCGAGCGCCAGCCCCAGCCCGTGAGCGAGGCCGTCCCCGAGGAGGGGACGGGCGGGCAGCACGCGGCCACGTCCCCTGGACGGCCCGGCGCTCGGTCCGCGGCGGCGCGCTGGCTCGACGAGGTCCCCCTCGCCTCGCTCGACGCGCTCGGCCGACCCGACCTCTGGCCCCTTGCCCTGCTCGGGTTCCTGGTCCGGGGCGGCCTGCTGCTCTTCCTGCTGCCGATCGTCGAACTGCCCTCCCCCGTGGGCATCGCCAGCTTCGTCGGGCTGCATGTCTTGACCATCGGAGGCGACCCGACGCCCGGGCTCGTCGTCGCCGCGGCCGCGCTCGTCCTCGGCCTGGTCGGCTGGCTGCTGCTCGGCGGCCTGCTGGCGGCGGCGCTGGAGGCGCGACTCGTTCGCTCCACGCTCGCGGCGGAGGACAGCGCCGCGGAGCCGCCCGGTCCCGGACTCGACCTGGCCGTCCGCCTGCTCGCGGTCCGCCTCGTCGCCCTGCTGCCGCTCGCCCTCGCCCTGGGCTGGTGGATCGTCCGCATCGTGGACGTGGCGTACCGGGAGCTCACCGTGCCGCTCGATCTGGCCACGCCGGTCGCCGTGCGGGCGCTCGCCGACGCGGCGGATGCGGACGCTGCGGTCCTGGTGACCTGGCTCCTCGCTGAGGCGTGGGGCGCGCTCGCCGTCCGCCGGATCCTGCTCGACTCGCAGGCCATCCGCGCCGCGCTCGTCGGGGCGCTCGGCGATCTCCTGCGCCGCCCGATCTCGTCGCTGGCGACGCTCGGCCTCGCGGTCCTCGGCAGCGCGATCCTGGTCGCGCCGCCGCTCGTCGGGGCGTGGATCGCCTGGTCCCGCCTGGCCGTCGCCGCCCGTGTCGGCGTCCTCTCGCCGGCCGACCTCGGCGGTGCACTGCCGGCCTCGCTGGCGGAGGTCCTCGGCCCGCCGTTCTTCCTCATCCTGCTGCTCGTCGCCTTCCTCGGCGGCCTGGCCCTGGCGGGCGCCGCGTCCGCCGGGCGGAGCGCCCTGTGGACGCGGCAGGCGCTCGGGCGCCTCGCCGTCGCTCGCCCGGACGCGCCATCCGTACCCCCGAACGACAGTCGAGAAGGGGCTTGACAGGCGGCGCGCGTGGCCGACGAATAGCAGGGCGCGATGGTCGCCGTCACGGCCCGCAGCGGGGAGCAGGGGAGCGAGGTCCGAGGATGCGCGAGATCGCCTGTCCGGACTGTGGGTCCGTCGTGACGTACGGCCGTCTGTCCTGCGCCGAGTGCGGCTCCCTGTTGGCTTCCGTCGCGGGGGCGCGACGCCGGAACGGCCAGGCCCCCGCGGTGGTCCGGCCGCTGCCCGACGATGCGCCGCTGTCCTCGGCCGAGCGCGTCGCGCCCATCGCCGTCGACGAGGCCGGGTCCGGCCAGCCGGATGCGTCGTTCGCCCCTCCGGCCGACCGCGACGATACGGCGGCCCTGGCGACGGGCGCCTTGAGCGACGACCGAGGATCTCCGGAGGCGCCCATCCCGCCCGAGCCGGTGGCCGTCCCGGCGTCCGCTGTCGTCGTCGCGCCGCCCCCGCGGCCCAGCCGGACCCGGCGGACGAGCCCGCCTGCTGTGCTCCGGGAGTGGCGCGGCCCCGTCCCCGCCACGTATCACGGCGGGACGGGAGAGGTCGCCGCCGAGCCGGCCGCACGGCCGGTCCTGCCCGGCCAGGAGGGGGAGCTGGCGTCGGACGCCGACGTGGCGGCACCGGTGGCGACCCACGAGCCGGAGCCTGTCTCGGCGCACCCGGGTGCCCTCGAGCCGGAGCCTCCCGTCGGGCCGAGGCCGGCCCTCGAGCAGGAGCCTCCCATCGGGCCGAGGCCGGCCCTCGAGCCGGAGCCGGCTCCCGAGCCCGACGCGAGCCCGGCGGCGCCGACGACTGCGGGACCGGCCGCCGCGTCCTCGCCCGACCATCGGCCGGTCGCCGCGGCGGACCTCCCGGCCGAGCCGGCACGGCTCCTGGCCGGGGCATACCTGCCGCCGTCCGCGGCGTTCCGCGCGGCCGCTGCCGATCCGTCGCCCACCCCAGCCTGGCCGCAGCCCGCGCCCGGCGCCGCGTCGCCGAACGGGGTGCCGGCCGTGGCCGCCTCGCCGGTGACCCTCGCCCAGCCCGCACCCCGGCCGTTCGGGGCCAGCCTGCTGACGGCCGCACCCAGCCCGCCCGTCGCCACGCCCCGCCCCGGGGAAGCCTCGCTCCTGTCGGACCTGCCGTTCCTGGCGCCGGCGGACACGCCCGGCTGGCTGGCCCTGGCCGGCTCGGTCATCGCCGCGGTCAGCTTCCTGCTGCCCTGGGCCTCGAGCGGCGGCCAGGTGGTCGGGGGCCCGGTCGTCCTCGGCTACTTCGACGGTTGGGGCCTGGCGACCGTCGCCGGCGCGAGCCTGTTCCTGCTCGCCGTGATCGAGCTCGTCCTGACCGTCCTGCCGAGCCGCGTCCCCGGTCTCGTCCGGGCCACGCTCCTGCCGCTCGTCCTCGCGGGCGCCTACCTCGCCGTGGGCTGGGTCTACCTCGGACTGCCCTACGGCTACGGTCCCGGGGTCCCGCTCGTCGTGGTCGGCGGCGCGCTGCTCCTGGTCGGGGGCGGGCTGAGCCTTCGTCACTCGACGGACGCGCCACCCGTCCTCTAGCCACCCGCGGCGCCGGTCCGGGGACGGGCGGGCCGCCTGCTACACTGCGCCGCAGCCGCGGCTCGGGTTCGACCGTCACCGCCGCCTGGAGGATCGCCGCACCGCATGCCGACGGACCTGCTCCGCCAGTTCACCGACGCGATCGGCTCGTTCTTCGACAACGAGGCCGTCCAGCTCGGCCTTCGGGCGATCTTCGTCTACGTCGTCATCCTCTGGCTGGCTGCCGCGTACTGGGCCTTCCGGGACATGCAGGCGCGGACCGAGAACCCGATCCTGCCCTACCTCGGGGCCGCGCTGATCATCCTGTTCACGCCGCTCCTCTTTCCCTTCGCCGTCGTCGTCTACCGCATCGTCCGTCCGCAGGAGCGCCTCGGCGAGGTCTACGAGCGGAACCTGGCCGAGGAGGCGCTCCTGGCCGAGGTGGAGGCGATCCACACCTGTCCCGGCTGCGCCCGCCGGACGCACGACGACTGGATCATCTGCCCGACCTGCCGGACCCGGCTCAACCGGGTCTGCCCGAACTGCGGCAGGCTCGTCGGCCTCGACTGGTCGCTCTGCGCCTTCTGCGGCAAGGACTTCGAGCGGCCCGAGCCGGCCCTCGAGCGCGCAGCCGGCACTGAGCGAACCGGCGCCCCTGCCGGGGCCGGACAGCCGATCGAGCAGCCGCGTCGGCGCAGCCCGCAGGTGGCTGTCGCCCCGGAGCTCCAGGCCCGGCCCGTCCGGGTCGCACGGGCCCCTGAGCGGCCGGCGCAGGGCAGCTGACGCGGCACCGACGCTGGCGCCTCCCGGACCCGGTCGCCTCGCACCGCCCCCTGCCCCGGCTCGACCCGAGCCGCTGCGTCCGCTGACGGCGCTGGGAGCGCCGCACTGGTGACCGACTGGCACGAGTCGCCGGACGGGCCACCCGACGAGGCGCCCGGCCGGTCGCCGGACGACGCGCCCTGGACGGCCGCCGACGACCGGGACAGGCCGCCGAGCGACGGGATGGGCCCTGCGGCACCCGACGGCGAGCCGAGGGAGGCGTCGGCGCGCCCGCCGCATCGGCCGGTCTTCGCGCTCGCGGGACGGGCGGCGCCCGGCCTGTACGTCGCCGGCTGGCTCCTCTCGGCGGTCGGCCTCGGTCTCATCCTCGTCGCGATCCTGGCCGCCCGCGGGACCGGCCCGGCCGGCCTCGTCCTGTTCGTCGCGGGCACCGTCGCCCTGACCCTCGGGCTCGTCGCCGCCTCCGGCGCCCAGGCCTTCCAGCGCCGGGCGGATGGTCTCGCGTATCCCGGCCCCTCCCCGTTCCTCGTCTTCGGGGCGGACTTCGCCCTGGTCAACCTGGTCTACGCCCCGATCTTCCTCGTCGGCCGACAGACCGGCCTGCTCGGCGCCTCGACGCCCGCCGGGGTCCTCGTCTCGATCCTCGTCAGCACCCTCGTCTACGTCGCGCTGCTGCGCCTGCTCGTGGTCGGCACGGGCGGCCTCAGCTGGCGGGCCATGGGCGTCCACCGGCCCGACGGCGCGACCGTCCGGGACCTCGCCATGGGCGTCTCGACGGCGGTGCCGGTCTACCTCGGCACGCTCATCCTGGCGGTCCTCCTGAGCAGTCTGCTGCGGACCGCCCCGGAGAGCCCGGTCCCGCTAACGAGAGACCCGATCGGACTCGGCCTGGACCTGCTGGCGGCCGCCGTCCTGGCCCCGCTCGGCGAGGAGCTCTTCTTCCGGGGCTTCGCGACGACGGCCTGGTTGCGGGCCATGGGGCCGAGCCGGGCGATCGTCCGGGGCGCCCTCTTCTTCGCCCTCGTCCACGTCATCAACGTGAGCGGGACGACGTTCGACGAGGCGCTGGCCCGGGCGGTGATCGCCTTCGTCACCCGCCTGCCGGTCGCCCTCGCCCTGGGCCAGCTGTACGTCGCCCGGCGGTCGCTGTACGCGAGCTTCGCGCTGCACGCCACGTTCAACGCGCTGGGCCTCGTCCTCGGCGCGCTGGCGGGGAGCCGTTGACCGGCCGCTAAGCTCGGATGCAGCGCCGGGTGAGTGGGCGGTGAGGGGCGCCGGCTAGGCTCCGCATCGTCCTCGGTCCTCGGACGGCGGGGGGAATCGGCGGGCTCCCGTCGTTCGGGGCCGAGGATCCAGGGATCGGGTCCCGCCCCTCGGCCCTGGCGCTCGCGGCATCCGAGACGATGTCGTCCATCCGGGGCCGGCCGGCCCGCCTCCTCCTCTCGGCCGTGCGCCGGCCTCCGGCCGGCCGCCTTCCATCGCCCACTCCTGGAGGCCCCATGGCCACCCTCATCCCCGACGTCTCGCCGGCGCCGCACCCCACCGCGGGAGGTCGGCGGCTGCGTGAGGTCCCAGTCGCCGAGCGACCGCGCGAGCGGCTCGCCCTGCGCGGCGCGGCCGGCCTCAGCACAGCCGAGCTCATCGCCCTCGTCTGGGGCTCCGGGACGCGCGGCCGCAGCGCCATCGACCTCGCCGGCGAGGCGCTCGCCCGTCTCGACGGGCTGGCGGGGCTGGCCGCCGCGAGCGACGTCGAGCTCGAGCAGCTCCCCGGTGTCGGGGTGGCGCGCGCGGCCCAGCTCGCCGCCGCGTTCGAGCTGGGGCGGCGCCTCCTGGCGGACTGGCCCGCGGTGCGCTGGACGGTGCGCACGCCGCGCGACGTCGCGGATCGCCTGGTGCTCCAGATGGGCCGCCTGGAACGCGAGGAGCTGCGGGTCGTCCTGCTGAACACCCGCAACACGGTCCTGCGCGTCGTCACCGTCTACCAGGGCAACGTCTCGTCGAGCCTCGTCCGGGTCGGCGAGCTGTACCGGGACGCCATCCGGCTCAGCGCGAGCGGGGTGATCCTCGTCCACAACCACCCGAGCGGGGACCCGACCCCCAGCCCGGACGACCTGCACCTCACAGCCGAGGCGCTGGCGGCCGGCCGCCTCCTCGACATCGAGCTGCTCGACCACCTCGTCATCGGCCACGACGCCTTCGTCAGCCTCCGCGACCGCGGCGTCGCCTTCGACCGCCGGCCCGGCCCGCCGCAGCCCGCCTGAGGCGGCCGCGCTCGCGTCGCGGCTGCGCGGGTATACTGCTCGGGCTCCCTTCGACGGTGCCCTCGAACGAAGCGTCCGGGGCGGCGCGACGGGACGACCGGCGGACCCCACGGGCGACTCGCCCCGGCCGCCTCCGACCCTCACCGACGAGCCCACGCCGCGTCCTTCCCCGCCACGGACCGCGGCCGCACCACGAAGGACCGCCCACCGATGCTGGACGCCATCCTCGGCCTCTTCTCGCGCGACATCGGGATCGACCTCGGGACGGCGAACACGCTCGTCCACGTCCGCGACCGGGGGATCGTCATCAGCGAGCCGAGCGTCGTCGCCATCGACACCCGGACCAAGCAGGTCCTGGCCATCGGCGCCGAGGCGAAGCGGATGGTCGGCCGCACGCCGGCGAGCATCGTCGCCGTCCGGCCACTCCGCGACGGGGTCATCAGCGACTTCGACGTGACCGAGCAGATGATCAAGTACTTCGTCCGCAAGGTCCACGACCGCGTCGGGCTCATCCCCCGGCCGCGGATGCTGCTCGGCATCCCGTCGGGCGTCACCGAGGTCGAGAAGCGGGCCGTCCGCGACGCGGCCCTCAACGCCGGCGCGCGCTGGGCCCGTCTGATCGAGGAGCCGATGGCCGCCGCGATCGGGGCCGGCCTGCCCGTCAGCGAGCCGTCCGGCAGCCTCATCGTCGACATCGGCGGCGGGACGACCGAGGTCGCCGTGATCAGCCTCGGCGGCATCGTCGTGAGCCGCAGCATCCGCATCGGCGGCGACGAGATGGACGCCGACATCGTCGCCTTCGCCCGCCGCGAGTACAACCTCTTCCTCGGCGAGCGGACCGCCGAGGACATCAAGATCGCGATCGGCTCGGCCTACCCCGGCGAGTGGGACGAGCAGCGGATCACCCTCCGCGGCCGCGACCTGCTGACGGGCCTCCCGCGCAGCGTCGAGGTCGGGGCGGACCAGGTCCGCGAGGCCATCGAGCCGTCGGTCGTCCAGATCGTCGACACGATCAAGGACACCATCGAGGAGACGCCGCCCGAGCTCGTCGCCGACATCATGGACCAGGGCATCGTCCTGGCCGGCGGCGGGGCGCTGCTCTCCGGCCTGGACCGGCGCGTCGCGGAGGCGACCCAGATGCCCGTCCACGTCGCGGACGACCCGCTGACCTGCGTCGCCCGCGGCACCGGCGCCGTCCTCGAGGAGCTGGCCGACCCGCAGATGGCCCGCGTCCTGGTCGCCGACACGTACGCCCGGCCGCCGCGCTGACGGCGTCCGCCCCGCTGGCGTAGGCTCGCTCCCGGCCGTGACCACCCTCCTCGCCACCCGCGCCGCCCGCCGCCGCGGCATCGCCTTCGGGGCGCTGCTCGGCCTGAGCATGTTCCTCATGCTCATCTCCGGGACGGGCTTCGCGGCCGAGCTCCAGCGCGGGGTGAGCTTCGCCTTCCGCCCGCTCCAGGAGGCCCTGACCGGCGCCGCCCGGACCGTCAGCTCCCTCGTCGGTGCGGTCGGCGAGATCGACCGGCTGCGGAGCGAGAACGACTCGCTCGGCCGGGACAACCAGCGCCTGGCCAACGAGAACACGCAGCTGCAGGAGATCAAGCGCGAGAACGGGCAGCTGACGGCGCTCCTCCAGATCCGCAGCAGCCTGGGCTACGCCACGGTCGCCGGCCAGGTCATCGCCCGCGACGCCTCCGAGTTCCGGCGCGACGTGACGATCGACATCGGCACGGACCAGGGCGTCAAGGAGGGTGACGTGGTGGTGGCGGCGGGCGGCGCGCTGGCGGGTCGCGTGACCCAGGTCGGCGCCGACTTCGCCAAGGTCCTCCTCATCAACGACACGAGCTCGACGGTGACCGGCCAGGTCGTCCCCTCGGCCGCGACGGGCGAGGTCATCGGCCAGCTCGGCGGCGCCCTCGTGATGCAGGACATCGACTCGACGGAGAAGTTGCAGCTCGGCCAGGAGGTCGTGACCGCCGGCATCGAGCTGCAGGGCGGCGTCCGCTCGCCGTTCCCCAAGGGGCTCGTCATCGGCCAGGTCGTCGACGTCCAGCGCGACGCCAACGCCGTCGTCCAGACGGCGTTCCTCCAGCCGGCCCTCGACCTCGACAAGCTGGAGTACGTCCTCGTCGTGACCGACTACCAGGGCGGCCTGCCGCCGGTCGGACCGTCGGCGAGCCCGGGAACGGACGGGACGCTGCCGGCGAACGAGCAGCCCGTCACGAGCCCGCTGCCCTCGCCCAAGGGGGGCGCGAGTCCGGCCGCCAGCCCGACCAGACCGTGACCCGCCGCGCGAGTCGTCCGGGCGCGGCCCCCTGCCCCTGCTACCCTGTCGGCCGATGAAAGGCATCGTGCTGGCCGGCGGGACGGCGACCCGCCTCTTCCCCCTGACCATCGTCACCAACAAGCACCTGCTGCCGATCTACGACCGGCCGATGATCTACTACCCCATCGAGACGCTGGCCCGGATGGGCATCCACGAGGTGATGGTCATCGTCGGCGGCAAGAGCGTCGGCGACGTCGTCGAGCTGCTGGCCGACGGCGACCACTTCGGGCTCGACCTGACCTACCGCTACCAGCGCGGCGCCCTCGGCATCGCCCACGCCATCGGCCTCGCCCGGCGCTTCGTCGGTGACGAGGCATTCTGCTGCGTCCTCGGCGACAACATCCTGCGCGGGCCCGACCTGGCCGAGGTGGCCCGCGAGTTCGAGGCGGGGCCGTACGGGGCGGGCACGCTCCTGTACCGCGTCCCGGACCCGGAACGCTTCGGCGTGGCCGAGCTCGACAGCGCCGGCAACGTCGTCGGTTTCGAGGAGAAGCCCCGCCAGCCGAAGAGCGACCTGATCCCGATCGGGGTCTACTTCCTGCGTCCCGACGCCTTCGACGTCATCGACAGCCTCGAGCCGTCGCGGCGGGGCGAGTTCGAGATCACCGACGTCCTCAACCACTACATCCCCAACGGCGGGCTCTTCTGGCGCCGCTACGAGGGCTCCTGGGCCGATGCCGGGACCGTGCCCTCGCTCCTGCGGGCGGCCGAGCTGGCGGCCCGCGACGAGGAGGCGGGGAGGCTCCCGCCGCCGCCCCCACGGCCGGCCCAGTGACCGCCGCCTCACCCCGCTTCCGGCGCCTGCTCGTCACCGGCGGCGCGGGCTTCATCGGCTCGTGCTTCGTGCGGGACACGCTCGCCCGCGCCGACGGGACCCGCGTCACCGTCCTCGACAAGCTGACCTACGCCGGCAACCGGGCCAACCTCGCGCCGGTCGAGGCGGACGCCGAGCAGGCCGGCCGCTTCCGCTTCGTGCAGGGCGACATCGCCGACCCCGGCGTCGTCGGGCCGCTCGTCGCCGAGGCGGACGCGGTCGTCAACTTCGCGGCCGAGTCGCACGTGGACCGCTCGATCCTCGACCCGACTGCGTTCCTGCGGACGGGCGTGGAGGGCGTCTACGTCCTGCTGGAGGCCTGTCGGCGCGAGCAGGCCCGCGCCGCCACCCCGGAGCGCGCGACCCCGCCGCGCTTCGTCCAGGTCTCCACTGACGAGGTCTATGGCTCGGTCGAGACGGGCGAGAGCCGCGAGACCGACGCCCTCGACCCGCGCTCCCCGTACTCGGCCGCCAAGGCGTCCGGCGAGCTGCTCGCCCGCAGCTATCACGTCACCTACGGCCTCGACGTGGTCGTGACCCGCGGCTCGAACACCTACGGGCCGTACCACCATCCCGAGAAGCTCATCCCGCTCTTCGTCACCAACGCCATCGACGACCTGCGGCTGCCGCTGTACGGCGATGGGCTCCAGCGGCGCGACTGGCTCTACGTCGCCGACCACGCCGGCGCGGTCGGCTTCGTCCTGGAGCACGGCCGATCCGGCGAGGTCTACAACATCCCGGGCGGCAACGAGCGGACGAACCGCGACGTGGTTGGCCTGCTCCTCGAGCGGCTCAGCAAGCCCTGGTCGCTCGTCCGGCGGGTCGAGGACCGGCCGGGCCATGACCGGCGCTACGCGATGGACGGCTCGAAGCTGGCCGCCCTCGGCTGGCGCAACCGCATGTCGTTCGAGACGGGCCTCGCCGCGACGGTCGACTGGTTCGTGGCCAACGAAGCCTGGTGGCGAGCCATCAAGGCCGGCGACTGGGACGCCTACTACGCCCGGCAGTACGGCGAGCGACTCGCCGGCAGCGAGGCGGTCGCGCCGGTCGACCCGCACGCGCCGCTCGTCGACGTCGCCCAGGACGCCGCCGAGCCGGGCGGCGGGGCGGAGGACTGATGCGCATCGCGGTCACGGGCTCCGGCGGCCGCCTCGGCCGAGCCCTGATGGAGGCCGTGGCCGCCTCGCCGCTCGGCGGGACCGGCGGGCCGATCGGCTGGGACGTCCCCGACTACGACCTCGACGACCCGGCATCGCCCGAGCGGCTCGTCGCCCGCGACCGGCCCGAGGTCGTGATCCACACCGCGGCCTGGACCGACGTCGACGGCTGCGCCCGCGAGCCGCAGGTCGCCCTTCGGCGCAACGGCGAGGCGGTGGGCGACCTCGCCCGAGCCTGCCTCGGCCACGGCGCCGACCTGCTGATCATCTCGACGAACGAGGTCTTCGACGGCCGACGGACCGACGGGCGGGGCTACCTGCCGGGCGACGAGACGGGACCGATCAACCCGTACGGGACGAGCAAGCTCGCCGGGGAGCGGGCGGCCCGGGCGGCCTTCGCCCGCGCGGCGCCGGATCGTCAGCTCGCCATCGTCCGGACCGCCTGGCTCTTCGGCCCCCCCGGCAACGACTTCCCGGCCAAGATCCTGGCCGCCGCCAGGCATGCCGCCGCGGAGGGGCAGCCGCTCCGCGTCGTCCGCGACGAGGTCGGCAGCCCGACCTACACGCTGGACCTCGCCGAGGCGGTCGTCGAGCTCGTCGGCGCGCCGGCGATGGCGGGCATCCACCACGTCGTCAACAGCGGGGTCGTCTCGCGGGCCGGCTGGGCGGCCGAGCTGCTCCGGCAGGCCGGCGTCGCGGTCCCGCTCGAGGAGGTCGGCGCCGACACCTGGCAGCGCGCCTCGACCCCGCCGGCCTGGGGCGTCCTGGCCCCGACCCCGCTGCCCGGCGGCGAGCCGCTGCGCCCCTGGCAGGACGCGCTGGCCGACTACCTGCCCGCCCTGCTGCGCGCGACCGCGGGCTCGTGACGGAGCCGCAGCCGGCCGCGCCCTCCGCCCTCGCCGGCGTCCGCTACGGTCGGCTCATCCGCCACGCCGACGCCCGCGGCTCGTTCCGCGAGCTCTGGCGGGCCTCGTCCTTCGGCCGCCTCGACGAGCGCGAGACCGGCCTCCCCGATGCCCGCTTCGTGCAGGCCAACCTGTCCACCTCGGCCGCCGGCGTCCTGCGCGGCCTCCACTACCATCGCCGCCAGCTCGACTACTGGACCGTGGTCCGCGGCCGCGCGCTCGTCGCTCTGGTCGACGTCCGGCCGCTCCTCGAGGACCGCGGCCCGCGGGCCCTCGTCGAGACCCGCGAGCTCGGGGTCGACGAGTGGGTCGTCATCCCGACCGGTGTGGCCCACGGCTTCCTGGCCCTCGAGCCGCTCGAGCTGCTGTATCTGGTGACGAACGAGTACGACGGCAGCGACGAGCTGGGGTTCGCCTGGGACGATCCGGAGGTCGCCGTGCCGTGGCCGCGGCTCGACCTGACCCCCGACGGCCGACCCATCCTGTCCGAGCGCGACCAGCGGAACCCGCCTCTGCGCGACCTCGTCGAGCGTCTCCGGGAGGGGTAGCGCTCCTCGTCGCGCCGCCTCCGCGCCCGCCGCGGACCGCTCGTCCTGCGTCCGTCCTGCTTCGTCCGGCCTCGCCCATCAGCGCCGCGCAGGCACCACGCGCACCGGCCCGCCGGGCGCCGCCCGTCCGCACATCTCCACCCCCCTGGTCAGCGCAGCCCACCGCCGGGCGGACCGAAGGGCCAGACCGCGCCGGGACCATGTCGGGATACCGTCGGCGACCGGTCCCCAGGAGGCTGGAGGCCACCACCACGACCTTCCCGCCTGCTCGGAGCCGCCATGCGCCGGATCGCCGCCGTCCTCCTCGCAAGCCTCCTCGTCGCCGCCGCGAGCCTGGTGCCCGGCTCGCCGGCGACGATCCGCGCTGCGAGCGGGCCGAAGGTGGTCATCGTCGTCGGGCCCGTCGAGAGCACGACGAGCTACTACCGCTCCGACGCGGACGCGGCGGCCGCGGCGGCGGCGAAGTACACCGACAACGTCGTCAAGCTGTACTCGCCGAACGCGACCTGGTCCGTCGTCCAGGCCGCCCTCCAGGGCGCCTCACTCGTCATCTACATGGGTCACGGCAACGGCTTCCCGTCGCCGTACTTCAGCGGCAGCGCCCTCTACCCGCCCGCACCGTTTCCCCAGGATCGGGTCGACGGCCTGGGGCTGAACGCCACCGCCAACGCCGGCGACGCCAACACGGCCTACTACGGCGAGCTCTCCCTGCGGAACTCCGTCCGCCTCGCGCCCGGCGCGGTCGTCCTCCTGCACCACCTCTGCTACAGCGCGGGTCAGTCCGAAGCCGGCATGCCCGACCCGACCGTGACGGTGGCCAAGGCCCGGGTCGACAACATGGCCGCCGGCTGGATCGCGGCTGGCGCCCAGGCCGTGGTCGCCGAGCCCTACTCCTCGCCGGCCTGGTACGTGGACCAGCTCTTCACGGCGAACGCCACGGTGGACGCCATCTGGCGCGCCCGGCCGTACGCCCCGGGGAACATCAACGGCTTCGCCGCGGCCCGCTCGCCGGGCCTGCAGGCCGAGATGGACACGAGTAGCCCGCTGCCGGCCGACCCGAGCACCGTCGCCCACATCTACCAGCGCTCGCTCGTGACGATCCCCGGGGCGCGCTTCCTGGCCCCGACCTATACGCCGCCCTCGACGCCGGGGACCTACGTGCCGGTCGCCCCGACCAGGATCCTCGACTCGCGGCTCGGCCTCGGGGTGCCCGGCGTCTTCTCGTCCGGGGTGCCCCAGACCTTCCAGGTCAGCGGCCTGGCAGGCGTCCCCGCGGGGGCCCTCGCGATCACCGGCAACCTGACCGTCACGGCTCCGACGGCCGGCGGCTACGTCGCGCTCACCCCGACGGCGACGCCGTTCCCGTCGACCTCGACGCTCAACCTCCCGGCCGGCGACACGCGCGCGAACGGCGTCACCGCGCCGCTGGGCCTGGGCGGGACGCTGGCGGCCGTCTACATCACGGGCCGCCTCGGCGACCGGGCCCAGGTCATCCTCGACGTGACCGGGTACTACGCCGCGGGCACGGCCGGCGCCCGCTACGTCCCGCTGCCGCCGGCGCGGATCCTCGATACGCGGGTGCCGCTGGGGGCGCAGCCGCTCGTCGGCGGCACGCCGGCGACCTTCGCCGTCGCGGGCCAGGGCGGCGTGCCCGCCGGCGCGGTCGCCGTGACCGGCAACGTCACGATCGCCGGCCAGAGCCGGGCCGGCTACGTCGCCCTGACGCCCGTCCCCACGCCGCAGCCGACGACCTCGACGATCAACGTCGGGCTGGGCGACATCCGGGCCAACGGCGTGACGGTCCCGCTGGGCGCCGACGGCTCCCTGTCCGCCACGTTCGTGACGGGCGCGGCGGGCGACACGACCCAGCTGCTGTTCGACGTCACCGGCTACTACACGACCGGAGCCACGGGCGCGAGCTACGTCGCCATCGCCCCCAGCCGCGTCCTCGACACCCGCATCCCGTTGGGGTCGGCCGCCCTCGCCAGCGCGACGCCCGCCTCGTTCGCGGTCGGCGGCCAGGCCGGGATCCCTGCCGACGCGGTCGGGGTCACCGGCAACGTCACTGTCGTCGGCCAGAGCCGGGGCGGCTACGTCTCCCTGACCGTCGCACCGACGCCGGCCCCCGGGACCTCGACCATCAACTTCCCGCTGGGCGACGTCCGAGCGAACGGGGTGAGCACGCCGCTGTCGGCGGGCGGGCCCATCTCGGCGACCTACGTGAGCGGGACCGCCGGGGACCGCACCCAGCTCGTCTTCGACGTCACCGGCTACTTCCGCTGACGGGGGCTGGTCCGCCGGGACCACCCTTGACCCCCCGGGACCGTACCGGTCCCACCCATGACCAACGACCCCTATCCCCACCATCCCGGCGGGCGTAGGCTGGGTCAACGGCGTCGCGGCCCGTCCGTCAGCGGCCGTTCGCCGCCGTCCCGTCCGCGTCACCCGGGACGGCCCGTCTCGCTCGAGGGTTCGCCGTGATCCGTCCAGGCAAGCGCCCCTTCGTCGGCCCCGCCCGCGCGCGACTCCGCCCGCTGGCGCCGGCCGCCGTCCTCGTCACCGCGCTGGCGCTCCAGGGCGTGCTCGCCGCGCCTGCCGCCGCCCAGGGTCCCTCGACCGAGGCCGCCCGGGGTGGCAGGAGCCTGCCGGCGGCGCCCGCCAAGACCGACCCCGGTCTCGGCCAGCCGAGCATCCAGTACCAGGAAGCGCTGGCCCACGCCCACGACGTTCGGGTGTTCGAGCCCGGCGATCGCGTCACCGTCCCGTTCCGGCCCCGCGCCGGCGACACCTGGGCGGTCGGCGGGGCGGCGCCGCGGGTGCTGCCCGCCGGCCGGGCGAGCGGACGCGAGCTCGCCGCCAGCCCGACCGGCAGCGTCTGGGCGGACGTGCCCGGCGTCGCCATCCCGGCCGGCGCAGGCCAGCCGCCCGGTGCACCGGTCGACGCCCCGGCGAACGCGCCGGTCGTGGCGGCCGCCGGCACGACCTTCGTCGCACCCAGCCCAGCGACCCTCCCGACGACCGACGTGCTGTCGGGCCTGCGCCGCCAGGTCATCGGCTTCCTGCCCTACTGGAACCTCGGCTCGCCGAGCACGGTCCTCAACTACGACATGCTCTCGACCGTCGCCTACTTCGCGGTCGGCGTCGACAGCGGCGGCAACCTGATCAAGAGCGGGACGCTCTGGTCGGGCTGGACGAGCGCGGCCATGACCTCGGTCATCAACGCCGCCCACACGAAGGGCACCCGAGTCGCCCTGACCGTCGAGCTCTTCGCCTGGTCGAGCTCCGAGGCGGCGACCCAGACCGCGGTCCTCGGCAGCGCCTCCGCGCGCCTCAACCTGGCGACCCAGATCGCCGCTGCGGTCAGGGACCGGGGCGCCGACGGCGTCAACATCGACTTCGAGCCCATCGCGAGCGGCTACAGCAGCCAGTTCGTGGCCTTCCTCCAGACGCTCCGGGCCCAGCTCAACGCCATCAACCCGGGCTACCAGGTCACCGTGGACACGACGGGCTATGTCGGCAACTACGACCTGCCGGGCATCGTCGGGACGGGCGGGGCGGACGCCGTCTTCATCATGGGCTACGACTACCGCTCCGCCGGCAGCAACCCGGTCGGCTCCATCGACCCGCTCTACAGCCCGACGGTCTACGACCTGACCGACACCCTCAACGCCTACCTCGCGAGGATCCCGGCCTCGAAGGTCATCCTCGGCCTGCCCTGGTATGGCCGCGCCTGGTCGACGACCTCGAACGGGCCGAACGGGACCAACCAGAGCGGCAGCTACTACGGCTACTCCGCCACGCCGACCTACGCCGTCGCCGTCGAGCTCGGCGCGGCCAACGGGCGCCGCTACGACAGCGTCGAGCAATCGCCCTGGACGGCTTACCAGGGCGTCTATGGCTCGTGCGGCTGCACGACCTGGCGTGAGCTGTACTACGACGATGCGCAGTCGCTGGCCGCCCGCTATGACCTCATCAACCGGCGGGGCCTCGCCGGGACGGGCATCTGGGCCCTGGGCAACGACGGCTACGTCGACGACGCGAACGTCGTCCACCTCCATGCCGACCTCTGGCAGCCCATCGCCAATGCGTTCCTGACCGACACCACGCCGCCCCAGGCAGGCATCGTCGACCTGCCCGACACCCAGACCGACGAGGGCTTCCCGGTCAGCTGGACTGGCTGGGACTGGAGCGGCGTCCGGAGCTACGACGTCCAGGTCTCGACCGACGGCGGCGCCTGGACGGGCTGGCTCAGCGGGACGACCGCCACGAGCGCGACGTTCCTGGGCCAGACCGGCCACGCGTACGCGTTCCGCGTCCGCGGCACCGACGGCGCGGGCAACGTGGGCGCCTGGAACGTGACGACGCTGCCCGTCGCGAGCCCGAGCCTCGCCGTCGGCGGCTTCTCCCGGGTCGTCGTCAGCCAGGTCAACCTGCGCTCGACGCCCTCGAGCGTCGACAGCAGCAACATCTACGGCCAGGCGACGCAGGGCACCACCCTCGCCATCACCGGCGGCCCGGTCAGCGCGAACGGCGTGACCTGGTGGCAGGTGACCGAGCCGATCACCGAGTGGGCCCCCGTCAACCCGGTCAACGCCGCCCTGTGGGTCGCCGCCGGCGACTCGAGCGGGGCCTTCATCAGCCCGGTCCAGGCCCCGAACGCCAGCCGGGTCTCGGCCGGCATCAGCGGCCTCGGCTTCGGCGGCCTCGGCGCGGCGAGCCTCGGCGCCGCCGGCGCCGCCAGCCGGACGTTCACCCCCGGCAGCGGCAGCGATCCGACCCTCGAGGTGGACTGGACCGACAACGTCTCCCTCGGTTCGGTCTCGCTCAACGTCCTGACCACCGGCGGGACGACGCTCGGGACCATCGGTCTCGGCGCCCGCGGCAGCGGCGCCCAGCGCTTCGACTGGGACGGCAGCGTCGGCGGCGTCGCCCTCGGCAGCGGGACCTACGTCCTCCAGGTCGTCGGCACCGCCGGCTCCACGACCTACCATGCGCCCTCCGCGTCTCCCGCGACGCCGGACCAGGTCGCACTGTACGGGGTGACGATCGATCGGGCCGCCGGTGCGACGTTCGTCCCCCTCGCGCCGGCCCGCCTCCTCGACACCCGCAACGGGACGGACCTCAGCGGTCGCTTCAGCTCCGGTGTGGCCCGGACCTTCGCGGTCTGGGGCCGCGCCGGCGTCCCCGCCGGGGCGGTCGCCGTCACCGGCAACCTGACCGTCGTCAACCAGTCGGCGGCGGGCTACGTCGCCCTCACCACGAGCCCGACGAACAGCCCCTCCACCTCGACCCTCAACTTCCCGCTCGGCGACATCCGGGCGAACGGGGCCACGGTCGCCCTCGACGGCGCCGGCAACCTGTCGGCGACCTACATGAGCGGCCGGACCGGGGACAGCACCGACGTCGTCTTCGACGTGACCGGCTACTTCGTGGCCGGCTCCGCGGGGACGACCTACGTCTCGCTCGCCCCCGGCCGCGTCCTCGACACCCGCTACGGGACCGACCTGAGCGGCCCGTTCAGCTCGGGGATCGCCCGCACCTTCGCCGTCTGGGGCCACTCGGGCGTGCCGAGCGGCGCGCTCGCCGTCACCGGCAACCTGACCGTCACCGGGGCGAGCCGGGGCGGCTACGTCGCCCTGACGACCGACCCGACGAACAGCCCCTCGACCTCGACCCTCAACTTCCCGTTCGGCGACGACCGGGCCAACGGCGTCACCGTCCGCCTCGACGGGTCCGGGAACCTCTCGGCGACGTACATCAGCGGCCGCTCCGGCGACACGACGAGCCTCGTCTTCGACGTGACCGGCTACTTCGTGGCGGGCTCGGCGGGCGCCGTCTTCGTCCCGCTCGCCCCGGGCCGCGTCCTCGACACCCGCTACGGGACCGACCTGAGCGGGCCGTTCAGCTCGGGCGTCGCCCGGACGTTCGGGGTCTGGGGCCGGGCCGGCGTCCCGGCGGACGCACGCGCGATCACTGCCAACCTGACGGTCACGGGGTCGACCTGGGGCGGCTACCTCGCCCTGACGACGAACCCCACGAACACGCCGTCGACGTCCACCCTGAACTTCCCGCGCGGCGACACGCGGGCCAACGGGGCGGTCGCCGGCCTGGATGCCGCGGGCAACCTGTCGGCGACGTACGTCAGCGGCCGGGGCGGCGACACGACGAGCGTGATCCTCGACGTGACGGGCTACTTCCGCTGAGGGTGCCGCCGCCTGATCGGCGGCGGGCTGGGGGCCGCACGGCTGCCACGTACACTAGGTCCGTGGCAGCCGAGGACATCCGCCCCGGGGCGAGCGGTGCAGCGCAGGCCGCGGCGGTCGCCGAGCCGTCGGCGCGGATCGGCGGGGCCGGCGCCTGGGTCGTCCTGCCGACCTACGACGAGCGCGAGAACCTGGAGGCTGTCACCTCGGCCATCCTGGCCGCGCTCCCCGGCGCGACGCTCCTCGTGGTCGACGACGCCTCGCCCGACGGCACGGGGGAGCTCGCCGACGCCCTCGCCGCTCGCGATCCCCGCATCCGGGTGCGCCACCGGGCCGGCAAGGCCGGCCTGGGGCGGGCCTACGTCGACGGCTTCGGGGTGGCGCTGGCGGGCGGCGCCCGCCTCGTCGTCCAGATGGACGCCGACTGGTCGCACGACCCCGCGGCCCTCCCGGCGCTCGTGGCGCCGCTCGAGGCGGAGACGGCCGACCTCGTCATCGGCTCGCGCTATGTCCGCGGCGGCCGCGTCAGCGACTGGGGCCTCGGCCGGCGCGCCGTCTCGCGGGGCGGCAGCCTGTTCGCCCGCCTCGTCCTGGGCCTGCCCGTCCGCGACCTGACCGGCGGCTTCAAGGCCTGGCGCGCCGCGACCCTCGCCGCGGTCGAGCTCGAGGGCATCCATGCCGGCGGGTACGTCTTCCAGATCGAGATGACGTTCCGCGCGCAGCGGGCCGGGGCCCGCATCGTCGAGGTCCCGATCGTCTTCCGCGACCGCGTCGTGGGCGCCTCCAAGATGTCGCGGCGGATCGTCGTCGAGGCGCTGCTCGTCGTCCTCCGTCTCCGCTGGGACGAGCTGCGCGGGCACGGCCCGACGGTCGCGGGCACGAGCCGCCGGCCGGGTGCGGGGGACCGGCGGTGAGTCTGGGCGGCGGGACGGGCGGCCGCCTCGGCCGGGCCGCGATCGCGGCCGAGGCCCCCGGCGTCCGCGTCGTCATCGACCTGCGGCCGCTCCAGGACCCCGGCCGCGGCCCGGTGACCGCGGCGTACCTCGAAGGACTCCTCGGGGCGTTCGCCGCGGATCCGATCCCCGGCGAATCGTTCGTCGCGCTCCTGGCGACGGGGCCCGACCCGACCGAGCGCTTCCCCGGCCTCCCCGTCGCCGGGCGCCGACGGCTGCCCCCGACGCGTCCGCTGCGCGCGGCGGCCCTGACCCTCGACCCGTTCCTGCTCCGCGCGAGCGAGCTCGGGACGACGTTCCGGGCGGCCCGCTCAGGGGCGGCCGGGGCCGTCTTCCACACGGCCGGCGGCCCGGTCCCGCTGGCGTCGGGGCTGCCGGTCGTCGCGACCCTGCTCGACCTCGCCCCGTGGGAGCTGCCCCACGCCTTCCAGGCGACGCCGGCCGCCCGGTTCGGCCAGCGCATCCGGGCCCGGATGCTGCGGGACGCGGCAGCCGTCATCGTCGGGACCGCCGCCGTCGCCGGCCTCGCCCGGCGGCTGCTCCATATGCCGCGAGAGCGCCTCCATGTCGTGCCGCTCGCTGCGGATCCCGCCTTCCAGCCCTCGCGCCGCCTGCCGCTCGGGGAGGGCTTCACCGGGTCCCCGCTGCCCGTGCGGTCCGGCGCCGGCGATCCGGCCGCGACCGAGCTGCCGGCCGCCGACCCGACGTTCGAGTCCCGGCTGGCGGCCGAGCGGGAGCGGCTCGGGCTCGGCGAGCGGTACCTCGCCTTCTTCGGCCGCTATGACGCGCGGACCGACCTCCGGACGCTGCTCGAGGCACTCGCCCTCCTGGCGCGGACGCCGCGTCCGGCGGTCCTCGCCGAGGCCGCGGCCTGGCCACCCGTCCTGCTGCTGGCCGGGGCCTCGCCCGACGATCGGGCCGCCCTCGCCCGGGCCGCGGCCCGGCACGGCGTCGGCGCGCTGCTCGCCTATGCGCCGCACCTCGAGCCGACCCGCCTCGGCCTGCTCGTCGCCGGCGCGCGGGCGGCGGTCCTGCCGACCGTGAGCGAGGCCGCCGGGCTGCCGGCGGTGGAGGCCGTCGCCGCGGGCACCCCCGTCGTCGCCAGCGCGATCGGAGCCCTGCCCGAGCTCGTCGGGGGCGGCGGCATCCTCGTCGAGCCCCGGGACCCGGCCCGTCTCGCCGCTGCGCTGACGACGGTCTGGTCCGACGACGAGGCGCATGCGCGGCTCGCCCTCGCCGCGCTGGAGCGGTCCACGGCGGCACCCCGGACGTGGGCCGACGTGGCGCGGGAGACGCGCGCCGTGTACGCGCTCGCGGCGGGCGCGCTGACGACGGCGGGCGGCGGGCGCGCGACGGGCTGACGCCGGGGGACGCGGCAGGCGGCCCCGCTGCGCGGTAGGCTGGCCGGAGCGCGATCGCCGGGCGTCCAGGGGCGGCGACGCCACGACCCGCACGAGGATCCCGAGATGACCGAGCAGCCCGCAGACGAGTCCGTCCCCCAGGAGACGCAGGAGACGCCGGCTCCCGCGCCGGCGCCGGCGACGGCGGGGGAACCGGCGGGCGGCGACTCGGCTCCGCGGGGCGACGCCGCTCCGGTGGACGGCGGACGCTCACTCGACAGCGCCGAGGCCGAGGCCGCCGTCGAGGCGGTCGAGCTGGCCTCGGCCGAGCCGCCGCACGAGGCTCATCGCGGGCGCCGCCGGGAACGGCGCGTCGAGGCGACCGCGACGGACGTCGCCGCGAGCGCGACCCCGGACGGCGTCCAGCTGCCCGCGGAATCGGCCGGGTCGATCCCGCCGCCGTCGATCGCGACGCGCCCCGAGGTGGTCCGCATCGAGCCGGGGGGCGCGGAGCACGTCGAGGCCGACCGCGTCGAGCTCCGTCAGGGCGGCATCGCCAACGTCGAGGCGGGCGCCGTCGACGTCCGACTCGGCGGCATCGGCCGGGTCCGGGCCAAGGACGTCGCCGTCTCGTGGGGCGGCGTCGGTCTCGCCCGCGCCGACCGCGTCTCCGTCGAGCTGGGCAGCCTGGGGCTCGCCCTCGGCAACGAGGTGTCGGTCCAGCAGGGGATGGCCAGCACCGTCGTCGGCAACGAGGTCTCCCTGCACCAGGTCGTCGCCCGCACGGTGATCGGCAACCACGTCACCCTGCGCAGCCCGAGCGCGACGCTCGTCCTGCTCGCCCGACGGGTCGACGGCGAGGTCCGGACGCTGCTCGACTGGCGGGCCGCGCTCGCCTTCGGAGCGGCCTTCGGCCTCGTCGCCAGCCTGCTCGGACGAGGTCGTCGCGGCCGTCGCGGCAGGGCCGGCTGAGGGTCTGACCGCCCCGCCGAGCCGACGCCTGGGCCGGCGCCGCAGGCCGCCCCGGTATACTCCCCGGGACAGCCGGCGTGCCAGCTGGGACCGCGTCCGGCCCCGCCGCGGTCCGGAGCCAGGAGTCCACCGACCCGTGATCGATCCGTCCGCGCGCGTCCACCCGACCGCCGACCTCGAGGCCGACGTCTCGGTCGGGCACGGCAGCAGCGTCTGGCATCGCGCGGTCCTGCGGGTCGGGGCGAGCGTCGGCGCCGAGTGCATCATCGGCCGCGACGCCTTCATCGACGAGGGCGTCCGGCTCGGCGACCGGGTCAAGGTCCAGAACGGCGCCCTGGTCTACCACGGGGTCAGCGTCGAGGACGGGGTCTTCATCGGCCCGGGCGCCATCCTGACGAACGACCGCTACCCGAGGGCCATCACGGCGACCGGCGCCCTCGCCCGCGGCGACGACTGGACGGTCAGCCCGATCCGCCTCCGCCACGGCTGCTCGATCGGCGCGGGCGCGGTGGTCGTCGCCGGCGCCGACGTCGGCCGGTTCGCTACGGTCGGGGCCGGCGCGATCGTCACCCGCCACGTGCCGGACCATGCCCTCGTCGCCGGCAACCCCGCCCGCCGCCTCGGCTGGGTCTGCGCCTGCGGGGCCCGACTCCGCGACGCGGCGGGGTCGCCCGCCCCGGCCGACCCCGATCCCGAGGCTGTCCTCGACTGCGGCGCCTGCGGCCGCACCTTCCACCGACCCGATCCCGCCGGAGGCCTCGTCGAGCGCTCCGGCGTCGTCAGCCAAGGAGCTCGCTCATGATCCCGCCCGCCCGTCCCGACATCGGCCCGGAGGAGATCGAGGCCGTCAGCGAGGTGCTCCGGAGCGGGATGCTCGCGCAGGGCAAGCGCGTCGCCGAGCTCGAGGCGCGCTGGGCCGACTTCTGCGGCGCGAAGCACGCCCTGGCCCTCGGCAATGGGACCCAGGCCCTCATGGCGATCTTCGCCGGCCTCGGCATCGGCCCCGGCGACGAGGTCGTGACCGTCGGCTTCACCTTCGCCGCGACGGCCAACTCGATCCTCTACACCGGCGCGACGCCGGTCTTCGTCGACATCGAGAGCGACACGTACCTCATCGACGCAGGCCGGATCGAGGCTGCCATCACGCCTCGGACGCGCGCGATCTGCCCGGTCAGCCTGTACGGCCTCATCCCCGACATGGACGCCATCCTCGCCATCGCCGACCGCTACGGACTGCCGGTCGTCGAGGACGCCTGCCAGGCCCACGGCGCGACCTACCGCGGCCGCCGCGCCGGCAGCTTCGGCTATGCCGCGTTCAGCCTCTACGGCACCAAGAACATGACGACGGGCGAGGGCGGCTTCGTCACCACCGACGATGACCGCCTGGCGGACTGGATCCGCCTCTACCGGAACCAGGGGATGCGCGCCCGCTACCAGTACGAGATGCTGGGCTTCAACTTCCGGATGACGGACCTCGCCGCGGCCATCGGCCTCGTCCAGCTCGACAAGCTCGAGCGGAACACGGCCCGCCGGCAGAGGATCGCCGCCGCGTACGACCGGGGCCTGGCGGGCCTGCCCGTCCAGCTGCCGGTCACCCCGGACGGGCGGACCCACGTCTACCACCAGTACACGATCAGCGTCGGGGAGGGCCGCGACGCGATCGTCGGGGAGCTGCAGCAGGCGGGCATCGGCGTCGGCATCTACTACCCCCAGGGCACGCACCGCGAGCCGTACATCCTCGAGCGCGGCATCGAGGCGGACCTGCCCGTCACGGACGCCGCCGCCGCGGGCTGCCTCTCGATGCCGATCTACCCGGGCCTGACCGACGCCGAGCAGGCGGAGGTCGTCGAGGCGGTGCGAACGGCGGTCGTCCGCCACGTCCGGCAGCCCGAGGCGGCACCGGGCAGCGTGCGATGAGCCAGCCCCTCCGGCTCGGCCTGGCCGGGCTGGGAGCGATGGGCCGCAACCATCTCCGGGTCATCGCCGGCCACCCCGAGACCCGTCTCGTCGCCGTGGCGGACCCGGCGCCCGAGGCGCTCGCCGCGGCGACGGCCCAGACCGGTGCCCAGGGCTTCGCCGAGCCGCTGGCGATGATCGAGGAGGCCGAGCTCGACGGCGTCGTCCTGGCGGCGCCCACGACCGCCCACGTCGGACTCGCCCTGGCGGCCATCGACCGCGGCATCCCGACCCTCGTCGAGAAGCCGCTCGCGGCGACGGTCGACGAGGGCCTGCGGATCCTGGCCGCGGCCCGGGCCGCCGGCGTGCCCGTCCAGGTCGGCCACGTCGAGCGCTACAACCCGGCCGTGCTGGAGCTCGGCCGCCTGCTTCGCGACGGCTGGCTCTCGACCGTCTACGCCATCACGAGCCGACGGGCCGGTCCCTTCCCGGCCCGCATCCGCGATGTGGGCGTCGCCGTGGACCTCGGCACCCACGACTGCGACATGCTCTCCTGGATCGCCGGCGAGCGCCCCGTCCGGGTCTACGCCGAGGTCGCCCAGCGCATCCACACCGACCACGAGGACCTCCTCTTCGGCCTCCTGCACTTCTCGTCGGGAGCGGTCGGGATGCTCGACGTGGACTGGCTCACGCCGGCCAAGCGGCGGCAACTCGTGGCGGTCGGCGAGGAGGGCATGTTCGAGCTCGACTACCTGACCCAGCGGCTCACCTTCACCCGAGCCGACGTCGCGTCGCCCCAGCTCATCGCCGGTTACGCGCCGACCTTCGCCGGCGAGGTCGCCGAGATCCCCGTCGTCAACGCCGAGCCGCTGCGGGCGCAGCTCGACGCCTTCGTCCGCGTCCTGCGCGACGGTGAGCGGCCGTACGTCGATGCCGAGGACGGGCTCTGGGCGCTCGCCATCGCCAGCGCCCTCCTGACGTCCGCCGCCGAGCGACGGCCCATCGACCTGTCGGACCTTCCCGCGAGGCTTCCCCGAGCATGACCATCGTCAGCCGGCCCTCGACCGGCCCCAGCCTCCTCGGCGGCTCCATCGTGCTGCCGCCGAACCCCTGCACCCACCAGCCGGCGAGGCTGGTCGAGCCGTGGACGGGCCAGCCCGGCACGGCCGGCCGGGCGGTCGTCGTCGGGGCCGGCAAGATGGGCCTGCCCCTCGCGGTCCAGTTCGCCCGCCACGGCTGGCGCGTGACGGCCGTCGACATCGACCCGGCCGTCGTCGCCGCGATCAACGAGGGCCACTCCCATGTCACGGAGGAGCCGGGGCTCGCCGAGGCGGTCGCCGAGGTCCACGCCGCCGGCCGGCTCACCGCCACGACCGACGCCGCCGCCGCGGCGCGCGAGGCGGACGTCGCCGTTCTCATCGTCCCGGTCATGCTCGACGACGAGCAGCGGCCCGACCGGCGGGCCATGGACGCGGCCGTCGCCGCCCTCGGACCCGGGGTCCACGCGGGCCTGACCGTCATCTTCGAGACGACCCTGCCCGTCGGCGACACCCGCGGGCGGTACACGCCCCGCCTCGAGGAAGCCGGCGGCGTGCGGGTCGAGGAGGACCTCTTCGTCGCCTTCTCGCCGGAGCGGCTCTACTCGGGCGCGGTCTTCCGCAACCTGGCGACGTACCCCAAGCTCGTCGGCGGCGTCGGCCCCCGCTCGACGGAGCGCGCGACCCGCTTCTACGACTCCGTCCTCGACGCCGAGGTCGTGGCCATGTCCAGCGCCGAGGCGGCCGAGTTCTCCAAGCTCGCGGACACGACCTACCGCGACGTGAACATCGCCCTGGCCAACGAGTTCGCCCGCCTCGCCGACCGGGCCGGCGTGGACATCCAGGAAGTCATCGCCGCGGCCAACAGCCAGCCCTACAGCCACATCCACCAGCCAGGGATCGGCGTGGGCGGCCACTGCATCCCCGTCTATCCCCACCTGCTGCTCAGCGGCGGCCCCGACCTCGAGCTCGTGGCGACGGCCCGGCGGGTGAACGACGCCCAGGTCGGCCAGGCGATCAAGGCGGTCGAGGTCGCCCTCGGCGGGCTCGAGGCCGCGCCCGTCCTCGTCCTCGGCCTGACCTACCGGGAGGGGGTCAAGGAACTCGCCTACTCGCGCGCCCTGCCGCTCATCGAGCGGCTGACCTTCCACGGTGCGCTCGTCTCGGCCTACGACCCGCTGCTCTCCGAGGAGGAGACGGCGCGCTGCTGCGCGCGGCCGTACCACTGGGGCGCGGGCGGCCCCTTCCGGGCGATCATCACCCAGACGGCGGACCCGCTCTTCGCGACCCTCGACCCGGCCGCCTTCCCGCAGCTCGCGGTGGTCTACGACGGTCGCAACAGCCTGCGCGAGCTGGCCCTCCCGGCCGGGGTGACGTACGTGGGCGTCGGGGTCCAGGCCGAGACCCGCCGCCGGCAGCCGCTGCCCAGCGGCGCCTGAGCCGCGCCCGGTGCGCATCGTCAGCGTCGCCGGGACACGGCCGCAGCTGATCAAGGCCGCGGCGCTCGAGCCCGTCCTGCGGCGGGACCACGAGGCGCGCTTCGTCGACACGGGCCAGCACTACGACGAGACGCTGGCGGGGGCGTTCTTCGACGAGCTCGGCCTGCCGCCGCCCGACGTGAGCCTCGGCATCGCCGGGGGCGGGCATGGGGCGCAGACGGGCCGGATGCTGCTGGCGCTCGAGCCGCTCCTCGAGCAGGAGCGGCCGGACGCCATCCTTGTCTACGGCGACACGAACTCGACGCTGGCCGGGGCCCTCGCGGCGGCCAAGCTCGCCATCCCCGTCGCCCACGTCGAGGCCGGACTGCGGAGCTTTGACCGGGCCATGCCCGAGGAGCTCAACCGCATCGTCGTCGACCACCTCGCCCGCTGGCTGTTCGCCCCCACGCCGGCTGCCGTGGCGAACCTCGCCGCCGAGGGGGTCCGCACGGGCGTCCTCGAGGTCGGCGACCTGATGCTCGACCTCGCGGCGCGCCTGGCCGACGACGTCCGCGACCGGGCCGTCCTGGGCCCGATCGGCCAGCGGCTCGGTCTGCCGCTCGCCCCCGGCGCGTTCCTCTTCGCCACCGTCCACCGGGCCGAGAACCGCGAGCGGGACGCGCTGGCGACCTGGAGCCGGCTGCTGGGGGAGGTCGCCGCGCCGGACCGCCCGGTCGTGCTCGCCCTCCACCCCGGGACGGCGGCCGCCCTCGCGGCAGCCGGCGTCGCCCTCCCGCCGACGGTCCGCGTCGTCGAGCCCCAGGGCTACCGCACCTCGCTCGCCCTCCAGCTGCACGCGGCCGCGGTGCTCACCGACTCCGGCGGCGTCCAGCGCGAGGCGGCCTGGCTGGGCACGCCCTGCCTCGTCCTGCGCCGGACGACAGAGTGGGTCGAGGCCGTGGCCGACCCCGCGGGGCGGATCGTCTTGGTCGGCCTCGACGCGGCCGCAGCCCGGGCCGCGCTGGCCCGCCTCGCGCCACGGGCGGAGGCGCCCGCCCTGTCGCTCCGCCGCGCCCGGGACCTCGCCCTCCGTCCCGCGGGCGCCGCTGCGGCGATCTCCCGCGCGCTCCTCGACGCGCAGCCGTGACCGAGGCGCCGGGCCCCGGCACGCGCCGTCCCGTCTGCATGCTCGTCCACGCCTATTACGAGGAGGACGCCCGCGTCCGCCGGGAGGCCGAGACGCTCGTCCGGGCAGGCTGGCCCGTCGACGTCTTCGGGCTCCGCCGGCCCGGCGACGGACCGACCGACGAGATCGCCGGCGTCCGCCTCCACCGCCTGCCCGTCCGCCGCCACCAGGGCGCGGGCCTGGCGGTCTACCTGGCCGAGTACGCCGCCTTCCTGGTCCGCGCCGGGCTGGCCGTCGCCGCCGCGCACCGTCGCCGTCGCTACGGGCTCGTCGAGGTCCACACCCTGCCCGACTACCTGGTCGCCGCGGCGCTGCCCCTCCGCCTGGCCGGCGTGCCGGTCCTGCTCGACCTCCACGAGGCGATGCCGGACTTCTTCCGGAGCCGCTTCCCGCGGGCGGCGAACCCGCTCAGCCACGCCCTGCTGCGCCTCCAGGAGCGGGCCTCGATCGGCCTGGCGAGCGAGCTGCTCACCGTCAACGACGCGCTCGCCGAGCGCCTCCGCGCCATCGCCCCGCGGAAGCGGGTGACGGTGGTCCTCAACGCCCCGGACCTCCGCCTGTTCGACGCGGCCGCGCATCCCCGCCGCGCTTTCATGGCCGACGGCTCGCTGCGCCTCGTCTACGCCGGCGCCCTGACCCCGACCTACGAGCTGGACGTCGTCCTGCGGGCCGTCGCCCGCCTCGCCGCCGAGCGGCCGGACCTCGACGTCAGGGCGACGCTCTACGGGCGCGGCGATGCCGCCGAGCCCCTCGCCGCCCTGGCGACCGAGCTCTCGATCGCCGACCGGGTGGAGCTGCCCGGCCGCATCCCCATCGAGCAGGTCCCCGCCGCGGTCGCGGCCGCCGACATCGGCCTCGCCCCGACCCGCCGCGACCCCTTCACCGACCTGAGCCTCTCGACCAAGATCCTCGAGTACGCGGCCCTCGAGCGGCCCGTCGTCGCGTCGCGCCTGCCGACCGTCGCCCGCTACTTCGGGACCGACAGCGTGGCGACGTACGAGCCGGGCGACCCCGCCGACCTCGCCGCCACCGTCGCCCGCCTCGCCGACGAGCCCGCCGAGCGCGAGGCCCGGGTCGCCGCGACCATCGCCCGCGTGGCCGCGCTCGGCTGGGACCGCCAGGCCGAGCGGCTGCTGACCGTCGTCGAGCGCCTGACCGGGGCCCGCCCACGACCCGCGGCTGACGCCCGAGACGCTCCGCCGGAGGGGAGCCCGCCGCCGGATGCGGTAGCATGAGCGTCCGTCTGGCCGGCGAGGGGCCGGCTCCCTCCCCCCTGCACGTGGATCGTTCGTTCGCATGACCTTCCGAGCCAAGCCCGTCGTCAAGCGCACCCATCGGCCGAGCTGGGAGACCGACACCCGCCGCACCGTCTACCTCAACCTCGCCTTCGGCGGCGTCGTCCTGGTGGCCCTCCTCCTGCTCGGCGGCGCGGCCGCCTCCTCCTACTACAACGACCACTTCGCGCCGGTCGCCCATGTCAACGGGGTGGCGATCAGCAAGGACGACCTGACGCAGCGCATCACCGCCGACACGTGGCGCCTCGACTACGCCGAGTCGCAGCTGCGCCAGCAGGTGAACCTGGGCCATCTCGCCCAGGCCGACGCCGACCAGCGCATCCAGACGATCGACAGCCAGAAGCAGCAGGTCTCGTCGGTCGCCCTCGACGAGCTGATCGATGCGGCCCTCCAGACCCAGCTCGCCGGCCAGCAGGGCATCACCGTCTCCGACCAGCAGGTCGCCGACGCGCTGACCCAGGCCGCCACGACCCCCGAGCAGCGCCACGCCTGGGTCATCGCCGTCAAGCCCGCCGTGGACAAGAACGCGACCGCCCCGACGGACGCCCAGAAGGCGGCTGCCAAGCAGAAGGCGGACACGATCCTGAGCGAGCTGCAGGCCGGCCAGAAGTGGGAGGACGTCGCCAAGAAGAGCTCGGACGACGCGACCGCAGAGCAGGGCGGCGACCTCGGCTACCTGTACGCCACGGACACGTCGCAGGAGGCCGACTTCGTGGCCGCCCTCTTCAAGCTGCCGGCCAACGGGCTGACGCCCGTCCTGCTCGGCAGCGACGGGACGTACCGCATCGGGCGGGTGAGCGACATCGCCGCCAAGGTCGTCGATGCCAACTACCAGGCCAAGATGCAGGCCGCCGGCGTCAGTCTCGACACGTACAAGCGGCTGCTCAAGGCGAACCTCTACTCGAAGGCGCTCCAGGACAAGGTCCTCGCCCGACTGACGGCCCAGCCCTCGGACCAGCGCCACGTCCTCGAGATCTTCCTCAACGCGCCCACGGGGACGGGCGACGAGGTCAAGGCGCGCCACATCCTCTTCTCGCCCAACCACAGCACCGACTCGACGGCCAACAAGGCGCTCAAGCCGGACGACCCCGCCTGGGTCAAGGCCAAGGCGGACGCCGAGGCGGCCTACCAGCAGCTCGTCTCGGGCAAGGCGACCTTCGCCGACCTGGCCAAGAAGCTCAGCGACGACAAGCAGAGCGGGGCCCAGGGCGGCGACCTGCCCTGGCTGACCCGCGACTCGGTCGTCAAGCAGTTCGGCGACGCGATCTTCGGGACCGACCTGAAGCCGAACCAGATCCTGGCGCCGATCAAGACGGACTTCGGCTGGCACGTCATCCAGTTCGTCGAGCGCCGGCCGCCCGCCCAGAGCCGCATCGACACCTACCAGGCCCAGGCCGCCGGCGGCGCCGATTTCGCCCAGCTGGCCAAGGACAAGTCGGACGGTCCCGAGGCGTCCAAGGGCGGCGACATCGGCTGGGTCGCCCGCTACCAGCTGGACCCCCAGCTCGAGGACGCCATCTTCGCCACCAAGGTCGGCGGGGTGAGCTCGGTCGTCCAGACGTCGTCCGGCTTCTACCTCTTCAAGGTCGTCGAGGAGGCCAACCGCGTGCCGGCCGGCGACCAGCTGACGACGCTGAAGGATTCGGGCTTCAACAACTGGTACAACGTCCAGAAGGCCAAGGCCAGCATCCAGCGCAACGACGCCGCCGTCCCGGCGGCGAGCTGACCGGGGCCCGTGCTCGACGCGCTCCTCGACGAGGCCCGTCGACGCTGGGGCCTGGACCCGGCGCTCGGACTTCAGGTCGTCCCGGCGGAGCGCCTGGCGAGCGTCCCGATCGAACCGTCGCGGCCGCTCATCCTGGTGCCGCTGCGCGACCTCGGCGCGGGCAGCGCGGGCGACGCGGGGGTCCGCGAGCAGGCGCCACCGGCTGCTGACGGCGCGGCCCTGCCGGGGCGGCACGGCCATCCGGCGGAGGGGCCGGCGGTGCTCAGCAGGCTCTACCCGCCTGACCACACCGTCGGACGATTCGGAGAGGGCGAGCCGACGACCGTCGGCGGCCTCGTGCCAGCGGACCTCGCCGAGCCACTCTTCCTCGGCCCGCTCGCCCCGGAGCTCGCCGTTGCCAGCCCCTGGGGGCTGCCCTGGATCGCCGACCGGCTGCGGCGCCCGGACGGTTGCCCGTGGGATCGCGAGCAGACCCATCGCAGCCTGGCGAAGCACCTCCTCGAGGAGGCCTACGAGGTCTACGACGCACTGGACGCCGGGGCGACACCCGCGCTGGCGGGCGAGCTCGGCGACCTGCTGCTCCAGGTCGTGCTTCATGCCCAGCTCGCGGCCGAGGCCGGCGTCTTCGACCTGACCGACGTGCAGGCCGCCATCGGCCGCAAGATCGTCCGCCGCCACCCCCACGTCTTCGGCGACGCGGTCGCGCGGACCGCGTCGGACGTGAACCGCCAGTGGGAGCAGAT
>DASVYJ010000043.1:0-4564 GCA_036392215.1 Candidatus Limnocylindrales bacterium | reverse complement strand
CGACGACGGCGAAGCCCTTGCCCTGCTCGCCCGCCCGGGCCGCCTCGATGGCGGCGTTGAGGGCGAGCAGGTTGGTCTGCTCGGCGATGTCGTCGATGGTGTCGACGATGGCCCCGATCTGGCTCGACTTCGCGCCGAGCTCGGTGACGCGGACCGAGGCGCCCTCGACGGTGGCCCGGATCCGGCTCATGCCGGCCACGCTCTTGGCGACCGCCTCGGCGCCGTGGCCGGCCGCGGCGAAGGCGCCATCGGCGACCCGGGCGACCTCGCCCGAGGCCTGCGAGGCGCTCTCGATGGCGACCCGCATGTCGTCCAGGGCCCGCGCCGCGAGGTCCACCTTCCCACTCGTCTCGGCGGCGCCGGCCCCGACCTGGCTGATGATCGCGGTAAGGTCGCCGACCGCGGCGCTCGTCTCGGACGCTGCCCTGGCCTGGTCCGCGGCCCCCGCCGCGACCTGGTTGATGGTCGCCGCCACCTGGCCCGACGCTGCCCCGGTCTGGCTCGCAGCGGCATTGAGCTCGCCGGAGGTGCGGGCGACGGCCTCGGCGGCCGCCTTGACCTCGCCGACGGTGCCGATCAGGTTCGTCCGGGCCGTCTCGTACGCCTCGGCCATGGTGCCGAGGCCGGCCAGCAGCTGATTGCTCACCGCCGCCGTCTGGCCGATCTCGTCGCTGCCGTGACGGGCGATCGGCTCGAGCTCGACCGCGTAGCCCGCCGTCAGATCGTTGGCCGCCAGGGCTGTGAGGCAGCGCGAGAAGCGATCGACGCCGTCGCGCATCGACGTCAGGTGGGCCTGGACGGCGCGCACGTCGCCCGTCATCCGGCGCGCGAGGAAGAAGGCCAGCAGGGCGCCGACGACGATCGCCACGATGAGGAAGACGACCGTGAGCAGGCGCCCCTCGTCGAAGGTCGCGCTGACATCGGCTGCCAGCGACTTGGCCTCGTCCTGGTTGAAGGTGACCAGCTTGGCGACGGCGTCCTGGGCCGCGCTGATGTCGCCTCGGGCGGCGTCCGTGCCCGCCTTGGCCTTGGCCGTGTCGCCGGCCATGGTGGCCGCCCGGACGGCGGCGCGCTCCGGCCCGTACGTGGCCATCGCCGCCTCGTAGGCAGCGACCAGGCTCTTCTCCTCGCCGACGACGCCGGTCCCCTGGTAGGCCTCGAGGGCCCCGGCGAGCGCCTGGTCGTCGGCCGCCAGGCCCTGGTCGATCGTCGCCTGCGTCTTGGTGTCGCCGACGTAGGCGATGCCCTTGTCCACCAGCCGGCGGATGTCGACGAGGGTCGTCGTCATCACGCCCAGCTTCTCGACGGCCTGCTCGCCCTGATAGAGGGCGGCGCCCCGGTCGTTGACCGAGGACAGGTTGAGGATGCTGAGGAGGCCGACGATCGCCACGAAGGCGAGCAGGACGGCCGAGCTCGCCAGGAGCTTGGCCCGAACGGAGACACGCATCGCGCTGATCCTCGAGGAGGCACACGTGGACAGCTCGCGCGCATGCGCTGCCGGCTGCCCGAGGGTTGCCGTGCTTCGACCCGTCACGACGGCGGGTCCACCTCGGGTATCGGCGGCCCGGCGGCGAACTTCTGGCGGGGAGCGGGATGACAGCCCGCCTCACGGTGCATCCGCGCACCGATCGGCCCGCGATGTGGAGCCGGATGCTCGCGTCGGCGGGGCAGCGTCCGCTCTCGATGGGTCGGCCTCGACCAGCCATCCCCTCGCGCCAGAGCGCCTCGCGGCCCGTGTGTACGCGACCCTCAGCCGAGGATCGTCGTCCCCACCAGGGCTAGCGCGGCGAGCGTCATCACCCCCGTCATCGTCCAGCCCAGGACGTTCAGCAACCGCCCGTTCGTGCGCTCGCCCATCACCGTCGGGTCGTTGCCGAGCCGCATCAGCAGGACCAGGAGGGGCGGGGTGAGCAGGCCGCTCAGCGCGGACGAGAGGACGAGCGCGCGCATGGGATCGATCCCGAGCAGGTCGAAGCCCATCGCCGCGAGCGTCGCCAGGACGATGATCGCGTAGAACTGCGGCGCGCGGTACGGCGGGGCGTCCAGGCCGAAGGGCCACTCGAACGTCTCGGAGAGGGCGTAGGCGGCTGAGCCGGTCAGGACGGGGACGGCCAGGATGCCCGTGCCGAGGATGCCGACCGCGAAGAGGACGTGGGCGAGCGAGCCGGCCATCGGCCGCAGCGACTCGGCGGCCTGCGCGGCGGACGTGATGTCGTGCTGCCCGGTCCGCCACAGCGTCGCGCCGGCACACATCACGATGAAGAATGCGACGAGCTGGCTGAAGAGCATCCCGGCGCTCACGTCCCAGGCCCGGTAGCGGAGCTCGGAGTCGGTGGCGCCCTGGCGCTGCCAGAGTCGCCAGCGGCCCTTGGCCACCTGCTCCTCGACCTCCATGCTGGCCTGCCAGAAGAACAGGTAGGGGTTGATCGTCGTGCCCAGGACGGCGACGACGATGCCGACGTAGGACGGGTCGAAGCTGATCGTCGGCAGGACGGCCCCGCGCAGGACGGCGCCGGGGTCGGGCCGCGCGAGGATCCCGGACACGACGTAGCCGACGAGGGCCAGGGCGAGCCAGCGGAAGATCGTCGCCGCGGCCGCGTAGCCGACGAACAGCTGGAGCAGCAGCAGGCCGGCCGTCACCGCGAGGATCAGGACGAGCGGGCCGACTGGGACGAAGAGGCCGGCCGCGGCGGCCATCGCCCCGACGTCGGCCCCCGCGGTGATGACGTTGACGACGAGCAGCGAGCCGACGAGGGTCAGCACGAGCGGCCGCGGATAGCGCCGTTTCATCACGTCGGCCAGGCCGCGGCCGCTCACCAGGGCGATCCGGGCGCAGAGGTACTGGACCGCGATCATGAACGGCAGCAGGAGGGGCATGAGCCAGAGCGTCGCGTAGCCGAACTGCGCCCCGGCCTGGGCGTAGGTCCCGATGCCCGACGGATCGTCGTCCGCGGCGCCGGCCACCAGCCCGGGACCGGCGATCCGGAGCGCTCGGCGGAGCGGGTTCGGCTCGCGCTGGAGCTCCCGCACGGTGGGGTCCGGCGGCCGCCCCGTGTGGACGAACGGCTCGTCCGGCGCAGCCTCCGGCAGGATGACGGCCCCCTCCTCGTGCACGGGTCTGCCTAGCCGAGCAGGGTCGTGACGATGAGGGCGATGGCCGCCAGCGCCATCAGGATGGTCGTCGACCAGCCGAGGACGTTGAGCCAGGGGCCGTTCGTCCGGCGGCCCATGATCCGCCGGTCGTTGGAGACGAGCATGACCAGGACCAGCAGCGGCGGGGCGAGGAGGCCGTTGATGACGGCCGTCAGGACGAGGGCGTCGATCGGGTTGATGCCCAGGAAGTTGATGGCCATGCCGACGACGGTCGCGATGACGATGACGGCGTAGAACTGGGGCGCCCGGCCGGGCTTCCGGTCGAGACCGAACGGCCAACCGAAGGCCTCCGACACGCCGTAGGCGGCGGCTCCGGTCAGGACCGGCACCGCGAGCGTCCCGGCCCCGATGAGCCCGATCGCCAGCAGCACCGCCGACAGGTCGCCGGCGATCGGGCGGAGGGCCTGCGCCGCGTCCGTGGCCGAGGAGATGTTCCGCTGGCCGTGCGCGAAGAGGGTGGCGCCCGTCGCGAAGATGATGAAGTAGGCCACGATCTCCGAGAAGGTCATCCCAGCCAGGGTGTCCCAGAGGGCGTACTTCAGCTCCTTCTTCGACGCGCCCTGGCGCTGCCAGAGGCGGTGGCGGCCCATGTCGAGCTCGACCTCGACCTCGTGGCTCGCCTGCCAGAAGAACAGGTAGGGCGAGATCGTCGTCCCGAGCAGGGCGACGAGGATGCCGATGAAGGCCGGGGAGAGGCTGAGGGTCGGGATGAAGGTGCCGCGGAGGACCGCGAGCGCGTCGGGGCGGGCGAACAGGGCGGCCCCGATGTAGGCCAGCAGGGCCAGGGCGAGCCACTTGAAGACGCGGGCGATGAGGGCGTACGAGCCGAACAGCTGGATGGCCAGGATGGCCGCCGTGACGGGCACGACGAAGACGACCGCCGGGACGGGCACGAGCAGGCCGATGGCCGCCGCGATCGCCCCGAGGTCCGCGCCGGCGTTGATGGTGTTGGCAACGACCATCGCCAGCACGGCGGGGTAGAGGACCGCCCGCGGGTAGTGGGCCCGCAGGACGCCGGCGAGGCCGCGTCCCGTGACCATGCCGACCTTCGCACAGATGTACTGGACGGCCGACATCATCGGCAGCATGAGGAGCGTGGTCCACAGCGTCGCGTAGCCGAACTGCGCCCCGGCCTGGGCATACGTCCCGATGCCGGACGGGTCGTCGTCCGAGGCACCGGTGATGAACCCGGGGCCGAGCACGCCGAGGATGCGCTTGAGCGGGTTCGACTCCCGCTCGAGGGCCTTGATCGAGGGGTCCGCCGGGCGGTCCGGATGGACGCGCGGCTCGGTCGCGGCGGCCTTGTGGATCAGGTCGGACTCGGCCGAGGCCTCCTTCATCGTGGCGAGTCCTTCCGCTCCGCGGCGCCCGTCGAGTGCCGCGCGGCGATGCTGCGGGACCGGGCGCGGCT
>DASVYJ010000042.1:0-5036 GCA_036392215.1 Candidatus Limnocylindrales bacterium | reverse complement strand
CGACGACGGCGAAGCCCTTGCCCTGCTCGCCCGCCCGGGCCGCCTCGATGGCGGCGTTGAGGGCGAGCAGGTTGGTCTGCTCGGCGATGTCGTCGATGGTGTCGACGATGGCCCCGATCTGGCTCGACTTCGCGCCGAGCTGGCCGACCATCGCGGCGGCGTCGGCGGAGGCGGTCCGGATGCGGGCCATCCCCTCGACGGTCTCGCCGACCGCCCCGAGCCCCGCGGCCGCGGCGACCGCGGCCTCGCCGGCGAGCCGGGTCACCTCGGCGCCGGCAGCGGTCGCGGCGCCGATCGCGCCGCTCACCTCGCCGAGCCCTGCGGCCGCCTCGTCGACCCGCGCGACGGTCTCGGCCGCCCCCGCGCCGACCTGGCCGATCACGCCCGAGAGCTCGCCCACGGCACCGCTCGTCTCCGTGGCCGCGCGGGCCTGCTCGGCCGCACCCGCGGCGACCTGGTTGATCGTGGCCGCGATCTGGCCCGAGGCGGCCCCTGCCTGGCCGGCCGCGGCATCGAGCTCGGCCGCGGTCCGGGCGACGGCGTCGGATGCCGCGCGGACCTCGCCGATCGTCCCGGCCAACGCCGCGCGGGCGGTCTCGTACGAGCCGATCGTGGCCGCCAGGCGGGCCCGCATCGCCTCGGCCGTGGCCGCGGCCTGGCCGAGCTCATCGCTCCCGTGACGCTCGAGCGACTCGGTCGTGGCGGTCGCCGCCACCGTCAGGTCGTTGGCGGCGAAGCCCGCCAGGCCCGCCTCGAGCGCCGCCGTCTCGTGGTCGGCGAGGGAGCTCAGGATCGTCTGGACGGCGCGGACGTCGCGGACCAGCCGGCGGGCGAGGAGGAGCGTGAGCACTCCGGCCCCGAGGCCGGCCAGGAGGACGATCCCGATCACGAGGGCGATGCCCTGCTCGGCGGACCCGCGTGCCTCCGCGACCGTGGTCGTCGCCGCGTCCGTGTTCAGCTTGTCCCAGGCGGCAGCGGCGTCTCCGAGCGAGCCGAAGGTGTCATCGGCCGCGCCACTGGTGAGCAGGGTGAATCCTGCGGCGGTCTTGCCCGCGTCGCTCAGGCCCACGAGGTCCTTCGTCTGGGCCTGGTAGTCGGTCCAGATGGCGTGGACCTTGTCATAGGCCGCCCGGTCCGCGTCGCTCCACGTCCGGCCCTTGTAGTCGTCGAGCAGCTTGTCGATGGCCGCCGCGGTGTCGAGCAGGTCGTTGGCCGCCTGGCCCTTGTCGGCCGGTGCCGAGAGCAGGTGGATCAGCTGCCGCCGACGGTAGGTCCCGATCTGGGTCTCGAGCTGCCGCACCGTCTCGACGCTGGGCAGGTGCTGCGCCCCCAGCTCGGTGACCTGTCCCTCGAGGCTGGCCATCCGGAGCGCCGACACGCCGGCGACGACGGCGAGGACGACGACCATGGCGCCCGCGCAGGCGAGGAGCTTCTGGCCGATCGACAGACGGACGCGCATGGCGGGCATCCCCTTCCCGGACGGACCGGTCGTCCCGCCGCGAGGGGTGGTTCGGTCGCGGAGGCGGTCCGAAGGCGTGGCCTGCCATCCGTGGGCAGGACCGCTGGAGGTATCGGCAGCGGGCCAGCCTGCTGTAGTCGGGATGCCGTAGGCGCGGTCGAACGCGCGGCGGAGCTCCGCCGATCGGCGTCGGGAATCGGGAACGGACCGCCTGGTGGGAAGGATCCCGACTCCGCCGCCGCCCGGCATCCCGCCGGAGGGTCGACGCGCCGTCGGAGGTTGTCCGGCTGTTGGCGGTCCGTTCGACTGCCGACACCCTACGACCGGGCGGCTCCCCCTGACACCGGCCGAGGGTCCACCCCCACCCTGGACGAACGTCACGCTTGCGCCCGGGGATGACGTGGCGTCGGGCCGCCGCTACCCTACCCGAGCACCGAGAGGAGGGCGACGATGACGCGCACGGTCATGCTGATGGTCGGGACGAGGAAGGGGGCCTTCCTCCTCGAGAGCGGGCCCGACCGACGGGACTGGACGGTCCGCGGGCCGCTCTGCGAGGGCTGGCCGGTCTACGACGTGAGCTACGACCCGGCCTCCGGCGCGATCCTCGCGGGGAGCGGCTCACCGTGGTTCGGCCCGGCGGTCTGGCGGAGCACGGACCTCGGCGAGACGTGGACGCACTCCTCGGCGGGGCTCACCTACGGCGACGAGGGGCCGGCCGTCACACGCGTCTGGAACGTGACCCCGGCCGACGGGACGCTGTACGCGGGCGTCGAGCCGGCGGGCCTGTTCCGGAGCACCGACGGCGGGGAGAGCTGGACCCACGTCCCGGGACTCCGCGAGCATCCGAGTCGCCCGCAGTGGCAACCCGGAGCGGGCGGCCTGATGTGCCACACGATCATCCCCGACCCGGCCGACCCGGCGCACCTGTGGGTCGGCATCAGCGCGGTCGGTGTGTTCGAGACGCGCGACGGCGGCGCGACCTGGGCGACCCGCAACAAGGGGGTCCGAGCCGAGTTCCACCCCGAGCGCTACCCCGAGTTCGGCCAGTGCGTGCACAAGGCGGCACTCGCCCCGGGCGGCTCCTCGACCCTCTACCAGCAGAACCACTGCGGCGTGTATCGCTCGGACGACGCCGGGGCGAGCTGGACCGAGATCACGGGGACGCTGCCCTCCGACTTCGGCTTCGCCATCGGCGTCCATCCGCGCGACCCGCGGACGGCCTGGGTGGTCCCCCTCACGTCGCCCGAGCAGGGCCGCCACATGCCCGAGGGCAAGGTCGCGGTCTGGCGGACTCGTGACGGCGGCAGCAGCTGGGGTCGCCTCTCCACGGGGCTCCCCCAGGAGCACGCCTTCCTCGGCGTCCTCCGGGAGGCGATGGCGGTCGACGAGCTCGACCCCGCCGGCGTCTACTTCGGGACCTCGACGGGCCAGCTGTACGGCTCGGCCGACGAGGGCGAGACCTGGACGGCGATCGCCGAGCACCTGCCGTCGATCGCCTCGGTCGGGGTGGCGGTGGTCGAGCGCTAGGTCCGACCTCGAACGGCGCATGGCCGAAGTCGTCCTCCCCCGCTCCCTCGTCGCCCTCTTCCCGGGGCTGCCCCGGCGACTTCCCGTCGAGGCGGCCACCGTCGGCGAGCTCGTCGCCGAGGTCGACCGACTGGCACCCGGCTTCGCCGACCGCGTCCTGACGGTGGGCCCCGCCATCCGCGAGCACCTCAACGTCTTCGTCGATGGCGAGCTGGCCGACCTCCCGACGCCGGTCGGCCCGCGCTCGGTCGTCCACGTGATCCCGGCCGTCTCGGGCGGCTGACGGGCCGCGCCTCCCGTTCGAGGCCGGGGCCCATCCGGCGCCGGACCCCCCTGCACCCGGCGCCGCGCCGGCCGACCCGCCCGGCCGCAGGCGTTCGATGCGTATTGCGCATCGCGCCCCGGAGGGTTCGATCCCGCCCCTCCGTCGGTGATGCGTCGATTCGCATCAACCCGCCGGAGTCGTGATGCGTCGGTACGCATCAACCGGCGGCGACCCGGCGCCGGGCGATGCGTCGGTACGCATCACGGCGAGCGACCGGCCCTGGATGCGCCGATACGCATCAACGGGCCGTCAGCCTCCACCGGGTGATGCCTGGGTACGCATCAGCCGGCCTGGGTCCACGCGGGCCAGCCTCCCGACGCGGTCGCACGCCGACGGGCGCGGCCGCTACTTCGGCAGCAGCTCCCCGAGGGCCGCGGCCAGCTCGGCGAAGGCGGGCAGGCAGACGTCCTTCGAGCTCTGGCCGCGGAGCTGGACGCAGACGTGGTCGGCCCCCGCGTCGAGATGCTCGCGGACCCGCGCCACGATGGCCGCCGCGTCGCCCCGGACGATCACCGCGTCGAGCAGCCGCTGCGACCCGCTGCCCGCCACGTCCTCCTCGCCCCAGCCGAGCCGCCGCAGGTTGTTCGCGTAGTTCGGCAGCCCGAGGTAGCGCGACGCGAAGGCCCGCGCGATCTCCGTCGAGCGCGCCTCGTCCGTGTCGAGCACCGCCGTCTGCTCGACGGCCAGCACCGCGTCGCCCAGCCGCTCGCGGGCGACCCGGGTGTGCTCGACCGGCACGAAGTACGAGTGTGCGCCGACCGTCCGCGCCGCCGACAGCTCGAGCATCCTCGGGCCCAGCGCCGCGAGCATCACCGGGACGCCGCCCTCCGGCGCCGGCCCCGTGTACTGCGACTCGTCCATCGCGTCGAGGTACGCCGACATCCGCTCGATCGGCTTGCCGTACACCGCGCCGCGGCTCTCGACCGACGGGGCGTGGCTCACCCCGATGCCGAGGATGAAGCGACCCGGATACGCCTCGCCGAGCGTCCGCGCGCCATTGACCATCGCCATCGGGTCCCGGGCATAGATGTTGGCGATGCCGCTCGCGACGACCATCCGGGGACTCCCGGCGAGCAGCACCGCCGCGTGGGCGAACGCCTCCTTGCTCGCCAGGCTCTCCGGGTACCACAGGGCCCGGTAACCGGCCGAGTCGAGCGCAGCCACGGCAGCGTGCTCGTCCCGGGCCGACTGCGTCTGCAGCTGGAAGCTCCACGCTCCGACCCTGCCGAGCGCCCGCCGCACCGCGGCCCGCTGGTCGCTCAAGCTCCCGCCCGACACGCCCGTCGTCGGCATGGCCTCATCTCCCGCTGCGAACGCTGACGAGGAGATGGTGGCACGGGTCGAGCGGGCCGGTGACGCGCCCCGGTCAGTCCGCCTCCTGGCGGCCGGTCCCGCGGGACCGTGAGCGCTCCGCGTCGAGCAGGACGAGTCCCGTGAACAGGGCGGGCAGCGCGAAGCCGACCGTCGTCGCCATCAGGGCCGGGACGGCGCCCTCGCTGGACCGGCCTGGATCGGCCATGATCGCGACGCCGAGCGCCCCGCCGACGACCGCGAGCCCGCCGACGATGCCGAGCAGGAGCCGCCCCGCCTGCCGCGGCCGGATCGCGGCGAGGACGGCCACCGCCGCCAGCAGCGCGGCCGGGACGAAGAGGAACCAGCGGTAGCCGACGTCCTTCGGGTCGGACGACTCCCAGCCGGGTGGCGGCGAGAGGAAGGTCCAGCCGA
>DASVYJ010000041.1:0-4328 GCA_036392215.1 Candidatus Limnocylindrales bacterium | reverse complement strand
CCCTGGCAGCGACGGGGAGAGTACGGCGTGGACGGCGGACAGTTCGAGATCGTCATCGTGCTCCCGTTCCTGCTGCTCGGCGTCGCCGTGGTCGCGGCCCTCTTCTGGGTCCCCGAGCCGGGAGCGCGGCGCGGGACGCACCCCCCGACACAGCGCGACCGCCTCGCGAGCCGGGCCGGCCTCATCGGTTCCTGGCTAGGGTTGACGGTCCTGACGATCTGGTGCGGGGCGCTCGTCGCCTTCCTCGCCTTGCACGCGCTCCTGTTCACGCTCGGCCAGGGCGCCGCGTCGGTCGGCCTCTTCCTGACCGTCGTCGTGCTGGAAGCCGTGCCCTTCTTCTGGGCGATCGTCTTCCTGCGCCGATCGCGCCGGTCGCGCCGCGACGGGATCGGGCAAGGCGACCGGAAGCGATCCGAAAGCTGACCGACCGCCTCTCCGCCGGGCCCGGGTAGCGAGCCGTCCCAGCGGCGCCCGGTCCCCGGCCCCTCCCCGCCCCTCCCCTCCCCGTCACCGCCACGGGCGCATCGGCACCCGTCGGTATGTGCCCTTCGGCCCTACCTCGCCTGTACCCCTCACCACGAGCATGACGGCGGTATCAACGGGCACCGGGGGGCTTATGGATAAGTGCCCCACTGGCGGAACTCGCTGAAGCCGAGTCGCGAGCATCGCGAGCGTCGCGAGACCCGCCGCCAGGGACCGATGGCGACAGCGACGCAGCTGCCGCGGAGCGAAGGGTGACGATGCTGGACACGCGTGCCGGGCGCCGTCCCGACCGGCCCGACCTGCGACGGCTCAAGTGGGTGGCCGTCGCCCTCCCCATCGCCGCCGTGGTGGCGGGCGAAGCCCTCCGGCATACGATCATCGAGGCGACGATCGGCCCGCAGCTCATCAGCTACGCGATCTCCACCGGCATCGCCATCGCCGCCATCGTCGCCTTCGCCGTGCTGATGTTCGGGGCCATCGAACGAAGCGAGCGCGAGACGCACCGCCAGAACCGGGAGCTGCGGGCCCTCAACGCCGTCTCGACCGCCGTCCAGGATCAGCACACCCAGGACGCCGTCATCCAGGCTGCCCTGCGGACCGTCGCCGAGGCCACGCGGGCCACCGGGGCGAGCCTCGTCGTCTACCCGGCGGACGGTGGGCGGCCCCAACCCCCCACCACCCTGGGCGCTCCGGCCAACGGCGCGACGAGCGACGTCGAACTCGTCGAGCTGCCGCTCACGACGGGCTCGGATGTCGTCGGCCTGCTCCAGCTCTGGCTGCCTTCCGATGCGGCCCGGGACCCGCTCTCGACGCGCGCGCTCCAGAACGTCTCCCACCAGCTCGGCTGTGCGATCCAGATGCGCCGCCTCGTCGACGACCTGCAGCGGCGGCGGATCGAGACGGAGGCGCTCTACGACATCGCCATCCAGGTCAGCCACCAGCACCCGCTCGCCGACACGCTCGCCCGGCTCGTCCGGGCGGTCCGGGAGCTGCTCGCGGTCGACGAGGTGCGGCTGTGCCTGACGTCGTCGGCGTCGGCGCAGGTGACGGGTGCCGGCGACGGGACGGTCATGACCGCCGCGCCCGGGCACACCAGGCTCGTCCTCCCGCTCGCCGGCGACGGGGCGATCTGCATCTCGCCCGGACCGGACGCCGTCCACGGCGCCCACGAGCGCCGCGCGGTGTGCCCCGTCCGCGCCTCCGCGGAGTACCGCCATGCGATGGAGCTGCCCATCCCGAGCGGCGAGACGAGCTTCGGCGACATCTGGGTCGGGCGGCGGGCCGAGCCCGGATTCCAGCCCGCCGATCGGGCCCTGCTCGCCGGCCTGGCGGACCTCGCCTCGATCGCCATCAGCGCCGCCCGGGCCCGCGAGAGCGAGCGCGTCGCCGCGACGGTCGCCGAGCGCGATCGGATCGCCCGCGAGCTGCACGACAGCCTCGCCCAGGTCCTCGGCGTCACCCATCTGCGCCTGCGGGCCCTCGAGGTGCGGCCCGAGCTCGAGGCAGCCCCGGCGGTCGTCGGCGAGCTGGACGACCTGGCCGACCTCACCCATGAGGCCTACCGCGACGTGCGTGAGGCGATCCTCGGGCTGCGCGAGACGAGCCAGCCCACGCGCGGCTTCGTACCGAGCCTGTCGGCCTACCTCGAGAAGTTCAGTCGCCAGTCCGGGGTCCAGGTCCGACTCGACGCCCGCCTTGCCGGAGAGCCTGACCTCGCCCCGGCGAGCGAGGTCCAGCTGATCCGCGTGATCCAGGAAGCGCTGGCGAACGTCCGCAAGCATGCCGGCGCGGACCGCGCGGTCGTCCGGGTCGTCGACGAGGACGCGGTCACGACGATCGAGGTCGAGGACGACGGCCACGGCTTCGACCTGGCCCGGGCCCGGGACGAGGACGGCGAGGGCTACGGACTGCATACGATGCGCGAGCGGATGGAAGCCGTCGGCGGGAGCCTGGTCGTGGAGTCGCAGCTGGGCAAGGGCACGCGGGTGATCGCCCGGATCCCGCACGAGCACGGCCAGCTGGCGGCCGTGGCCTCCTGATGCAGCCTCGGCCGCCGCTCCGCGTCCTGCTGGCCGACGACCAGCCGCTCTTCCGGACGGCGCTGGCCACGCTCATCGACGGTCAGCCCGACCTGGCCGTGGTCGGCCAGGCGGAAGACGGCCTGCAGGCCGTCGAGCTGAGCCGCGAGCTCCGGCCCGACATCGCCGTGCTCGACGTCGAGATGCCGGTGATGGACGGGCTGGAGGCGGCGCGCCTGATCCGGGAGCAGGTCCCCGGGACCCGCATCGTCATGCTCACCGTGTCGGAGTCGGACGCCCACCTCTTCGAGGCGCTCCGCCAGGGCGCGAACGGCTACCTGCTCAAGGACCTCCGGCCGGAGCACCTCTACGACATGCTGCGGGCTGCGGGCCGGGGGGAGACGCCGCTCTCGCCGGCGGTCGCGGCGCGGCTCGTCAGCGAGATCCGTGCCCGGACGCCTGTCCGCGCAGTCACGAGCGCGACCGAGGAGGCGGAGCCGGTCCTGACGCGACGGGAGGTCGAGATCCTCACCCTGGTCGCCGACGGCCTGAGCAACAAGGAGATCGGCGGCCGACTCTCGATCACCGAGGGGACGGTCAAGAACCACGTCCACAACGCCCTCGAGAAGCTCGGCCTCGAGAACCGGATCCAGGCGGCCGCCTATGTCGTCCGACAGGGCTGGAGTCGCCGGCCGGCCACCGCGGGCCGCTCCGGGGAGTGAGCGCGATCGTCGGGCACGGGCGACGCGTATCCGGCGATACAACCGCGCTCGCACATCGGTATGCCGCTCCGGGGATGGCGTGCCGCTCGGGGCCGACCGTACGATGCGTTCGGCATCCGTAGCCCAGTGGAGCCCATGGCAGCCCAGCCCGGCCTCGCGATCCTCGTCCTCTATTGTCACGCCCTGCTCGGCGAGGGGATCGGTCGGCTGCTCGGCGCCGAGCCGGGAGCCTCGGTCCGTTTCGTCAGCTGCGAGGAGCCCGAGGCGATCGAGCCGGCCCTGGCCGAGGAGCCGGACGTGATCGTCGTGGAGCGCTGCGAGCGCTTCGACCCGCTGCGGATCCTGGGTCAAGTGCCCGACGCGCTGGTCCTCGGCATCGGCATCAGGCCCGGGGCGACGTGGGTCTACCGCCGGCAGGAGATCCCCGGCGACCCGGAGTCGATCCTCCGCCTCGTCCGGCGCCTGCGCGGCGGCCACCCGGTCGTCTCGCTCGAGCCGTTCCCGCTCCCCGTCGACGATGCCGCGCTCGCGCCGCCAGCCTGAGGGAGCGGAGGCGGCCGGTCCCGCCGACGCCTCCGGCGGCCGGCTCGACTCCCCGTCGCTCACCCGCCGCGACTTCCTGATCGGCTCCGGAGCTTTCGTCGCCGGCGCGGCCCTGCTCGGCCCCGCGGCGCTCGCCGCCTGCGGCTCCCCGACCGCCACCGCCGTCCCGCCGGCCGCCTCGCCCCGCTGGATCCGCGTCCTGGTCGCGGGCGTCACGCCCCAGCAGCCCCGCTGGGTCGCCATCGATCCGTCCGGCGCGACGGCCATCGCCAGCGCCGCACCCTCGTCGCCGCCGAGCGGCCGGTCCGGGGCCTGGCTCGTCCTCGGGGCCGACGGCAGCGCGACCGCCTTCGACGGGCACTGCACCCACGAGGGCTGCCTGTACGACTGGGACGCCGCCGACGCTCGCTTCGCCTGCCGCTGCCACCGCGGCTACTTCCGGACGGACGGCTCGGTCATCTCCGGGCCGCCGCCGCGGGCGCTCGACCGCTTCGAGACGCGCGCCGCCGGCGCGGACGCCATCGAGATCGCCTGGATCGACCGCGGCCCCTTCCAGGACTGA
>DASVYJ010000040.1:0-16221 GCA_036392215.1 Candidatus Limnocylindrales bacterium | reverse complement strand
GCGGGGCGTATGCCACAATCGGCGGCGATGGAGCTCACCTGGTACGGCCGGACGTGCGTCCGGCTTCGCGGCCGCGACGCCACCGTCGTCGCCGACCCATATCGATCCGTCGTCGGGCCGACCGGCCGCGGCATCAGTGGCGACATCGTCACGTTCAGCCACCCCGACGATGCCCCGCTGCCCCAGGCCAAGAGCCGCACGTCACGCGACGGCGCGACCGCCCTGCCGACCAGCCTCGAGCAGGCCTTCTGCCTGGACAGTCCCGGCGAGTACGAGGTCCGGGACGTCCTCGTCACCGCGGTGCGGACCTATCGCGACGACAAGAAGGGCGCGGTCGCCGGCCGGAACACGGCCTTCGTCGTGGAGCTCGACGGCGTCCACACCATCCACCTGGGGGACATCGGCCACCTCTTCACGGAGGAGAAGCTGACCGACATCGGGCGCATCGACGTCGCCTGCCTGCCGGTCGGGGGCGCCCTCAACGCCACGCACGCCGCCGAGCTCGTCGCCCAGCTCGACCCGCGGATCGTCGTCCCGATGCCCGTCTCCGACGACGACGCGGCGAACGCGGAGGCGGTCGCGAAGTTCCTCCACGAGATGGGCGTCACGACGCCGCTGCCGGCCCAGCCGAAGCTGACCGTCACCCCGTCCGGGCTGCCCGGCGAGACGACGACCGTCCTCCTGGAGTCTCGCGGCAAGGTCTGACCGCCGCCTAACCTTCCCCGATCGCCGATCCGAGGAACACCGGCCGGCCGCGCTTGATGACGGTCGCGACGAGGTCCGCGCCGGCCCAGTACGGCAGCTGCTCGTAGCTCGGCGCCCGCCAGAGCACGAGGTCGGCGGCCTTGCCCTGCTCGAGCGAGCCGATGCTGTCGCCGAGGCCGAGGGCATGGGCGGCGTTGATGGTGACCCCAGCCAGCGCCTCGGCCGGGCTCAGCCCGAGCTCGAGCGTGGCGATCGTCAGGACGAGGGCGAGGTTCGGCGTCGGGCTCGTGCCGGGGTTGAAGTCGGTCGCCAGGGCGACGGGCACGCCCGCCTCGATGAGGCGTCGCGCCGGGGCACGGTGCTCGCTGCGCAGCGTCCAGGTCGTGGCCGGCAGGAGCGTCGCGACGACGGGCCGGCTGCCCGAGGCGGCCGCGGCGAGCGCTTCGACGCCGGCCTCGGACGGGACCGCGAGGTGGTCCGCCGAGACCGCCCCGAGCTCGGCGGCCAGCTCCGCCCCGCCGGAGGGCGCGAGCTCGTCGGCGTGGAGCCGCGGGGCGAGGCCGTGGCGCCGGCCCGCCTCGAGGATCCGCCGGCTCTGCTCGGCGGAGAAGACCCCCTCCTCGCAGAACACGTCGCAGAAGCGGGCCCAGCCCTGCGCCGCCACCGCCGGCAGCTGCTCCTCGATGACCGAGCGGACGAAGCCCTCGGTCCCGTCGGGCCGGTCGCGGTACTCCGGCGGCACGGCGTGCGCGCCGAGGAACGTCGGGACGACCGAGACGGGGCCCTCCTCGTCGAGCTGGCCCGCGATCGCCAGCAGACGCAGCTCGGTCGAGACGTCGAGGCCGTAGCCCGACTTCGCCTCGACGGTCGTGGCGCCGTGGCGGAGCATCTCCGCGAGCCAGCGGCGCCCGTGCGCCAGGAGCGCCTCGTCGGACGCGGCCCGAGTGGCGGCCACGGTCGAGAGGATGCCGCCGCCCGCGGCGAGGATCTCCAGGTAGCCCGCCCCCTGGCGGCGCAGCCGGGCCTCGGCCTCGCGGCTGCCGCCGAAGACGAGGTGCGTGTGCGGGTCGACCAAGCCCGGCGTCACCGTCCCGCCGGCGGCGTCGAGGCGCTGGAAGCGGTCGAGGGGCAGGCCCGCGCCGTCGAGGACGCGCCGGACATCGGCGCTCCGTCCCACGGCCAGGATCCGGCCCTCCCAGCAGGCGACCGCGAGGCCGGCCTCGTCCGCCTCGTCGGCCTCGTCAGCGCCGAGGCCCGCCTCATCGGCAGCGAGCGCAAGGCTGCGGCGTCGTCCGTCGGCCCGCGCCGCGGCCGCGCTCATCGCCGCGGGATCGTCCTGGGCGCTCCCCCGCCGCAGGCCGCCGGCCATCGTCACCAATTCCGCGGCGTGCTCCACGAGCAGGCCGGAGGGCTCCTCCCCGAGGCCGCCCTGGATGACCCGCAGCGTCACGCCCGGCTCGCGGCCTCGAGCCGCAGCTCGAGCGCCTGGAACGGCGAGAAGTCGCGCAGCCGGAGGAATCGGGCGGCGGCGGCCAGACGCGCCTCGACCGGCTCGCCCGCGGGCGCCCCAACGTGCTCGGCGACATCGAGGAAGGCCGCCAGCGGGGCGAGGCCGATCAGCTCGGACTCGGCCAGCTCGACCCCGTCCTCGGCCGCCTCGGCCCCGACCGCCTCCCAGACCTGCCACATCGAGGTCACCCGGAAGTCGAGCAGGTTCATCGAGACCTGGGCGCAGCCCAACTCCTCGATCCAGAACCCGTTGGCCTGGACCCTGGGCAACCCGCCGCCCGACTCCCGGATGCGCCGGGCGATCCGCCGCGCGAGCTCGAGGTCGGGTGAGGCGAGGTTGATGTTGTAGGCGATCAGAAAGGGCCGCGCCCCGACGGCCACCGCTCCTGCGGTCGGATGGGTCCGGGCTGGTCCGAAGTCCGGCTCGCGCCCGTGCTGCCCGATGGCCTCCTTGAGGCCCTCGTACTGGCCGCGCCGGACGTCCGCCAGCTTCACCCGGTCCGGCCGGGTCGCCGCTTCGGCGTAGAGGTAGACGGGCAGTCCGAAGCGATCCGCAAGCCGCTCGCCGAAGGCCCGGGCGAGGGCGACGCATTCGGCCATCGCGGTGTCGCCGAGGGGCACGAAGGGGATGACGTCGACCGCCCCGATGCGGGGGTGCTCGCCGCTGTGGCGCTCCATGTCGATCTCATCGATCGCCACGGCGACGGCGGCCTCGAGCGCGTCGGTCACGGGGTCGGGCTCGCCGGCAAGGGTGAGGACGCTCCGGTTGTGGCTCGCGTCGCTGGTCCGGTCGAGGAGGTGGGCACCGGGCGTCCGCTCGACTGCGGCGGCGAGCCGGTCGACGACCTCGAGCCGGCGACCCTCGCTGAAGTTGGGTACGGATTCGACGAGCCTCGACACGGCGCCTCCCGGGGGTCATCGGACGCCCCCTCCTGCCCGGTATCGTGGCACAGACAGGGGCCCCGGCGGGTGGTGCCGACGGCCCGGGCGAGGGGCCGTGCCCGCCCGACTCAGCCGCCCCGCGAGCGCCCGGCTGCGATCGCCTCGTCGGCCTCGCGCCAGGCCTGCTCGAGCGCGGCGACGTCCGCGGCGACGTCGACGCGGCGGCGGTGCTGGGCCGGCGTCGGGGCCTCGGCGTTGAGCCGGTCCACCGCGGCGTTGACCCGCTCGTCCAGGGCCGCCACGTCCGCCCGCCGCCGGGCGCGGCTGAGCGGTCCGCCGCGGCGAGCTGCGGCCAGCAGCTCGGCGCGCTCGGCGAGGAGCCGGCGGGTCTCCTTGTCGGCCTCGATCCAGGGCGGCGCCGCGCCCGCGTTCCGCAGGACGTGGAAGCCCAGGGCCAGCTCCCCCGCGGCGACGTCGTCCTCGAGCGGGATCCGCTCGCCGCGGTACGGCAGCTCGTCGAACTCGCCCCGCTCCCGGGCCTCGCGGATGAGCCGCTCGGCGAGGCTCTCCCAGGTCGGCGCGGCGAGCCGTTCGCCGCCGCCGTCGCGGTGGATCGGGCTCACGGTTCCGCGAGCGGACCGACCGCGGCCTCGACCGCCTCGAGGATCTGCCCCGACCGGACCAGCTCGCGCATCGCGGTGTGGTCGGCGTGCAGCGGCCGGTCCTCGTCGAGGTGGGCGACGTGGCGCCGGATGACGGCCCGCGCGACCTGGACGCCGCGCCCCGGCTCGAACTCGCGGAAGTCGAGCGCCTGCGCCGCGGCCATCAGCTCGATCCCGAGCACGCCGTACGCGTTCTCCAGGATCTGGCCGTTCTTGATCGCCGTGTTCATGCCCATCGACACGAAGTCCTCCTGGTCCGCGGCGGCCGGGATCGACAGGATCGAGGCCGGCGCGGAGAGGATCCGCTGCTCGGTGATGAGCGTGTCGGCCGTGTACTGGCTGAGCATCATCCCGGAGAACATGCCCGCGCCCTTCGTCAGGAAGTCGGGCAGGCCGACCGAGAGGGCCGGGTTCGTCAGCCGGTTGAGCCGCCGCTCCGAGAGCACGCAGACCATCGTCACCGCGGCGCCGACGAGGTCCATCGGCAGCGAGACGGGCGTCCCCTGGAAGTTCGCCCCCGTCAGGGTCAGGCGAGCGTCGGGCAGGAAGATCGGGTTGTCACCGACCCCGTTGAGCTCGGTCTCGACCTGCCGGCGGGCGTAGGCGACGGCGTCGTGGGCCGCCCCGATGACCTGCGGCGACGACCGCATCGAGTAGGCGTCCTGGACCTTCGTCTTGAATCGGCCGCGCTGCAGGTCGCTGCCCTCGATGCAGCGCATGATCGCGCGGGCAGAGCGGACGGCGCCCGGGAAGCCGCGCAGCTCGTGGAGCCGGACGTCGTACGGCCGGAGGTTCGCCAGGAGCGCCTCGAGCGACATGGCGCAGGCGATCTCCGCCTGGCGGAGCCAGCGCTCGATGTCGAAGAGCTGGAGGGCGCTCATGGCGGTGAGCACGTTGGAGCCGTTGATCGTGGCCAGGCCGTCGCGGGCCTGGAGGCCAGGCACCGGGATCCCGGCCCGCTCCATCGCCACCGCGCCCGGGAGCCGCTCGCCCTCGAACCAGGCCTCGCCCTCGCCCATCAGGAGGAGGGCGATCTGGGCCATCGGGGCGAGGTCGCCGCTCGCGCCGACCGAGCCGCGCTGGCAGACGACGGGCGTCACGCCGCGGTTCAGCATCTCGACGAGGGTCAGGGTGATCTCGGGCCGGCAGCCGGAGTTGCCGTGGGCGTGGACGTTGATGCGGCCGACCATCGCCGCCCGGACCGTCTCCAACGGCGCCGGCTCGCCGATCCCGGCCGCGTGGTTGTAGATGAGGTAGCGCTGGAAGTCCTTGACCTGCTCGTCCGTCAGGACGACCTCGGAGAACTCGCCGATCCCGGTGTTCGTGCCGTACATGATCTCGTGGGCGGCGAGCTTCTCCTCGAGCATCGAGCGGCAGGCGCGGATCCGCTCGAGGGCCATCGGGTCCAGCTCGACCGCCTCCCCGTGGCGGGCGATCCGGACGACCTGCTCGATGGTCAGCGACGAGCCGCCCAGGACGATCGTCATTCGCGTGCTCCTGTCCCCTCAGTCGTGGCGGCCATCGTCGCGGGCGCTGCGCGATCGTGCGTCCGGGGACGCCCCAGGCCGCGCCTCTCTGTCCCGAAGGCTACCGCGCCGGGCAGCGGCCCGGCGGGTCGTCCGGCAGGTCGGGCGGCGGCTGGTGGGCCGCGAGACGCTTTCGCGGGACTGTCCGCGGCTCCGACACGGCGCATCCATCGCCGCTCCATGATCGTGGGCCAGTCTGTCGCATCGATGGCGGCTCGCGGTGGGCCGCTCGGCAGGAGTCCTTGCATCCATGAACGGACGCTCATCCATCGGCCGCGGGCTGGTCGCCCTCGGCCTCGTCGTCGGCGCGATCGCAGTCGCGGTCGTCGCCTACCAGGTCGGCCTCTCGACCGGGCTCGCCTCGGCCGGCAACCCCGGCGCGGCGGTCGCCTATCCCTGGCACTACGGCCCTGCTTGGGGCTGGGGCTGGGGCTTCTTCGGCCTCCTCTTCCCGATCCTCTTCATCGTGTTCATCGTCCTGCTGGTCCGGGCACTCGTGTGGCGGGGCGGGCCGGGCTCGTATGGCCGCCGCTGGGGCGGTCCGGACGGCCGCTGGGACGACCCCCGGCGACCGCTCTTCGACGAGTGGCACCGCCAGGCGCACGGCCAGGGCGAGGATCGACCGGCCGACGGACACGGGTCGGGCTCCTGACCTCGCGGCGGACTCGCCGGCCGGTAGGATGACCGCCGATGCAGCGGATCCTGGTGGTCGACGACGAGCCGAAGATCGTCGGCCTCGCGCGGGACTACCTCGAGCACGCCGGCTTCGGCGTGCTCGAGGCGGGCGATGGCCGCACGGCGCTGGCTCTGGTCCGAGCCGAGTCGCCTGACCTCGTCGTGCTCGACCTGGGCCTGCCCGGGCTCGACGGCCTGGACGTCGCCCGGGCGCTCCGCCGCGAATCGACCGTCCCGATCGTGATCCTCACCGCGCGGGACGAGGAGGTGGACAAGGTCCTCGGGCTCGAGCTGGGGGCCGATGACTACGTCACCAAGCCGTTCAGTCCCCGCGAGCTCGTGGCCCGAGTGCGCGCGGTGCTCCGCCGGCTCCATCCGGCCGCCGAGCCAGACGGCGTCGTCCGGGCCCACGACCTGACGATCGACCCGGCCCGGATGCATGTCGACGTCGCCGGCCGCGCCGTGGAGCTGACCCCGACCGAGTTCAACCTCCTCGCGACGCTCGCCCGCCAGCCCGGGCGGATCTTCACCCGCTCCCAGCTCCTCGACGCCCTCCACGGCGTCGCGTTCGAATCGTACGAACGGGCGATCGACAGCCAGGTCAAGAACCTGCGCCGCAAGCTGGAACCGGACCCGCGCCGGCCGCGCTACGTCCTGACCGTATACGGCGTGGGCTACCGCCTCGCCGAGGAGGTCGCGGAGCGGCCGTGACGAGCCAGCAGGGCGACAGCACCGGGAGCGGGTCCCGGATCGGCGGTGGGCGCGAGGCGCGGCCCCACGCCCCGCCGGCCTGGTGGCCCACCGACGAACCATGGCCGCCGCGCAGCCGATGGGGGCCGCCCCGCCACCGCGTCGCCCGTCGCGTCGGCTGCCTGGCGGGCCTGGTGATGGTGGTGGCAGCGGCGGGCACGGCGAGTGTCGTCTGGCACCTGGCGACCGCCGCGTCGGGCCCCCGGGGCGGCCCGGGAGGCTTCATGGGCCTGCTCCTGGTCGGTGTCGTCGCCCTGGCTGTCGTCGGCGTGGCGGTCGGTCGAGGCGTCCGCGGGCTTGCCGTGCCCCTCGACGATCTGATCGAGGGCGCCCGCCGGATCGAAGGGGGCGAGTACCGCGCCCGCGTCCCCGAGCGGCCGTGGGGACCGCCGGAGTTGCGCGGCCTGGCCCGCGCCTTCAACGCCATGGCGGCCCGGCTCGAGACGGACGAGCGGCAGCGGCGCAGCCTGCTCGCCGACGTCAGCCACGAGCTGCGGACCCCCCTGAGCGTCCTGCAGGGTGAGCTGGAGGCGATGGTCGACGGCGTGCACCCGGCGGACGGGGCGCACCTGGCGGCGACCCTCGACGAGACACGGGTGCTGAGCCGGCTCGTCGAAGACCTGCGGACGCTCGCCCTGGCGGAGGCGCGGACGCTCACCCTCCACCGGGAGCCGACCGACCTGGGCGTGCTGGCCGCCGAGGTCGCGGAGGGTGCGCGGGTCGGTCGTGACCCCGAGCGCGAGGCGGTCTCAGTGGCGGTCGCCGACGATGTCCCCCTGCTCGACGTCGATCCCGTCCGGATCCGCGAAGTCCTCTCGAACCTGGTGGCGAACGCCCTCCGCTACACGCCGCCCGACGCGGTGGCGAGGATCGCCGTGACCCGGTCCTCGACCCCTGCCCGACGCCCCGAGGTCGTCGTCGCCGTCGCCGACGACGGTCCGGGCATCTCGCCCGAGCTGCTGCCGCACGTCTTCGACCGCTTCGCCAAGTCGGCGGAATCGCGAGGGTCCGGGCTCGGCCTGGCGATCGCCCGCCAGCTCGTCGAGGCGCATGGCGGCTGGATGGCGGCAGAGAGTCCGTCCGGCGGGGGCACCACCGTCCGCTTCGGCCTGCCGATCGAGCCGAGCGGCGCCTAGGGCGTCGTCTCGTCGAGCATCGGGATCCGGACGCCGCGCTCGCGCGCGACTTCGACGGCCCGCTCGTAGCCCGCGTCGACGTGGCGGGCGACGCCCATCCCGGGGTCGGTCGTGAGCACCCGCTCGAGCTTCTCGGCCGCCAGATCCGAGCCGTCGGCGACGACGACCATCCCGGCGTGCTGGCTGTAGCCGATGCCCGTCCCGCCGCCGTGGTGGATGCTCACCCAGGACGCGCCCGCCGCCGTGTTCACCAGGGCGTTGAGGAGCGGCCAGTCGGCGATCGCATCCGAGCCGTCGCGCATCGCCTCCGTCTCGCGGTTCGGGGAGGCGACCGAGCCGGCGTCGAGGTGGTCGCGACCGATCACGATCGGCGCGCCGACGGCGCCGGTCCGGACCAGCTCGTTGAAGGCGAGCCCCGCCTTCGCCCGCTCGCCGTAGCCGAGCCAGCAGATCCGCGCCGGCAGCCCCTGGAACGGGACCTTCGCCTCGGCCATCGTGATCCAGCGGCGGAGCGCCTCGTTCTCGGGGAAGAGCTCGAGGATCGCCCGGTCCGTGGCCAGGATGTCGGCGGGGTCGCCGGACAGGGCGGCCCAGCGGAACGGCCCCTTGCCCTCGCAGAAGAGCGGCCGGATGAAGGCCGGCACGAAGCCCGGGAAGTCGAAGGCGTGCTCGACGCCGGCCTCCTTCGCCTGGGCCCGGATGTTGTTGCCGTAGTCGAAGGTGACGGCGCCGGCGTCCTTGAGGACCAGCATCGCCCGGACCTGGTCGGCCATCGAGGCCATCGCCCGGCCGACGTACGCCCTCGGATCGCTCCGCCGGAGCTCGGCCGCCTGCTCGACCCTGACGCCGGCCGGGACATAGCCGTTGAGGGCGTCGTGGGCCGACGTCTGGTCGGTCAGCAGGTCGAACCGCTCGCCGCGACGGACGAGCTCGGGCTCCAGCTCGGCCGCGTTGCCGACGAGGGCGATGCTCAGGGGCTGGCCGTCGGCCGCGGCTGTGCGCGCCCAGCGGAGCGCTTCGCCGAGATCGACGGTGAGGCGGTCGACGTAGCCGATGTCGAGCCGCCGCCGTGCTCGCGCCTCGTCCACCTCGATGACGAGGGCGACGCCGTCGTTCATCGTGACCGCGAGCGGCTGCGCACCGCCCATCCCGCCGAGGCCCGCGGTGAGCGTCACGGTCCCGCGCAGGCTGCCGCCGAAGTGCTGGCGAGCCGCCTCGGCGAACGTCTCGAACGTGCCCTGCAGGATGCCCTGCGTCCCGATGTAGATCCAGGAGCCGGCCGTCATCTGCCCGTACATCGTGAGCCCGCGCCGCTCCAGCTCGCGGAAGTCGTCCCAGTTGGCCCATTTGCCGACCAGGTTGGCGTTGGCGATCAGGACGCGGGGCGCCCAGGGGTGGGTCCGGAAGACGGCGACCGGCTTGCCGGACTGGACGAGGAGGGTCTCGTCGTCCGCCAGGTGGCGGAGCTCCCGCACGATCGCGTCGAAGGCCGCCCAGCTGCGCGCCGCACGGCCGGTGCCGCCGTAGACCACCAGGTCGTCGGGCCGCTCGGCCACCTCGGGGTCGAGGTTGTTCATGAGCATCCGGAGGGCGGCTTCCTGCGCCCAGCCCCGACAGGTCCGCTCGGCGCCGCGCGGGGCGCGGACGCGGCGGGCGGTCGACACGGCGGTCATCGCGATGGCTCCTCGGCGGTCGCCCGGGACAGGTCCCCGACGGACCCCGGCGCCCGCTCGGCGACCGGACCTAGTCTGCCGCGGCGGCGGCCCGGCGTCACGTCACCGCGCCTCGCTACGGTCCGAGCGCGGCGACGGCCTGCTCGCCGAGCTTCTTCGGTCCCAGGGCGGTGACCGAGACCAGCACGCCCTGGTCCTGCAGCTGGAGCTGGTAGAGCATCGCGCCGCCGACGCAGGTCGTGACGTCCACCGGCCACCCGCCGATCGTCCGCTGCTCGCGGGAGGCGACGCCACTCGCCTGGCTGCAGCCCGCCGACTCGACCTGATCGCGCCACGCCGGGTAGAACGACTTCCCGGCGTCGGGCTTGAGGCTCAGGAACTGGACCTGCGCCCAGTCGGGGTCCCCCAGGCTGCCGACCGTCGCGGCGGCGTATGACGAGACGTGGGTCGCCAGGTCCGCATCGCCCATCGCGGCGGCCTCGAGCTCGGGCGACTCGGTGACCGGCGCGCCACCGACGGTCGCTGGCAGCAGGTGGACGAGGGCCGGGTCGATGGCGAGGCCGTAGGCGCCGATCCGGACACTGGGCGAGGCGGTCGCGCTCGACGCCCCGGTGGGCGCTGGCGAGGCGCCGGTCGCGGAGCCGCCGGATGGCGACGCGCTTCCCGACGGCGACGCGCCGCCGCAGGCGGCGAGGAGGACGGCGACCAGGGCGAGCAGCGCCGGACGGAGGCGCGGAGTTCCGAGCACGCCGCCGACGGTAGCACGCCATGGCCCAGGACAGGCCGCCGCAAGGCGTCGTCGCGAGGCGTCGCCCGCGAGAGGCGGCGTCCGACCGTCAGTCCAGCTCGAGCCGGACGACCGGGAAGCGCTCGTCGTCGACGGCGAGGCGGAACCCGAGGCCGACCCAGAAGGCCGGGCTCGCCGCGCTCGTGGCGTCGGGTCGCGCGCCGACCTCCGGGTACGCCTCGACCGCGGCGAAACCGCGCCCGGCGAGGTCGTCGCAGACGGCGCGCACGAGGCGGGCGGCGTGACCCTGGCCGCGGGCGTTCGCCGTCGTCGCGATGCAGGTGATGACGGCCGGCAGCGGCGCGTCAGGGAGCTGCGGGTAGAGCTCCCGCGTCCGGAGGGCGCGTGGGTATGCCGAGAGTGGCCCGAACTGGCAGTACGCGGCCGCCGTCCCGTCCTGGACGAGGATCTTGGCGTAGCTCCCGAACACGCCGAGGCCGCGCCCCAGGAGCTGGAGCTTGCGTGGTGCGTCGCCGGCGACGGTCGGGCGGACCGGCCGGGACGGCGCGAAGGGGTTCGCCACCGCGGCCTCGTCGTCGGCGCCGAGGAAGGGGTTGAAGGCCGGTTCGCGGGGAGGCGGCGCGAAGGGGTTCGCGGCGGGCGCCGAGGACGCCGATCCCGAGGCCGGGGCGAACGGGTTCGACTCGATCCGCGGCGGCGGCGCGAAGGGGTTGCCCGCACTGCGAGCCGGCCCACCCGCCGCTGCCGACCCGCTCTCCCCGGCCCGGCTGAGCCAGCTCGCCCGGTGCGCCCGCGATCCCCGCTCGGCGTCCTCCCAGTAGTCGCACGTCCGGTGGTCGAAGGCCGGGTCGGCGCACGGGGGCACGAGCCCGAAGCCGGACTCGTCGGTCACGTCCCGGATCTCGATGCCGTCCATCGGCGCCGAGTCTAGCGAGCGCGACACGGCCCGGCGACGCGGGACCGGCTCGCCCTCGTCCGGTATCCTCCGCAGCGCCGGCCGCGGGGCCGGCCCCCCACCGCACCGAGGCCGCCTTCGCCGTGCTCGCCTTCATCGACAACGCCGTCATCCCCTTCCTGACGAGCCTGTACGGGGCGGTCGGCTACGTCGGGGTCTTCGTCGCGATGACCATCGAGTCGGCCATGATCCCGCTCCCCTCCGAGCTGATCCTGCCGTTCGCGGGGTTCCTCGTGGCCTCGGCGGCCGTCGAGCCCCTGACCCACGGCCCCTGGTCGTTCTGGGCCGTCGTCGTCGCGGGCGTGCTGGGCAACACGACCGGCTCGCTCATCTCGTACTACATCGGCGCCTGGGGCGGCCGGCCCTTCCTCGCCCGCTGGGGCCGCTACCTGCTCATCCGGCCGCACGAGATCGAGCTGGCCGAGGCCTGGTTCGGGCGCTGGGGGGGTCCGACCGCGTTCTTCAGCCGGCTGCTGCCGATCGTCCGGACGTTCATCAGCTTCCCGGCGGGCGTGGCGCGGATGCCGCTCGGCCGGTTCCTCGCCTACTCCGCGGCGGGCGCGGTCCCCTGGACGATCCTCCTCGTCTACGCCGGCACCGTCCTCGGCGAGCACTGGCAGGACGTCCGGCATGCCCTCTCGCCCTTCGACGGCCTCATCGCCGTCGCCGTCGTCGCACTCGTCGTCCTGTTCGTCTGGTGGCGGCTCGGCCGGCCGGGTTGGCGCGGCCGGGCGGCGTAGCCGGAACGCGGCCTAGTCGTCCTTCGGCCGCACGGCACGGAAGGCGCGCCAGACCAGCAGGTCATAGCCGATCTTGAGGCCGCCAGCGATGAGGAACGGCAGGCTGGCGAGGCCGGGCACGGCTACGAGCGGGGTCGCCAGCGACGGCGAGACGGCCGCCCCCACGCTCCGGGCGATGCCCGTGACACCAGCAGCCGCCGAGCGCTCGTCCGGGTCGACGACGGCCATCGTGTAGCTCTGGCGGGTGGGCACGTCCATCTGCGAGATCGAGAAGCGGGCGAGCAGGACGAGCGCGGCCAGGGGCAGCGTCGGCATCAGCGGGACGAGGATCAGCAGCACGTTCGAGGGGATGTGCGTGTAGACCATCGTCTCGATGAGCCCGAAGCGGGCCGCCATCCGGGCGGCGGCCAGGGCGCTGAACCCGGCGAGCACGTTGGCCCCGAAGAAGATGCCGCCGAGGGCCGCCGGCTCGACCCCGAAGCGGACGTGGAACCAGTAGGCGATGAGGCTCTGCATGACGAAGCCGCCGGCGAACGCGTCGAGCGAGAAGAGGGCCGACAGCCGGAGGACGACGCCCCGCGAGCGATGCAGGCCGAGCCGGCCGGCGATGGAGGCCTCGGCCGGCCGCTCGACTTCGACGGCGCTCGAGAGCCGGGCGAACAGCAGCGCGAGCCCGACGCCGACGAGGCCGTAGCCGACGACGACGGCACGGTAGCTGTCGACGGCCGCGAAGCCGGCCCGCTGGAACGCCTGGGCCACGAGGCCGGCAACGAGCGCCCCGCTCGCGGTCGCCAGCGAGCCGACGAGGTTGTACCAGCCGAACACACGGGTCCGCTCGCGGCCGGGGACGGTCTGCGAGAGGGAGGCCTGCTCGACGGCCAGGAACGGCCCGACCTCGTTGCCGCTCGGACTGATGACGCCGACCGTGGCCGCCACGAGGAGCAGCGGGAAGAGGCTCGTGGCCGCGAAGAGGACCGCCGCGAAGAGCATCAGCAGCGCGCCCGCGACCAGGACGCGGCGGCGCCCGACGCGGTCGGCGTGGGTCGTCAGCCAGAGCGAGATGACCGCGTCGCCGACGAGCGTCAGCGTCAGGAGCAGCCCGATCCGCGGCCCGTCCAGGCCGAGGGTGGCGAGGTAGATGACGAGCACGACCGAGAGGAAGCCGTAGCCGAACATCCGGGCGACGCGGGTCGCGAACAGGATCCGCGCGTCGGGTCCGAGCAGCGCCAGCAGCCCGCTGGCGGCCGCTCCCCTCGGTTCGGTCACGGCGTGGCTCAGCCGCGACCCGACGGGTCGTGCCAGGCCCGGTGCGCGTCGGACCCGGCGATGCCCTCGAACGTCGGCGCCCAGGGTGGCTCGCCCGGGCGACGGAGATGGCTGACGTCGTTGAGGACGATGATGCGCGCCTGGGCGACCTCGGCCCCCGGGCCGTAGTGGAGCACGGTCAGGTTGGCCCGGTCCTGGGTCACGCGGCGGCGGTAGTCCGACGGCGGCAGGTCCAGGGCGACCGAGAGCAGGATCCGGTTGAGCGAGCCGTGGGCCGAGATGAGGACGCGCTGCGGCCGTCCGAGCCGCTCGCTGGCCTCGGCCGCCCCCGCCACGAGGTCAGCCAGGAGCGACTGGCAGCGCTCCGCGACCTCGGCCGCGGTCTCGCCGCCCGGCGGCCGGACGCCCGCCGGGTCCGCTTCCCAGCGCGCCCGCAGGTCGGGGTCCCGCTCCTCGATCTGAGCGTAGGTCAAACCTTCCCAGGCGCCGTAGTCGAGCTCGACGAGGCGGGCGTCGGTCTCGACCGGCTGGCGGCCGACGACGAGGCGGGCGGTCTCCAGGGCCCGCTTGAGCGGGCTCGACAGGACGCGGTCCATCCCGAGGCCGGCGAGGCGGCGGCCCAGCGCACGCGCCTGCGCTCGGCCCTCGGGCGTGAGCGGCAGGTCGAGATGCGCGCCGAGCATGACCTCGCCCGCGTCGGCCAGCCCGTGGCGGGTCAGGAGGAGGGTCAGCACGGCTCCAGTGTAGGAGGCGATCCTCCGTGGTGGCATCGCAACCCGCAGGCCGCCGTGTCGGGCGCGTTGCCAGGATGCGAGAATGCCGTCGGAGGTCGGACGAGATGAGTGAGCAGCGCGATCCGAACGAGCCCGCCGCGGCTCAGGCCGAGGTCGGCCACGAGCCCGAGCCCGGCCACGGGCCCGGTGGCGGGCACGCGCCGGCGGGCGAAGACGCACCCGACGGCCACGCCGATGCCCACGCTGGCGACGCCCACGGTGCCGAGGCGCTCGGCCCGATCGACCTGGCGGCATGGGGCGCCGGCCTGGCCGGGATGCTCGCCGGCCTGGTCGTCGTGCTCTGCTTCGTCCTGGCCACGCGGACGTAGCGCTCGCCCCGCCTGCGTCCCACTCCGGCGTCGTGTTCGGAGCCCGGGACGTCCGCTCGGACTCGGCCGTCCGCTCGGACCCGCCGTCGCGCTCGGAGCTCGCCGACGTTACGCCGCGGGTACATTCCCGACGCCCCGCGCCCCCACGGCGGCGGATCCGTACCTGTGGCGTCACGGTTCGGCGCGCTCCCGCGTGCTCGTGTCGATCCTGTACCTCTGGCGCACGATCTCGACGCCATCGCCTCCGCGGGCGCCAGGGATGTACCTCTGAGGTAAACACCGCCGAAGGTCGGGACGCGGCGGGGCCCGGGACGGGGCGCGGGACGCGGCAGCCGCCGCCGCCCGATCAGGACGCAGCCGCGCCGATCGCGCCGATCGCGTCGAGACCCGGCATGTCCGCTGGCGCCGCCCAGCCGCCGGCCCGTCTGACCAGGTCGACCAGAGTCACGGCGAGCTCGCCGTCGAGCGGCGGCCGCCGATAGGACGCGAGCAGCTCCTCGACCCGCTGCCGCGCCCGCCCGAACGCGTCCCGCCCGCCCGCGCTCAGCCACGCCTGGTGCGAGGCCCGGTCGATGACCCGCGACGGGATGTGCTGCTCCCCCCGGAACAGGCGGCGCGTCTCGTCGAGCTCCAGGAACCGGCCCTCGGCCCCGGCCGCGGCGAACATCGCCGTCGCCAGGCTCGCCGTCGGCGTCCCCACCCCCGCCACGAGCCGACGCGCCATGGCGATCGCCTCCGCGTCCACGACGAGCTTCTCGGCGCTCTGGCAGAGCAGGAAGTCGAGCATCCCCGCCCCGGACACGAGGTCGAGCCCGCCGAGCGCCGCGAGCACGGCCCCGAGGCCGCTCTCGAGGCCCGCCTGCCCGTCGACCGTCTTGCTGTCGCTCGCCCCGAGGTAGCCGTGGGTCGGCAGGCCCAGCGACCGGCCGACCTGGGCGCAGGCCAGGTCGAGCATGGCGGTCTCGATCGCGCCCATCGCCGTGGCCCCGGTCCGCATGTCCAGGATGGCCGGCGCGCCGCCCCAGACGATCGGCGAGCCCGGCCCGGCAAGCTGGTGGATGGCGACCCCGCTCAGCGATTCCGCGGCGTGCTGGACGACCGAGCCGACGAGGGTCACCGGCGCGGCCGCCCCGGCGAGGGGCATCGAGACGAGCTGGGCGGGGACGCGGGCGCGGGCCAGCTCGACGAGGTTGCGGCCCGCGAAGGCCGACCAGTCGAGCGGCGGTGACGGGCAGACGTCGAAGACGGCGCGCGGCCGTGCGGCGAGGGCGTCGCGGCCGCCGGCGTCGAGGGCCAGCAGCTCGATCATGGCCCGGCTGCCCTCGGCCGTGAAGGCGCCGGTGACGACCGGCTTCTCCGAGGCGAGCAGGACGAGGAGCAGGCGGTAGAGGTCGCCGACGGCGGCGGGGACGTCGGCACAGACGACGGCGGTCGACTGGGCGGCGTACTCGGGCAGCTGCTCGGCCACCCGGATGAGCCGAACCAGGTCGTCGGCGCGGGACGGCCGATGCTCGAGCGTCGCCGGGTCGAGGACGTGGACGCCGCACGAGCCCGGGTCGTAGGCGGTCTCGGCGGCCCCGTACCGCACGGCGGGCCGGCCGCTCCGCTCGTGCAGGGCGAACGAGCGCGGCGCCGTGGCCAGCGCATCGCGCACGAGCCGCTCGGGCATCGCGACGCGCCCGTCCCTGACCGTCGCCCCGGCGGCGGCGAGGAGCTCCACGACGTCCGCCGAGGCGACGTGGATCCCGGGGTCGCGGAGCAGCTCGAACGCCTCGCCGAGGATCCGCTCGACGAGGGCCGGCGCCAGGAGCTCGAGCTGTGCCACGCGGTGCCTCTACCGGGGGCCGGCCCCGGCCGGGGCGGCGACGCCCGCCTCGGCCTCGACCGTCGCG
>DASVYJ010000039.1:0-9614 GCA_036392215.1 Candidatus Limnocylindrales bacterium | reverse complement strand
AACAGGTTCACGTGGTCCTTCGCGGCGAGCAGCGCGCACACGTTCCCGGCGAGCACGAAGTACGGCCGGTCCGTCCGCTTGATCGTCTCCTCGATCGCCGGGTCGGCTTCGTGGACGAGCGCGCGTAACCGCCGGCAGATGCCCTGCTGCCAGTCGGGCAGCCGCTCGATGTAGGCGTCGACGCGCGGGTCGGTCGACATCGTCTCCCCCAGCTCCCGGTCGTCGCCCGTGGGCCCGGATGGCCCGCGGCGCGACATGCCGCCGACCACAGCATGCCGCGTCCGTCGAGGCCGGGCGGCCATTAGGGGCCAACTCGGAAACCGCCGCTCTATCGCTTACGTAGACTGGCTGTAGAAACTGCGGCGGGAGATCGTCGGATGGACCACCAGATCGTGATCGTCGGTGCGGGAATGGCGGGCGGGCTCACCGCCAGCGAGCTGCGCGAGGCCGGCTATGACGGCCGGATCGTCCTCGTCGGCGACGAGCACCGCGAGCCCTACGAGCGGCCGAAGCTCTCCAAGGAGTACCTCCGGGGTGAGGTCCCGGCCGAGGCACTGGCCGTCCACCCCCGCGAGACCTACGAGCAGGCGGGCATCGAGCTGGTGCTCGGGCGGCGAGCCGTCGACCTCCGACCGGGCGAGGGCCGGGTGCTGCTCGACGATGGGTCGGCGCTCGGCTTCGACCGGGGGCTCGTCCTCGCCACGGGCCTCCGAGCGATCCGGCCGCCGCTCCGCGGCGCCGGCCTGCCCGGCGTCCACGTCCTGCGAACCGTGGAGGACGCCGACGCGATCCGCGTCGCCGCGACCCGCGCGCACCACGCGATCGTCGTGGGCGGTGGCTGGATCGCCGCCGAGACGGCCGCCTCCCTGCGCCAGCTCGGCCTCGACGTGACGCTCGTCGTCCCGGGTTCGGTGGTGCTCGAACGCGCGCTGGGCCCTGAGGTCGGAGGCCTCTACTCGCAGGCCCACGCAGCCCACGGCGTGCGCCTCGTGACCCGCTCACGAGCTGTCAGCATCGAGGGCATCCGCCACGCGACGGGGGTCCGCCTCGATACCGGCCGCCTTGTCCGCGGCGACCTCGTCGTCCTCGGCGTCGGCGCGGCAGCCGACCTCGCGCTGGCCCACGCGGCCGGCCTCGAGGTCGGGGACGGGATCTTCGTGGACGATCGGCTCCGGACCGCTGCTCCCGGCATCCTGGCCGTGGGGGACGTCGCGACGGCGTTCCACGCCCGGTACGGCCGTTGGGTCAGGACGGAGCACTGGGACGGAGCCAGGCGACAGGCGAGGATCGCCGCCGCGCAGTTGGCCGGGCACGATGAGCGCGACACCGGGCTCCCCTACTTCTTCTCCGACCAGTTCGAGCTGGGCATGGAGTGCTTCGGCCTCAGCCGCGGGATCGAAGATGTGGTGGTCAGGCGGGGCCCGGCGGATGACGCCTTCGCTGCCTTCTGGCTGGACCGAGGTCGACTGGTCGCCGCGCTCCATGTCAACCTCTGGGACCTCGCTGCGCCCCTCCGGGCGGCCGTCGAAGCCGGCTCCCACCTCGACCGCGCCCTGCTCGACGACCCGTCGGTGCCGCTCTCCGTGGCGATCGCTGAAGGCGACATCGAGCGTGCCGTGCCCGCCGCATGAGCGGCGACGTGCGCAGACCGCCGTTGACCTCTGGACGTGCCGCGAACCGCGTGGGATGGTTCCGCGATCGGAGGGAGCATCGAGATGGACGATCCCCGAGCCGTCGCCGGGTCACTGCTCGCGCTCGGCTGTCTGCTCTTCCTGACAGGCGCCGCCAATCCTCGCCTGTTCGCGGTCTGGACGGCGTCCGAGGAGATCGGCTTGCCGATCATCGCGGCACATCCGGCGGCCTGGCGAAGTACGGCCGTGCTCATGGCGGCCGGGACCGCAGCGAGCGCGGCCGGGGTGGTCGTGCTCGCGGCGGATCTGGCCGTCCCCCTCGGCCTCGCGGCCGCGGTCGTGTACGTCCTGGCCGCGGTCATGCTCCTCGGCATGCTCGCCTCCCGACTCGTCCTGACGCCGGCCGCGGCCCGCGGCTTCGTCGAGGGCCGACCGGACCCGGGCTACCCCGCCACGGCGCGGTGGGCGGCCGGCCTGTTCGCCTGCTTCACCGTCCTCGTCGCGATCGCCCTCGTCGCGATCGGTCTCGTCCTCCTGGGCGCTGGCGGGCCCGTCATCCCGGCCTGGGTCGCGATCGTGCTCGGCGCGGTGGTCGGCGGCGGTTTCCTCTTCCTGGGAGACATGCCACCGTTCGTCGCCTTCCTGCCGACCGGCCTGCTCGGCATCGTCCTCCTGCTGACACGGTGAAGCTCCGGCGTGCGTGTGCTGGCGCCGGCCGCTCTCTCTCCCGACATCGTCGCGGGACACGGAACGGAAGCCACGCCTCCGTCGTGGTGGGCTGACGCGCCGTCGCCCCACCAGAGACCGGATTGACAGGGCCGAGCGGGTCGTCTAGACCGTCCCCTCACCGGCGCTGCCGGCCATCTCGGCGACCGGCGACGACGGGCCGGACGACCACGGACACGGCGGAGACAGGACCGATGGAGCGAGGGCGCCGAGGGGTGGGCGAGCTGCTGCGGGCGCAGCGCGTCGAGCGCGGCCTGTCTCAGGAGGAGCTCGCGGAGACGGCAGGGCTCAGCGCGCGGGCGATCAGCGACATCGAGCGCGGGTTGCGGCGGCGCCTGTATCCGGACACGGCGCGCCGCCTCGCCGATGCGCTCGACCTCGACGACCAGGCGCGGGCGACCTTCGTCGCGCGGGCGCGCGGTGCCTCACCCGAGGCCGCGTTCGAGCAGGAGGTCGCGTCCGCCGTCGGCCCGATCCCGCGGCCGGCGGGGCCGTTGATCGGACGCGAGTCCGAGCTCGAACTGACCCTCCAGGCGCTCCGCACGTCGCGTCTCCGGCTCGTCACCATCACCGGCACCGGCGGCATCGGGAAGACGAGGCTGGCGATCGAGGCCGCGATCCGCAGCTCGGCCGACGTCGTGGCCGGCGTCCACTTCGTGTCCCTCGCGGAGGTCCGCGAGGCAGGGCTCGTGCTGGCGACGATCGTCCGCTCGCTGGGCATCCCGGCCAGCCCAGCGGACCCGTCGATCACGTTGACCCGATACCTCGCGTCGAGGGAGACGCTGCTCGTGCTCGACAACCTCGAGCATCTCCTCGACGCCGCACCGCTGCTCGCCCGCCTCCTGTCCTCGTGCCCGCGGCTCCGCCTGCTGGTGACCAGTCGAGCACCACTCGGCCTGGCCGGCGAGCAGCTCGTGCCTGTCCCGCCCCTGGCCCTGCCTCCGGTCGACGCGCCGGACCTCACCCCGGCCGAGCTCGCCCGCTACCCGGCGGTCGAGCTCCTCGTCGAGCGGGTCCGGGCCATCGCTCCCGACTTCGGGCTGGACGACGTCGACCCGTCGGCGCTCCGCGACGTTGCCTGCCGCCTGGCGGGCATCCCGCTCGCCATCGAGCTCGCGGCCCCGCGACTGCGGCACATGAGCCTCGCGGCTCTCGAGCAGCAGCTGGCCGGGCGGTTCGATGTGCTCACGAGGGGCCCGCGGGACCTGCCCGAGCGTCATCGGACGATGCAAGCCGCGATCGCCTGGAGCTACGAGCTGGTCGACCCCGCATCGCAGCGGCTGTTCCGAGCCCTGTCGGTGTTCGCCGGCGGCTGCACCCTCGCCGGCGCCGAGGCGGTGGGCGGCGCCGCGCCGGAGACGACGCTCGACGCCTTGAGCACGCTCATCGACCACGGCCTGGTGTTCCTGGACACAGCGCACGGCGAGGATCGATACCGGATGCTCGAGGTCATCCGATCCTACGCGGCGGAGCTCGCCAGCGAGGCAGGGGAGGCGGAGGATGACGCGAGGCGCCACGCCGACCATCACCTCGCCCTGGCGCGATCCGCGCGGCCGGGCCTCCTCGCCGACAGGCAGGACGCCTGGTACGCCCGCCTCCATCAGGAGCACGACAACCTTCGCGCAGCCCTCGCCTGGCTTCTCGAGCACGATGCCGACGCCGCGCTCGAGCTCACCGCAGCCCTCTGGATGTTCTGGCGACAGCATGGCGACTTCGCGGAGGGGCGTCAGTGGCTCTCCCGGGCCCTCGCCGGCGGCGGCTCCGCCGCGTCCCGAGTGGACGCCCTCTGGGGAGCCGCGTGGCTGGCCCACCACCAGGGGGACTACCAGGCGATGGCCACGCTCGCGGCGGAGCACCTCTCGCTCGCCCGCCGGCTCGGCGACCGGCGCGCGTTGCGTAACGCGCTGACCGAGCAGGGGATGCTCGAGATGGTGGCCGGCCGTCATGTCGAGGCGCTGCGGCCGTTCCGCGAGGCCCTCGAGCTCGCGCGCGAGCTGGACGAGGAGTGGATCCTCGCGCTCTCGCTCTTCAATCTCGGTCATGCCTCGACCCACGCCGGCGACGCATCGGAGGGCGAGCGGCTGCTGCGTGAGGCTCACGCTCGATTCCGATCGCTGGGCGATCGTCGGTTCACGGCCCGGGCCCAGGGGCAGCTGGCGGTGGGTGCCCTTCTGCGGGGCGATGCCGAGTCCGCGATGGTCCTCGCATCGGCGAGCCTGCGGGCTTTCGCGGCCGTCGGCGAGCGTTGGGGCATCGCCGAAGGCCTGGAGCTCGTCTCGGCCGCGACGTCGCAGCCGCTCGCGGCGGCGCGGATCGCGGGCGCGGCGGCCCGCCTCCGAGAGGAGACGGCCACCGAACCGATGCCCTTCGACTGGGACGTCATCGGGGACCGTCATCGGACCGCGCGGGGGGCCGTCGGGGAGGAGGCCTGGCATGCCGCGTGGGAGGAGGGGCGCAGTCTCGACGTCGGCGCTGCACTCGAATGCGCGGCGTCCGCCACTCGGTGACCGAGTCGGTGACCCGGCCGGTGCACTCGTCGTGGTGCTGGCTCTCGAGGGTCGCGACAGTGCCGTCCATCCGGTGCAGCAGTCAAGGAGGACGGAGCATGTCAGTCGAGACGGATACCGCCACCATCCGGCGCTACTACGAGGAGGTCCTCAACGGCCGCGACGTGGATCTGCTCGACCGCCTCGCCGTCGCCGACTACCGGGAGCACGACCCCCTCCCCGGCCAGGGCGACGACCGCGACGGCCTGAAGCAGCGGGTCCGCATGCTCATCGATGCATTCGACCCGCAGTTCACCGTCGAGGACCTCGTGGCGGAGCCAGGAAAGGTCGTCGTGCGCTGGACGCACGCCGGTCGGCACGTCGGCGCGTTCATGGGGATACCGGCCACGGGCAGGACATTCCGCATCGCGGGCATCGACATCCACCGGCTCGAGGACGGCCGGATGGCGGAGCACTGGCACGTCATCGATCAGCTCGCCTTCCTGCAGCAGCTCGGGCTCGTGCCGGCGCCGGAGGGCGCCCCGGCGTGAGGACGAAGAGCGAGGCCGAACGCCGCGAGCAGAACAAGCGGCTCGTGCGCCGCTACAAGCTCGAGGTCCTCAACGGGCGCCGGATCGAGGACCTGAGCCAGGTGGCGGCCCAGGATTACCTCGACCACGCCGCGTTCCCGGGCCAGGCCGCCGGCCTGGAAGGCTTCCGTGACCGTCTCGAGCTGCTCATCCGCGCCTTCGACCCCCGCTGGACGGTCATGGACCTGGTCGCCGACGCCGACCGGGCCGTCGTCCGCTGGGTCCTCCACGGCATCCACCAGGGCATGTTCCTGGGCTTCGCTCCGACCGGCGGACCGATCCGGCTGGACGGCATCGACATGTACCGGATCCGGGATGGCAAGCTTGCGGAGCACTGGAATGTGGTGGACCTCTCGCCGCTCGCGATCCCGACCGCGCTGCCGGCCGGCGCCGCGCCGACCGGTGCCGGCGCGTCCTGAGGGCGCGGCAGCAGCCACGGAAGCGCGCGCCTACGCCTCCACTGGCGCGAGCCGGGCGGCGATCCCCTCGAGCTGGATGTCGACGTCGAGCTCGAACTGCTCCTCGAGCGACCGCCGCCCGATCGCCGGCACGACCGCGCGGATGGACGGGAACCGGTCCTCGGGCAGCGAGAGCATGTACAGCACCCCCTGGCGCTGGGCCTCCACGAACTCGGGCGTCCGGGTCGAGGTGGCCATGAAGCCGAGGGTGAACAGGTAGAGCGACTGGTAGGCGTCGAAGGCGGCGTCGGGGGCGAACCCGGCATCGAGGAGGATCGACAGGATCCGCTCGAAGAGCGCGAGCCCGCCTGCCCCGTATCTCGCCCGCCCGACGAGGACGTCGGCCGTGTTCGGGTGGCGCAGGAAGCCGCCGATCATCGCCCGGTGGACATCGCGCAGCTGCTCGCGCCAGTCGCCGCGGGCCGGCGGGATCTCGATCTCGGCCAGCACGGCCTGGCCGACCAGCTCGAGGAGCTCCGCCTTGTCGCGAACGTGCCAGTACAGCGACATGGCAGTGACGTGCAACGCATCCGCCAGTCGTCGGAGCGAGAGGGCATCGGTACCGTCCGCGTCGACGATCGCCAGCGCCGCCGCGACGATCCGACCGCGGTCGAGGGGTGGGCGCGGACTGCGCCTGGCACGCCGTGCCTGCGGCCCCGCCCATGGGGGCGCCGGGATCGGCGAGGCGTCGACCGCGGGCACCCCCTGAGCGGCTCCGGATCGCCGCGGCTTGTCCCCCTGGCTCATCCCAGCCTCCTCCGTTTCCCTCTTGCATCCCTGTACAGCGTATGATATACAGTGTATGGCCATAGTACGCCATACAGGCCAGGAGCGCAAGAACGCTCCCGCCAAGGGAGGAAACGAGAGATGACCACCTTCGGGGAACTCATCGCGGCGACGGTGGACCGACTGGTCCGCTGGATCGTGATCCCGGTGACGAGCGCCATCCCCGGGCTCGTCGCACACGGCGTCCTGCTGGCCGTCTTCGCGGGCATGTGGCTCGCCTTCGCCGCGGGCCTCGTCGCCGACCCTGCGGCTCCCGGCCGGGCGTGGGCGGCGATCGGCCAGCTGCCGCTGCCGGCCCAGGGTCTGGCGTGGCTCCTGTTCCTGCCGCTGATGGCGGGCCTGTGGGTCTGGAGCACCGACTGGTCGCTCGCGATCCGACTCGTCGTGGTCGGCGGGATCGCCGCCTGGAATCTGCTCGTCTTCGTCCCGCGTCGACCGGCTCGGCAGGAGGCGTCGGCGGCGTCGTAGGCGCACCGCCACAGCGACCGATACGGCGTCCCGGACTCGGAGGTCAGGTCATGGACACCATCATCGTCGCCCTGGTGGACGGCATCGTCGTGCCGGTGACCGGCACCATCCCCTTCCTCGTGTCGAGCGGCATCCTGCTCGGCCTCTTCGCCGCCCTCTGGGCCGCGTTCGGCCTGGCCCTCGTGCGCGACCGGGCTGCGCTCGATCGAGCCTGGCTCCGCCTGCGGCGCTGGCCAATCGTCGTCCAGGCGGTCGTCTGGCTGCTCTTCCTGCCCGTGCCCGCCGGGCTGTGGATCTGGCGGCGGGGATGGCCGGCCATCGGACGGCTCACCCTCATCGCGGGCCTCGCCGGCTGGAACCTGCTCATGTTCGTGCCGCGGCCCGCCTAGTCGGGATGGGCCGAGCCGGTCAGCGCCTCACGCGGTAGCGGAGGTAGACGGCGCCCGAGCCGAAGCGGTGGGTCTCAACGAGTTCGAGACCCACCCGGCGCTCGCGTCGGGGGAAGTACGGGATGCCGCCGCCGACCAGCACCGGGTAGACCACCGTCCGGTACTCGTCGATCAGGTCCAGCGCGGCCGCCTCGGCGGCGAGCGTCGCGCCGCCGATCGCGATCTCTCCCTCCCCGGGCTCGGCTCGCGCGCGCTCGATCTCCTCCGCCAGGCCGCCGGACGCCAGGCGGGCCCTGCCCTCGACCGACGTGAGCGTGGTGGAGAACACCACCTTGGGGAGTGGCTTCCAGAGCGCGGCCCACTCGAGCTCCGCCTCGTCCAGCGATGGGTCCTGGTCGGCAGTCTCCCAGTACAGCATCGTCTCGTACAGCCGCCGGCCCATGAGGTGGACGCCGACCTCTCGGATCTCGTCGATCCAGAAGCCGAAGACGTCCTTGTCAGGCGCCGTCCAGTCGAATCGGCCGTCCGGCCCGACGATGTAGCCGTCGAGCGAGACGCCCATCGAATAGGTCACGCTGCGCATCCGTCCTCCTCGGTGAGGGGTCCGAGAGTATCGCCTCATCGGCGCCCCAGCCCTCACCACCGGCGCGTGGGCCGGGACTCAGTCGGATGTCGGATGATCCTCCACATGGCCGCCCCTCTCGCCCTTCTCGCCTTCGTCGCCGGCGTCGTGATCGTCATCGTCGCGACAGAGCGCCTGCTCGACGGCCTCGTCGGCATCGCGACCGCGGCGCGCGTGGCGCCGTTCGTGGCCAGCGCGATCCTCTCGGGCATGGAGGCCGAGAACGTCGCCGTCGGCCTCGCGGCAGCCGGGCGGGGGGCAGCTGACATCGCGCTCGGGACGGCGTTCGGCGGCGCGGTGTTCCTGCTGTGCTTCGCGCTCGGCGCCGGAGCCCTGATCGCCCCACTCAAGGTCAGGGTGCCGCGCGGCGTCGTGGTGCTGATCCCTGGTTCGGCCGCCCTCGCGGGACTGCCGGTCCTGTTCGGGGCGACACCGCGCTGGACGGGCCTCGTCCTCCTCGTCGCCTTCGTCCTCGCCGTGGCCTACCTCGTGCGCGCCTCGCGCGACCATACATTCGTCGACGACGAGGAGATCCGCGAGGCGGCGGAGCGGCCGCGCTCGGTTCGGGCGTCGGTGGCCTGGACCGTCATCGGCCTGGCCGCGATCGCGGTCGGCGGCGAGCTCGTCGCCTCGGGCGCCGACGGCCTCATCACGAGCCTCGGCCTATCCGCCGGCCTCATCGGCATGGTGGTCACCCCGTTCGCGATCGAGGCCGAGGAGATCGCTCGCCAGGTCGTGCCGACGCGGGCCGGGTACCACGACGTGGCGGCCGGCAACACGGTCGGCACGATGGTCTGGTTCACCCTGTTCAACCTTGGACTGATCGCGCTGCTGACCCCGGTCATCGTCCCCGACCGGGTGCGGCTGCTGGACTGGCCGGCGCTCTGCGTCGCGGCGCTCGCGGCCGCGGCGTTCCTGTGGCGCGGCCGGGTGGGACGGCTCGAAGGGTCGCTCCTCGTCGGCCTCGGCTTCGCGTTCGCCGGGCTCCACCTCATCGTCGCCTGACGAGGGGCATCGATCTCTGGCGCCCGACCCTCGACGGGCGCAGGTCAGCCCTTGGCCTGCTCCACGGTGTAGTCGAGGCAGCGCTCGATCTCGCCCGTGTCGAATGAGGTGCCGGGCCTGGCCGCGAGCCGGATCGAGATCGCGTCGTCGGCGGGGACGACCTCCATGGCCTCGACCTTCTGGTACTCGTCGGTCGGGCAGGAGCACTGGCCGGCGGCGCACTCGCCGAAGGCGGTCAACAGCTGCTCCTGCCTGGCGCCGACGCCCTCGATCTCGATGGCGAGGCCCTGCTCGGCAGGCGTGATCCGGTAGCTGGTCATCCGGTAGCTCCTGCGGTCGCGCCGGCCGCGGGTAGGTTGGCTGGCGCGCCAGGATTCGAACCTGGAACCCCCTGATCCAGAGTCAGGTGCTCTACCGTTGAGCCACGCGCCAGCGGAGGCCGACGACATGGTA
>DASVYJ010000038.1:0-41770 GCA_036392215.1 Candidatus Limnocylindrales bacterium | reverse complement strand
CGTGACGCAGATGGGGCCGGCCATCGTGCCCGACTCGTGGATCCACGAGACGCCGGTCATCTCGCCGTTGCCGTTCTGCGAGTGGTATCCGGCGACGCACGGGTCGCCCGGGTTCCCGCGACCGCGCGGGTGGATCGCGGTCACGCCCGTCCGGACGTCGGTGCCCTCGACGAGCGTCGCGTAGCCGACCTCGACGCCCGGTACGTCGGTGATCGCGTTCCACCGACCCGGGTTCCCCCCGAAGGGGATCCCGAGCGAGCGGGCGCGCGGCCTTCCGGCAGGAGTCCGAAGCCACGCCTCGTTCATGCCGTCATGCCTCCTCGAGCTCGTCGCGGAGCGGCTCCCGCAGGTTCCAGGCGCGTCCCCGCTGGGGCAGGATCACGACCGCCCAGTAGACGAGCCCGATCAGGATCGTCCCGCCGGCGACGATGAGTGCCGTCGACGTCTGCTGGGTGGTGATGTAGGCGAGGGCGGCGAGGGCCAGGATCGGCGGCAGCGGCCAGAGCGGCATCCGATAGGGGCTTCCGGCCGTCGCGCCGGTGTAGCGCCCGACGAGCGCCGCCAGCGCGACGAAGGCGTAGTCGGCCACGAGCGCCGCGCCCGTCAGGGTGATCAGGGTGTTGAGGTCGACGGCGATGCACAGGACCGCCGAGACGACGCCGACGAGGGCCGTCGCGATCCACGGCGAGCGGAGCGTCGGGTGGACCGCCACGAGCCAGTCGTTGATGACGCCCGGCCAGGCCCGGTCGCGCGACGCCGAGTAGAGGATCCGCCCGAACTCGAGGATGATCGCCAGGGTCGCGTTGAAGATCGCCAGGGCGACGCCGAGCGAGACGATGGTGTCGACCGTGCTGTTCGAGGTCGCGTCCAGGAAGTCGATCATCGGCGTCGCGCTCGCCGTCATCTTGGCGAGGTCCGGCGCGCCGAGGATGACGGCCATCGTCGGGATGAGCTCCGCGGCGACCGTGATGACCAGGGACCACAGGATCGCCGTCGCGATGTGGCGACTCGAGCCCTTCGTCTCCTCGGAGAAGTTCACCGCGTTCGAGTAGCCGTTGTAGGCGAAGACGGCCGAGGCCGTGGCGGTGAGGATGACCCCCAGGGCGACCGGGTTCAGGTTGCCCGTCGCGTCGCCGACGGTCCAGCCGCTGAACAGCTGACCGACGCGGTCGGCGTGGAAGTTGACGATGCCGAGGACCGTCAGGACGACCAGGGCGGCCAGCTCGATCGCCAGGAAGACTCCGGTGATCAGGGCGTTCGTCCGGATGCGCAGGATGGCGACGCCGGCGGCGATGAGGCAGACGACGGCACCCGCGATGCGGGTGTCCACCGTCACGATGTTGGTCAGGTAGGTCGCCGTCCCGAGGGCGATGACGGCGGGGATGAACGCCACGCTGTTCAGCATCAGGGCGAACGTCGCGAAGCTCAGCGCGTTCCCGACGCGCGCCCAGGGCCCCTTGAAGGCATGCCACACCAGCGCGTAGTCGCCACCGGCGATGGGGAACGCCGCCGAGAGCTCGCCCCAGCAGAAGGCCATGAAGACCCCGACGATCGCGGCGAACAGCATGGCCAGGAAGGCGCCGGTGCCTGCGGTGTTGATGATGAAGGGGACGATGATGAACACCGACGAGGCGGGCGTCACCGCCGACAGGGTGATCGCGATGTTCCCCAGGACCCCGAGGCCGCGGTGGAGCTCCTGCTCGTACCGCTCCTCGACGTAGGCCGTGCTCTTCTCGACCGCCATGTCGGGTCCCTCCTCTCAAGACCGCTCGGCGTAAAATCGCTCAGACTGAGCGATATGGCGCGGATGGTAGAGCGGACGGCGTGCAAGCGCAATCGCCATCCCTCGAACGGAATCGAGGTCACGACGTGCGCGGCCTCGACGCGTGCGCCACAATCGCGGCGATGTCGAGCTCGTCGGGGAGGCGCGGGTGACGAGCGGTCAGGGACTCGACCGGGACGGCACGGGGCAGCGCGAGGGCCGCGAGCGGGGCCGCAGCCCCGCGGTGGATCGCCGCAGCGCGGGGGCGACCATGGCCGATCGTCTTGACGCCGTCGCGCCGGCCGCCCATGCCTCCGTCCTGGCGGACACCGCCGTCCGGATCGGGCTCGCGGTGGATCTCGGGCTGCTGCAGCCGGACGAACGGCTCCCCGGCGACGACGAGCTCGCGGCGACGTTCGGCGTGTCGAGGATGACGGCGCGACGCGCTCTGCAGCTCCTCGCCGAGCGGCACGTCCTTGTCCGTCGGCGCGGCCGCGGCGGCGGCACCTTCGTGGCTGCCCAGCCGCCGCGCCAGGTGCTCGGCGAGTTCGCGGCGCATCGTGTCGTCTCAGGCGAAGTCTTCGACCTCATCGACCACCGGCTGGTCATCGAATGCGGCGCCGCCCACCTCGCCGGGGCCCGGGCGACGCCGGACGACGTGGAGCGCCTGCGGCGGCTCGTCCGGGAGATGGACGAGGCGACGACCTGGACGGCGTTCCGCGCCGTCGACCCGCGATTCCACCTCGCGGTCGCCGCGATCGGGGGGTCGAGCGGCGCCGTCCGTGTGCTCGCCGACGTCCTGGCGCGGCTCTTCCGCTTCTACGTCCCGTATCCGATCGCCTACCTCCACGCTTCGAACCGCGAGCACGAGGCGCTCGTCGATGCCATCGCCAGACACGACGCGACGACTGCCGTGGGCGTCATCGAAGGGCACATCGCCGAGCTCCGCCAGACCGTCTTCGTCGATCCGGATCACCGACCGGCGTAGGTCGCGCGCCTCGCCAGGCCGTCTTGACCGGAGGCGGCGCCGTTGCCCCGGGCCTCGGCCGCCGACGACCCGCATCGCGCCAGGGGCGCCCTCGTCGCGCCCTCGCGTGGCAGCTGTAACGAGTCCGTGCTCCGCGATGGCGTGGACGGCGATGTGCCCGGCGGTACCGTCCGCGCAGATGGCTGACATCCCGTACTGGAAGTTCCCCCACATCCTCATCTACGCCTGCCAGATGACGGACGAGGAGTGGGCCGACCTGCTCGGGCTGTCCGAGTCGGACGCCACCGCCTGGCTGGAGGGCGACAAGGAGCGGGCGCTCGAGGCGAACGACCGGCTGGGCATCCTCACGTCGGTCATCGTCGCCCTCGGCCACGCCTACGACGGCCGGGGCATCGCCGACTGGCTCCGCCGGGCGGCGCCGGCGCTCGATAACGTCCGGCCGCTCGACCACATCGCCGTCGGCCACCGGCCCGAGCCTGTCATCCTGGCCGCCCGCCAGGAGGCCGCCCGGTACTTCGGGCTGACCCCCGACCACCCCTGGTGGCCGGAGGGCTGACCTCCAGCAGGAGCGGACCCGCGCCCACCCTGCGCACCGGTGTTGCATCGCGTAGGAGCCGCGGCTACCGTCGGGCCACCGTCACCGGGGTGCCCGCGTCCCTGCCCCGGCGGCCATGGAGGGCAGCGTGCCACGCTACGTCCCGGCGTCGTCGCTGGAGTCCCCGCGTTTCACCGGCCCCTCGACCTTCGCCCGGCTGCCCTTCGTGCAGACCCTCGAGGACGTGGACCTCGCGGTCGTCGGGGTCCCCTTCGACACCGGGGTCACCTACCGCGTCGGCGGCCGCTTCGGGCCCAACGCGGTCCGTGCCGCGTCCGTCATGCTCCGCCAGTACAACCCCAACCTCGACGTCTCGCCCTTCGAGGTGCTGTCCTGCGTCGACGCAGGCGACGTCGCGATCGTGCCCGGCTTCACCGAGCGGAGCTACGCCGCGATCGAGGGCCACGTCGCGCCGATCGTCGAGGCGGGCGTCGTCCCGCTGCTCATCGGCGGCGACCATGGCTGCACCCTGCCGCATCTGCGGGCGACGCGCTCGCGCGGCCCGGTCGCGGTCATCGACTTCGACTCCCACACCGACGCCTGGGACAGCTACTTCGAGGAGCGCTACAACCACGGGACGTGGATGCGGCGGGCGATCGAGGAGGGCCTCGTCGACACGGCCCACTCGATCGAGGTGGGCCTGCGCGGCTCGCTGTACGGGCCGGACGACTGGTCGAGCCTGGCCGACGAGCTCGGCCTGGCCTACCTGACGACCGAGCAGGTCCTGGCCTACGGCCCCGAGGCGACGGCCAGCGCGATCCGGACGCGGGTCGGCGACCGGCCCGCCTTCATCAGCTTCGACATCGACGTCGTGGACCCGGCCTTCGCGCCGGGCACGGGCACGCCCGAGCCGGGTGGCCTGTCCGCCCACGACGCCCTGGCCATCGTGCGGCGGCTCACGGGCCTCGACTTCGTGGGCTTCGACGTCGTCGAGGTCATCCCGGCCTACGATCCGGCCGGCCAGACGGCGTTCCTCGCCGCGAACCTGGCCTACGAGATGCTCTCGCTCGTGGCGCTCCGCCGGCGCGACGACGACCGCCCGCCCGACGCGCTGCCGATGGACGGCCGGGCCGCGGGCGGCTGGTCGTGACCGACGGCTTCCGCTGGCCCGACGGCGCGCGGGCTGCCGCGGCGGTCACCTTCGGCAGGTAGGCGTACTGCTCCGGGTCGTCCAGGCCCCACTGGATCGGGATCTCGACGATCGTCCGGCCGCGCCGGAGCCGGTCGACATCAGCATCGAGGCCGGCCGCAGCGCCCGCATCGGGGCGCCAGAGCAGCACAGCGCCGAGGTGGACGTGCGGGTCGACGAGCGGCGGGCTCGCCAGCACACTCGAAAGCCTCCTGATACCGCCGCGGCCCCGCGGCTGACCCGACCAGGGGGCCGGCGGCACGACGATGGTCGCGTCGGACGGGCTGGCCGCCCGACCACGGCCTGGGGAGGTGGCGACTGGACGGAACGAGCGCACCGCTCCGGATCGCGATGGTCGTGCCGCCGATGCTGCCCGTCCCCCCGCCGACGTACGCCGGGACGGAGCGGGTCGTCGCCGCGCTCGCCGACGAGCTCGTCTCTCGCGGCCACGCCGTCACGCTGTTCGCGGCCGGCGACTCGGAGCCCGAGGGCGAGCTGGTGGCGACCGTCGAGCGGTCGCTCTGGGCGTCGGACTACGACGGGCCGCCGGAGGCCTTCATCGACCTGACGGTCGCCCGGGCGTGGGCCGAGCACGAGCGGTTCGACGTCATCCACTCCCACGTCGAGGCGGGCGGCTTCCTGTTCGCCCGTCACTGCCGGACACCGGTCCTGACGACGCTCCACGGGCGGCTGGACATGGCCGGCATGCCCGACCTGCTGGCCGAATTCCGGGACATCCCGCTCGTCGCCATCAGCGAAAGCCAGCGGCGCTGGTTCCCGGCGAACGACTGGGTCGCCACGATCCACCATGGCCTGCCGCTGCGCGCCGAGCCGTTCCGCGGCGAGCCCGGTTCGTACCTCGCCTTCGTCGGGCGGATCACGCCCGAGAAGGGCATCGCCGACTGCATCGAGCTCGCCCGGCGGGCGCACCGGAAGCTGCGGATCGCGGCCAAGGTCCATGATCCGCACGAGCAGGAGCATTTCGAGGCGGTCGTCCAGCCGGCGATCGACGCGGGCATCGTCGAGTTCCTCGGCGAGCTCGGTCAGCCCGAACGGGATGCGCTCTACGCCGGCGCCCTGGCCACCCTCATGCTCGGCGCCTGGCCGGAGCCGTTCGGCCTGGTCGCGATCGAGTCGATGGCGACGGGGACGCCCGTCGTCGGCCGGCGGGCGGGCGCCCTGACCGAGACGGTCGAGCACGGCATCGACGGGTTCCTGGTGGACGACCTGGAGGAGGCCACGTTCGCCCTGAGCCGCGTCGCCGACCTGGACCGCCGGGCCATCCGGCGCCGGGCGGTGGCCCGCTTCTCGCCCGAACGGATGGCCGACGAGTACGAGACCGCGTACCGGGCCCTGCTGGCGCGGCGTGACGGAGAGCGGCGCCACAGAGCGCGGCAGGATGACGCGCTGCAGGACGGAGCGCGGGCGGCCGACGGCTGAGCGGGGCCGTGGACCCGGCGCGTCGCGGCCCGCTGCGTCATCGGGACGCTGCCCGCTGCGCCCGGTGGTCCCACCCGTCGCCCGGGACCAACAGCCTCCTCCGGCGCCGGCACGGCGTGCGGTAGCCTGTCCGCTTCGCCGCAGGAGGAGCCTCCCGTCATGCCCGCTCCGTCATCCCGTGTCCGGCACCCCGGCCGCTCAGCCCTTGTGTCCCTGGCGCTGCTCGTCCCGGCCCTCGCCGCGTGCGTCGGCACCGCCCCGGGCTCGACGTCATCATCCTCGCCGACGATCGCCGCCGCGACCGCCTCCGCCAGCCCGACCCCGACGGCGACCGCGGCCGGTCCCTCGCCGACGATCCCGCCGACACCGAGTCCGCTCCCGTCGACCGGCCCGTGCCCGGCGGGCCAGCTCGCCGCCCGCCTGACGCTCTGGGAGGGCGCCGCCGGTCACCGAATCGGCCACGTCGAGCTGACGAACACGGGTGGGACGAGCTGCACCGTCGCGGCCCTCGACCGTCCCCAGCTCGTGGATGGCCACGGGTCCGTGCTCATCGACGGCGCGCCGCCGGCCGCCTCGGCGACGCTCACCATGGCCGCCGGTGGCGTCTTGAAGACGCTCGTCCAGGACGGCGACTACTGCGGGCCCGCGCCCGTCGCCCCGGTCGCCGTCGCGTTCGTCCTGCCCGCTGGCGGTCGGGTCGTGGCGACCCCCGTGTCGCCGACCGACGCGACGGTCCCGCCCTGTCTGTCCGCGCCCGGAGCGCCGGGTGACATCGAGATGCAGGCCTGGGCCCCCTGACGGAGGGTGCCCCCGCCAAGCCCGCCACGTGGCCGTCCGGGGATCAGGGAGACGTCATGGAGTCTCGGGCCGTCCGGCACTGATGAGGCGGGGCCGGTGAGGGTCCATCCCACGGCTACACTCGGTCCGTGAAGCGGCTCGAGGCGTACGTCCTGCTGGCCGTCCTGGGGGCGGGCGTCTTCCTGGCCGGCCTCGAGCTGATGGTCACGGCCGTCGCGCTGCCCCGCATCATCCCGGACCTGGCCGCCTGGACGGAGCTGCGCCGAGCGTCCTGGATCATCAACGCGTACCTCCTCGTGTACGTCGTGACGATGCCCCTGGCGGGCCGCCTGACCGACCTGTGGGGCGCCCGCCGGCTCTTCCTGGCGGCGCTCGCGGTGTTCACGGTCGGCTCGGTCCTGGCCGGCCGGGCGCAGAGCCTCGACGAGCTGATCGCCGCCCGGGTCGTCCAGGCCGTCGGCGGCGGTGCGATCGTGCCCGTCGCGACGGCCGCCGCCTCGCATCTCTTCGAAGGCGATGCGCGGCCGCGCGCCCTCGGCGTCGTCGGGGCCCTGACCTTCCTGGGGATGGCCGCCGGGCCGTTCGTCGGGGCCGCGGTGCTCGAGCTACTCCACCCCGAGACGGCGCTGCCGAGCCTCGGTCTGAGCGGCGGCCCGCTCTTCCACGCCCTCGCCCCGGGGTGGCGCTGGGTGTTCTACGTGAACGTGCCGGTCGGCATCGTCGCCCTCGTCCTGACCTGGGCCGCGGGCGACTGGGAGACACCGCGCCATCCCGTCCGGCTGGACCTGGCCGGCGCGGCGCTGTTCAGCCTGGCCCTCGCCGCCGGCCTCATCGCCCTGACCCTGCTCGGCAGCACGGAGCCGATCGCGGGCGTAGCCCCCGGGACGCTCATCACCGGGCTCGCCGTCGTGGCGACCGGGGCGGCCGGCCTCTTCGTCGCCTGGGGCCTCCGGCGACGCGACCCGTTCCTCGACCCACGGCTCTTCCGGCAGTCCGTCTTCGGCGCGGCGGCCCTCGTCTCCCTGCTGACAGGCTACGGGTTCCTGACGGCGATCGTCGGGGGCGCCGTCTTCGTCGACCGCGTCCTGTACGGCGGCCCGGACCAGCAACGGTACGTGCTCGGCGCGCTGGCCGCGGCGACCGCCCTCGGCGCCCTCGCCTCCGGCCTCCTGGTGCGCACGCTGAGCCTGCGCCTGGTGACCCTCGTCGGGCTGCTGCTGAGTGCCGGCGCGCTGTGGCGGATGTCCGGCTGGCAGCCGGCGACGCCGATCGAGGAGGTCGCCGCGAGCATGGGCGTCTTCGGGCTGGGCTTCGGGCTGACCGTGACGCCGCGCTCGACGGCCGCCGTGGAGGCCGCCGGGCAGCGACTCTTCGGGGCCGCCTCGGCGACCGTCACCGTCGCCCGCCACGTGGGGATGGCGGTCGGCCTGGCCATCCTGACGGCCTACGGCTCGAGCACGATCGACCGCCTGAACCACCAGGTCTTCGCGACTCCCGAGGCCTACCGCTCCGTGCTCCCGGCCGCCCTGCGCGATCGGCCGCTGCGGGACGGCCTCGTCGTCCAGGCACTCGAGGAGTGGGCCTCTGGGCAGGCCGCCGGGATCATGGTCGGCCTGTTCCTGGTCGCGGCGGGGGTGACCCTCGTCGCGATCCCGCCGGGTCTCGTCCTGGGGACGCGGCGCCGTATGCTCACGGGGACGGCGGATGCCCCGGTCGGCGCGCCAGGCGCGAGCGGCCCGGGGTCGGGCAGCGACGGGAGGCGAGGTGAGGCGGATGGCGACGGCGGGGCCGAGCCCATCGTCCTCTGAGGGCGGCGCGAGCGGCGCCGCGGTCGCCGACGCGCCGTCCATCCCGATCCGTTCGAGGATGGCCGTGCCGGCGCCCGACGCTGCGGCGGCCGGCGTCGTCCGGGTCGCCTCATGGGAGGCCGGCGGCCTTCGGGAATCGCAGGGCCTCGCCGGCGTCGAGGAGGCGCTCGCCCGGCCCGGGGCACGGCTGTGGATCGACCTCGCCAGGCCCGACCCGGCCGAGGTCGCCGCCGTCGGCCGGCTGCTCGACCTGCACCCGCTTCTCGTCGAGGACATCGTCGAACGCAACCAGCGGGCCAAGATCGAGCTTGTCGGCGAGGTCCTCCACCTGGTCCTCTTCTCACTCGGCATGGACGGCGACCGGCTGTACGACCGCGAGCTCGACTTCGTCCTGGCCGACCGCTTCCTCCTGACGAGCCACGGCAGCCACTGGGATCCCCGCGCGACGCATCACCTGCGCCTCGGGCCGGGCGACCTGCTGGCCGAGGGCGCGGACCACCTCCTGTGGGCGCTCGCCGACGACATCGTCGACAGCTACTTCCCCGTCCTCGACCGCCTCGGCGACGAGATCGACGAGCTCGAGGACCGGGTGGTGGCCGACGCCCGGCCGGCGACCCTCGAGCGGGTCTTCGACCTGAAGCGCGAGCTCATCGACGTTCGCCGGGTCACCGCGCCGGAGCGGGAGATCTTCAACCAGCTCACGAACCGCGAGCTGGGCATGGTCGGGCAGGCCGAGGTGCTCTACTTCCGCGACGTCTACGACCACCTCATCCGCCTGACCGACGAGCTCGACAACTACCGGGAGCTCGTCAGTGGCACGCTCGACGTCTACCTCTCGACGGTCAACAACAACCTGTCGGTCATCATGAAGCGGCTGACGGGGGTCACCGTGATCGTCTCCGGCGTCGGCGCGATCGGCGGCCTGTTCGGCATGAGCGAGGCCGGTGCGGCGATCGCGGGGAACGAACTGCCCGGCTTCTGGATCGTCATCCTGGGGACCCTCGCCGTCGCGGCCACGGTCGCCGCCGTCCTCCACCGGATCGACTGGATCTAGCCGGAGGAGCGCCTGGCCTCGGCCGCCCGCCCGGGTTCAGCCGCAGACGAGCGGATGGGCCGGGGGGTTGGCCGTAGCGTGGTCGGCGGGGACCTGGCTGAGCGGCGCGGCGACGACGATGAGGACCAGGCCGGTGTAGCCCGGCGAGCCCTTCCGCGGCCCCTCGGAGGTCTGGAGCATCAGCTGGCCGGCCTGCCCACCATCCGCTGGCCCGAACGGGATCGTCGACTGGTGTCGCTTGACCGCGGTGATCTGGTAGAGGAACAGCTGGTCGTCGCTCGTGTAGACCTGGACCAGGTCGCCGAGCATCGCCTGCCCGTCGTTCGTCCAGGAGCCCTTGAGGAGCGGCAGGAACATGCCGGTCCGGGCATGGGCGTAGATGAAGGTCGTGCCCGGCTCGCCGGGCTGCGAGTACTGAGGCTGGTACTCGGCGACGTCGCACCACGGGAACGTCTCGTTGGGCGGCGAGGCGACGACCGGCAGGTCGATGGCGAGGGCGGGGACCACGACGCGGCTGGCGTGGCGGCCGCCGGCCGACGGGCTCGGCGAGCCGGACGCCGTCGGGCTGGCCGACGGCGTGCTCGCCGCGCTGGGGGTGGGCGTGAGCGGCAGGACGGTGGGCGCGGCGGGCGAGGAACCCGGCGCGTCGCCGGCCGCCGCCGGCCCGGTGTAGCCCAGCAGGCCGGCCGCGAGGAGGGCGACGCCGGAGGCGGTCAGGAGGGCCGGCAGGAGCCGGGTGCGCAGGCGGTCGAGGACGGTGGCCATCGGCGTCGGATGCTACCAGCCGCGATCGCCTGCCGCGCTGGGCGGGAGGTACCCGGCCCTTGGTACCCTCCGCATGATGTCCGCCCGCTCCGCCCTGCTCACCGGCCTCCTCGCCGGCATCGTCCTGGTCCTCGTCCTCGCTCTGGCTGCCTATGCCCTGGTGCCGCCGGCCGGCGACCGGCTGGGCGCCACGCCCTCGCCGACCGTGGTCCTGCCGACGCCGACCCCGACCCCGACGCCGGTCCCGACTCCGACGGCCTCGACCGCGCCGTCGGTCGGCGTGGGCGACCAGGGCGCCCCCTCGATGGGCACGAGCGGGTCGCCCGCCCCGTCGCACTGATGCCGGCGGCGTCCCGGACGGAGGCGGCGGCCGCGTCCCTCGCCGGAGCGGTCCTCCGCCTCCCCGGGCTGCTCCGGGCGCCATCGCCGCTCGTCGTCGTCAGCGACTTCGACGGCACGCTGGCGGGCATCTCGCCGGACCCGATGGCGGCGACGATCGAGCCGCTCGGACAGCGCGCCCTGCGCCGCCTGGCCCGGATCGCCGCGGCGCGCCCGGAGCGACTCCGCCTCGTCGTCCTGAGCGGTCGGACAGCCCTCGACGTCGCCGGCCGGGTGCGGGTCGGGGGCGTGCGTTACCTGGGCAACCACGGCCTGGAGGGCGGTCTGCTGGTCCGCGGGGGCAGGGCGGAGCGGCTGCGGATCGAGCTCGACGAGTGGCTCGAGCCGTACGTGGGGCCCTGTCGGCGGATCGGCGAGGCGGTGCGCGACCGCGTCCGCGAGCCGTGGCTGTTCGTGGAGCCGAAGGGGCCGCTCGTCGCGTTCCACTACCGGACGGCGCCCGACCCGACCGCCGCTCGCGCCGAGATCCTCGCCGCGATCGCGGCCGCCGAGGCGGATCCGACCCTCCCGCCCCACGGCCTCGTCCGCATAGAGGGCCGGCGCGTCATCGAGCTCAAGCCGGCCGACGCCGGCGGCAAGGGGGCGGCCGTCGAGCGGGTCCTGGAGCGGCTGCGGCCGGGCGCGATCATGGTCCTCGGCGACGACCGGAGCGACGCCGAGGCGTTCCGGGTCGTGGCTGCCGCGCGGGCGGCTGGCCGCCCGGTCGGTCTCAACGTGGCCGTCCAGGCCGGACCGGAGACGCCGCCCGAGGTCGCCGAGTCAGCCGACGTCGTCCTCGCGGCGCCGCCCGAGACGGCCCGCCTCCTGGCGGCGCTCGCCCGGCTGCTCGAGGCCGAGGCATCCACCGCCGCAGGATCGACCGCGGAGGAGCAGCCGGCCGGGGCGTAGCGCGTCGGGGCCGGGGCCCCGCGCCCGCCCTACTCCGCGACCGCCTCGACGTCCCGCAGGGTGTCCCGCAGCCGCCGGGAGGGCGGCGCCGCCCCCCGCCGGACCGCCGCGAGGTCCCGCAGCTGCCGGGCCAGCCACCAGGCGATGTCCTGCTCGCGCACGGTCGCCCGCGCGCGGCGGGCCCGCGCCCGCCGCTCCGCCCGGTCCATCAGCAGGCCGCGCTCGAGCTGGTCCGCGGTCCCGATCACGTCCGCCGGCGCGACCGGCAGCGCGTCGGCCGCGAGCTGCTCGGCGGCGCCGGCCGTCTCGGACAGGACGAGGGTGGGGTCCCGCTCGCCGACCAGGACCGCCTCCTTGGCGACCAGGTTCATCCCGTCGAGGACCGGGTTGACGAGGACGACGTCGGCGGCCCGGAGGGCGGCCACGACCATCGCGTAGTCAGAGCCGTCGTACAGCCAGATCGGCTGCTCGTCGGGCTCCGCCATGCCGTTGATGCGGGCGACGACCTCGCGGACCGCCGCCGCGTAGGCGTTGTACTCGGGCAGCTCGGTCCGCGTCGGGGCGTGCACGGCCAGGAAGCGCGATGAGCGGCGCAGCTCCGGGCGACGAGCGAGGAGCTCCTCGTAGGCGAGGAAGCCGCGGAGGGCGTTCTTGGAGGGCTCGATCCGGTCCGCCCGGACGATGAGGGCGGGGTCGCCGGCGCGCGCCAGCCGCTCGCGCAGCCGGCCGAGCCGTTCCTCCACGGGCTGCGAGCGGGCGAAGCGCACCAGGCGGTCCGGGTCGAGCGAGATGGGGTAGGAGCGGACACGGATGCGGCGGCCCCGCCACCGCACGTTGCGCCCGTCGCGGTCCACCCGGGCGTCATGGACGAAGGCCGCCACCGTGTCGAGGAAGTGGCCCGCGTAGCGGTCGGTCTGCAGGCCGACGATGTCGGCGGCGAGGAGTCCCTCGCAGATCGCTCGGCGGAGCCCCTGGGGCAGGACCTGCCAGAGGCTTGCCGCGGGCCAGGGGATGTGGGTGAAGTGGAGGACGGTCGAGTCGGGCCGGCGGGCGCGGATCTCGGCCGCGGCGAGGTACAGGTGGTAGTCCTGGAGCAGCACGACCGGTCGCTCGATGCCCTCGGCCGCCCGCACGACGGCCTCGGCGAAGGCGACGTTGGCCGGCCGGTAGCCCGTCCGCCACGCGTCGAGCAGGGCGGCGTCGACCATCGGCTCGTACGGCAGCGCGTACATCTGGTGCTGGAGAAACCACAGGAACGGGTTCGCCACGACGTGGTAGTAGCCGCGGTAGACCTCGTCGGGGAGCGTCTCGAGGACGAGCCGGAGGTCCTGGCCGGGGAGCGCCTCCTCGACGAGGTCGCGGACCCGCTCCGCCAGCCCGGGCTCTGCGGAGCTGCGGGCCGGGACGTCGCGGGTCGCGAGCGCGCCCGGACCGCGCCCATCACCCTCGGCCTCGGCCAGCCCGCGGGCAGCGAGGCGGTCGCCGTCCGAGAGCGCGGCTGCGATCCAGGTGATCGGCGCGTGCCGCCCCAGTTCGGCGAGGGCGGTGACCAGGCCGCCCGATCCCCTCGCGGCGGTCAGCCCGCACGGCGCCTCGGCGGAGCGCTCGAAGGCGACCGGTCCCCGGTTCGAGACGAGGATGAGCCGACCGGCCGGGCCGAGGAGCTCGGCCAGGAGGTCGGGCAGCGGGGAGGGCATCCGTGGAGTCTACCCGCCGCCGGGGCCGCGGGCCGTCAGCCCCCTGGCCGCGCTCGCCGGCCGCCGCCGCGATCAGGAGTGCAGCGCGCGGGCCGCCTGCTGGACGACGGTCAGGACCCCCGGCACCAGGCCGAGCACGACCGTGACCACCGCGGTGACCGCGAGGCCGATCCGGAAGAGGCCGCTCTGGCCGCTGGGGAGCGCCTCCTCGGCCGGCTCGCGCATGTACATGTAGACGACGACGCGGAGGTAGTAGAAGGCCGCCGCGGCCGCGTTCAGGACCGCGATCACGGCCAGGACGGTGAGCCAGCCGCCCGCCTGGACGGCGGCCAGGATGACGTACGCCTTGGCGAAGAAGCCGGCCAGCGGCGGGATGCCGGTCAGCGACAGCAGGAAGAGCGTCATGAGCACGCCGAGCAGGGGCTCGCGGCGGCCGAGCCCGGCGAACGTCGTGAGCTGGCTGGTCACCCCGGGCCGGCGCTGCAGGGCGGTCACCACGGCGAATGCCCCGAGGTTCATGAAGGTGTAGGCAGCCGCGTAGAAGAGCAGCCCCTGGATGCCCAGCTGCTGGCCGCCGCCGAACGCCGCGAGGCCGACGAGGATGTAGCCGGTGTGGGCGATCGACGAGTAGGCCAGCATCCGCTTGACGTTGTCCTGGGTGATCGCGACGAGGTTGCCGAGCGTCATCGTGATGGCCGCCAGGACGATCACGACGGGCAGCCAGTCGGCCCGCAGCGGGTCGAGGGCGCCGACGAACAGGCGCAGGGCGATGGCGAAGGCACCGACCTTCGGGCCGACCGAGAGGTAGCCGGTGACCGGGGTGGGTGAGCCCTGGTAGGCGTCGGGCGTCCAGTAGTGGAAGGGGACGGCAGCCATCTTGAAGGCGACCCCCGTCGTCATGAGCGCCAGGCCCATCGCCAGACCGGCGGAGATGCCGCCACCGCTGGCCAGCCTCGAGAGCTGGGCGGCCACCTCGGCGATGCGGGTCGTCCCCGTCAGGCCCCAGGTGAAGGCCAGCCCGAAGAGGAAGATGGCCGAGGAGAACGAGCCGAGCAGGAAGTACTTGATGGCGCCCTCGGTGGCGTACGCGTCGCGCTTGGCGAAGGCGACGAGCAGATAGCCCGGCAGGACCATCAACTCCAGGGCGACGAACAGGACGACGAGGTCGGTCGCCGCGGCGATCAGCATCGCCCCGGTGACGGCGAAGACCAGGACCGCCGCGAACTCGGCCACCGGCAGGTCCCGCGGCTCAAGGTAGTCGGGCGCGAAGAGGATCGTCAGGGCGGCGATGCAGACGAAGAGGATGTCGAGGAACGTCGTCAGGTCGTCCGCCGAGTAGGCCCCGCCGAACGCCGTCGCCGGGGTCCGGCCCACGGCCAGGATGACGAGGGCGACGACCGCCAGGCCGACCAGGGCCGTGGCGATCGCCGGACCGCGGCGGCCGGGCAGGACGATGTCGACGACGAGGATGGCCGCCGCGACCAGGACGGCGACGGCGATCGGGGCGATGGTGGTCAGGTCGGCCCAGGCCATGGCTGTCGGTCCCCTCCCGCTACTGCCAGAACAGGAGGTTGACGGCGGTGGCGGCGTGGACGCCGTCCATCATCGCCCGGGCCGGGCCGCCGATGAGGTCGAGGATGAGACCGGGGAAGAGCCCGAAGACCACGACCAGGGTGCCCAGCGGGACGAGCGTGGCCACCTCGATCGGCCGCATGTCGAAGAGGTGGTGGCCGAGCCCGTGGAGGAAGTCGCTCACCTCGCCGAAGGCGACCCGCTGGAACATCCAGAGCAGGTACGTCGCCGAGAGGATCATCACGAACGTCGCGACGACGGCGGCCGCCGGGCTCGCCGCGAACGTCCCGACGAAGACCAGGAACTCGCCGACGAAGCCGGACAGCCCGGGCAGTCCGACCGAGGCCAGGATGAAGAAGCCGAACGTCGCCGCCCAGACCGGGGTCAGGGCGGACAGGCCGCCCATCTTGGCGATCGTCCGGTCGTGCGTCCGCTCGTAGATGACGCCGACGCAGAGGAACAGGGCGCCCGTGATGAGGCCGTGGTTGACCATCTGGAGGATCGCGCCCTGGAGCGCCTGCGGCTGGAAGATGAAGATGCCCAGGGTCACGAAGCCCATGTGGCTGACCGAGCTGTAGGCGATCAGCCGCTTGAGGTCCGGCTGGACGATCGAGACGATCGCCCCGTAGATGATGGCGATGAGGCTGAGCACGACGATGGCCGGCCCGAACGTCTGGGCCGCCGAGGGGAAGAGCGGCACCGCGAAGCGGATGAGGCCATAGCCGCCGAGCTTGAGGAGGACGCCGGCCAGGATCACCGAGCCCGCCGTCGGCGCCTCCGTGTGCGCATCGGGCAGCCAGGTGTGGAAGGGGAACATCGGGACCTTGATGGCGAAGGCGAGGAAGAAGGCCAGGAAGGCGAACAGCTGGAGGTCGGTCGCGAAGCCGCCGTGGGCCGCGAAGGCCGCCAGCTGCTCGTAGTCGAAGGCGCCCGCCCACGACCCGCCGTGTGCGACCTGGAAGGCGAAGGCGCTGGCCAGGATGGCGACCAGCATGAGCAGCGAGCCGACCAGGGTGTAGAGGACGAACTTGATCGTCGCGTAGATCCGGTTCGCGCCGCCCCAGATGCCGATGATCAGGTACATCGGCACCAGGACGATCTCCCAGAAGATGTAGAAGAGGAACAGGTCCAGGGCCAGGAAGACGCCGAGCATCCCGACCTCGAGGACGAGGAAGGAGATCATGTACTCCTTCACCCGCTCCTGGATCGGGGCGAAGCTGGCCAGGATGCTGATCCAGCTGAGCGTCGTGGTCAGGACGACCAGGACGAGGCTGATGCCGTCCACCCCGAGCTTGTACTGGATGCCGAAGGCGGGGATCCAGTCGAGCGCCTCGGTGTACTGGAAGCCCGGGTGGGCCGGCGCGAAGCCCACGAGCAGCAGCAGCGACAGGACCCACGAGGCCAGGGCGAAGCCGAGGGCGGTCCAGCGGATGGCCGCCTTGCGGTCGCCCGGCACGAAGGCCAGGACGATCGCCCCGACGAGCGGGACGAAGGTGATGAGGCTCAGGATCGGCAGGTCGGTCACGTTCATGGCGGCGCTCCCTACCTGGCCGTGATGAGGAGGTACGAGCCCGCCATCAGCAGCAGGCCGAGGGCGATGCCGAGGGCGTAGTTCTGGACACGGCCGGTCTGGACCCGCCGGAGGCCCAGGCCCGCATCGGAGGTGAGCGTCCCGACGCCGTTGACGATGCCGTCGACGACGGTCCGGTCGAACCACCAGGCGAGGGCCGCGATGCGCCCCCCGATGACCACGAACAGGAGGTGGTACAGGTCGTCGAACCACCACTTGTTGAGCGAGGCGCGGTACAGGAAGCGGGTCGTGTCGTTGGTCGAGGCGAGCGCGTCCACCCGCTCCGGCTCCGGTCCGTGGCGCAGGCCGAGGGCCGGGATCTCGACGCCGAAGAGGCGCCAGGCGAGGACGACGCCGAGGGCGGCGACGCCGACGGTCAGGATGAACAGGCCGCCGTCGATGCCGAAGAAGGTGTAGGCCTCCTCGGCCCGCCCGCTCTGGGCGATCGTCGCCTCGAAGACGGGCTTGAGCCAGTGGTGCAGCAGGCCGCTCTCCGGCGGGAAGCCGATGGCCAGGCCGAGCAGGACGGTCGGGATGGCGAGCAGGACGAGCGGCCCCGTCATCGACGGCGGCGACTCGTGGATGTGCGGCTCGACGGCCGGGTCCACCCGGCTGGGGCCCCAGAACGTCATGCCCATCAGCCGGAACATGTAGAAGGCGGTCATCCCGGCGACCACGAAGCCGATCGCCCAGACCCAGTAGAAGCCGCTCTTGAAGGCCCCGCCGAGGATCTCGTCCTTGCTGAAGAAGCCGGCCAGGGGCGGGATGCCGGCGATGGCGACCGAGGCGACGAGCATCGTCGAGTAGGTCACCGGGATCCGTCGCCAGAGGCCGCCCATCCGGCGCATGTCCTGCTCGTCGTGGACGGCGTGGATGACCGAGCCCGAGTCGAGGAAGAGCAGGCCCTTGAAGAAGCCGTGGGTCATGAGGTGGAAGATGGCCGCCGTCCAGGCGCCGACCCCGAGGCCGGCGAACATGTAGCCGAGCTGGCTGAGCGTCGAGTAGGCGAGGACGCGCTTGATGTCGGTCTGGGTCAGGGCGATCGAGGCGGCCAGGATGGCGGTGAAGATGCCGATCGCGGCGACGACCGTCATGACCTCCGGGGCGCGGCCGAAGATGGGGTTGGCGCGGGCGACGAGGTAGACCCCAGCGTTGACCATCGTCGCGGCGTGGATGAGGGCGGAGACCGGCGTCGGCCCCTCCATCGCGTCGGGCAGCCAGACGTGGAGCGGGAACTGGGCGCTCTTGCCGACGGCGCCGCAGAACAGCAGCAGGGCGATGACCGCGATCGTGCCGTGCGGCAGGGTGCCGATGGCGGCGAAGACCTGCTGCATGTCGAGGGTGTGCAGGTTGGCCCAGATGGCGAAGATGCCGAGGGCGAAGCCGACGTCGCCGACGCGGTTGACGATGAAGGCCTTCTTGGCGGCCAGGGCGGCGGAGCGGCGGCGGTACCAGAAGCCGATGAGCAGGTAGCTCGACAGGCCGACGAGCTCCCAGCCGGCGAAGACGAGCAGGAAGTTGCTGGCCAGGACCAGGACCAGCATCGAGACCATGAACAGGTTGAGGTAGGCGAAGAAGCGCCAGCGGCCCGGGTCGTGGGCCATGTAGCCGATCGAGTAGACGTGGACGAGCATGCCGATCGTCGTCACGACGATGAGCAGGACCGCCGTCAGCTGGTCGACGTAGAAGCCGAAGTCGACGTTGAACTCGCCGGCCGGGACCCAGGTCCAGAGCTTGACGGCGACGCCGTGGTCGGCGGTGAAGGGGGCCTGGCCGGTGAGGGCGGCGGCGACCACGACCATCGCCACGGCCCAGCTCAGGACGACGGCGCTCACCGAGACGACCCAGGCCCGCGGCATCATCCGCCGGCCGAACAGGCCGGTCAGGACGAAGCCGGCCAGGGGCAGGGCCGGGATGAGCGGGATCAGGGTCTCGATCGACACGCTGGCGCTCCCGGCTACTGGCGCATCTGGTCGTACTCGTCGACCAGCGGCGTGCGGCGGTTGCGGAAGATCGCGATGACGATGGCCAGCCCGACCGTCGCCTCGCCCGCCGCCACGGCGATGACGATGAGGGCGATGACCGAGGCGTGGGTCGTCAGGGACGGGATGAAGGCGCCGAAGGCGACGATCGCCAGGTTGACGGCGTTGAGCATCAGCTCGATCGACATGAGCATGCTGATCGCGTTCCGGCGGGCCAGGAAGCCGAACGTGCCGATGGAGAAGAGGACGCCCGAGAGGATCAGGTAGGCGTCGAGGGAGTGGCTCACGGCTGCTCGCTCCCGCGGTCCTCGCGCTTGGCCAGGAAGACGCCCCCGATGACGGCCGCCAGGAGCAGGACGCTGACGACCTCGAAGGGCAGGACGTAGCCGTTGAAGAGCATGTCGGCGATCCTGGCGGTCGTCGTCCAGATGCGTTCCGCGGCGGCCGTCGGCCAGGCCGTGGCGGTGACGGTGAGGGCGATGGCGACGGCGAGGACCGCGGCTGCCAGGCCGGCCGCCCAGGCCTGGGTCTGGAAGACGAGCCTGGTCGGGGCGTTCTTCGTCTGGGTCAGCATGATGGCGAAGAGGATGAGGACGCTGATCGCCCCGATGTAGACCAGGACCTGCGTCGCGGCGACCAGCGGGGCGCCGAGCAGGACGTACATCCCGGCCAGCGCGGCGAAGCTGACGATCATCGCCAGGCCGGCCCGGATGATGTCGCGGAGGGTGACGACGAGGAGCGCCCCGCCCAGCAAGACGGCGGCGAGGAGGAGGAACAGGAGGTCGTCCCAGCGAAGTCCCACCAGCGGGACGGTGTCCGGTATCGGCACGCAGCTCCTCTCTCTCCTCGCTCACCCCGCGGCCGGCGCGCTCGCCGCCGCGGCCCCTCCCTCTAGGGGTGCCTGGCCTGGCTCGCGTCGGGCATCGGCCCCGGCTCGTCGCCGCGCGGCCCGCCGCCGACCCCGGCCCCGTGGCCGCTCCCCAGGGCGTGGCCGTCGCCGTGGCTGCCGCCGTTGCCAGCGGCCACGAGCTGCGGCGGCAGGACCGGCAGCAGGCGGTCCGGTGGGACGATCCGGCCCTCCCGCTGCGCCCGGATGGCCCAGTCCCGCTCGCGCCGGACGTAGGTCATCTCGGTCTCCATGTCGACCGCGGCGATGGCGATCAGGTCGATCATCGGGTCGACCCGGTCCGTGTGGGACAGCTCGTTGTCTGGGCCGCAGCGGAGCGCGTCGTAGGGGCAGGCGTCGACGCAGATGCCGCACAGGATGCAGCGGCTCTCGTCGACGTCGTACTTCTGGAGGACGCGCGGCTTCGGCATCAGGGCGCCGGTCGGGCAGGTCTCGGCGCAGCGGCCGCAGGACACGCAGGGCGTGTCGTTGAGGCTCATGTCGAGCGGCGTGGTGACCAGCGTGTCGAAGCCGATGCGCATGAAGTCGTAGCAGGACGCCCCGACCACCTCCGCGCAGACCTGGGCACAGCGACCGCAGTCGATGCAGCGGGCCGGCTCGCGCAGGATGAAGGCGTGGCTGTCGTCACGCAGGTAGTCGTGGTTGATGCCGGTGAAGCGGTTCTCGGTCACGCTGCGGTAGCCGGCCCCCTGGTGGTACTTCGGCTCGAGCGTGGCCAGCGTCGTCCCGTACTCGATGCCGAGACGGCGCAGGTCGCAGTAACCGATCGCCTCGCAGGTGCACTGCAGGCAGCGCGTCGACTCGGCGACCGCCTCGGAGCGGGTGTAGGGGATCTCGTAGGCGATGTAGCTCTGGATGCGCTCCTCGACCGGCAGCTGGCGCAGGCGATGGCGCGGCTCCTTGCGCTCGCCGGTGAAGGGCACGATCGACAGGAAGACCGGCTGCGGCTCGGCCAGTGTCTGCCGCGTCCGGATCGCCTCCAGGTCGAGGCCGCGCAGGTAGGCGTCGATGGCGTAGGCGGACCGGCGGCCCTCGGCCACGGCCTGGACGACGGTCGAGGCGCCGATCCGGACGTCCCCACTGGCGAAGACGCCCGGCCGGGCGGTCGCGAAGGTAACGGCGTCGGCCGACAGCCGGCCGCGCTTGTCGGCCGTCAGGCCGTGGCCCCCGGTCGGCAGCCAGGCCAGGTCGGGCCCCTGGCCGATGGCCAGCAGGACGCGGTCGCAGGGGATGCTGAACTCGGTCCCGGGCGCGGGCTCCGGCCGGCGGCGGCCCGAGGCGTCCGGCTCGCCGAGGCGCATCCGGATGAACTCGACGCCCGTCACCTTGTTGTGGTCGTCGGTCAGGACGCGGACCGGGCCGGCCTGGAAGATGGCCTGGGCGCCCTCCTCGAGCGCCTCGTGGAGCTCCTCGTACGGGCCGTTCGCTGCCGGCATGTCCTTCATGTCCCGGCGGTAGACGAGGGTCACGTCCGCGGCGCCCTGGCGGATCGAGGTCCGGGTGCAGTCCATCGAGGTGAAGCCGCCGCCGATGACCACGACGCGGCTGCCCTTGTGGCCCGGGTACTCGAGGCCGAGGGTCGCGACGCGGAGGTACTCCAGGCCGTCGATGACCCCCTCGGCGTCCTCGCCGGGGATGCCCAGCTTGTTCGTGTCGTAGCAGCCGATGGCGATGTCGACCGCGTCGAAGCCCTGGTTGAGCAGGTCGTCGACGGTGAAGTCCTTGCCCAGCTCCCTGCCGCACTCGACCTTGGCCCCGAGCAGGGTCACCGCCTCGTACTCGGGCTCCAGGACCGCGTCCTTGGGCAGCCGGTACTGCGGGATGCCGTAGCGGAGCATGCCGCCCGGCTCGGGGTCGCGCTCGAAGACCGTCACCTCGTGGCCGGCGATCGTGAGGTAGTAGGCGGCCGCCATGCCGGCGGGCCCGGAGCCGACGACGGCGACCCGCCGGCCGGTCTTCGGCTGCTGCTCGAACGGGACCGGCGGCTCGACGCCGTCCTCGGTCCAGGCGCGCAGGACCTGGTCGCCGTGGTAGCGGTGGCTGTCCCGGATGGCGATCGCCTCGTCGACCTCGTCACGCCGGCAGTGGTCCTCGCACGGCGCCGGGCAGACGCGGCCCAGGACCGAGGGGAAGGGGATCGTCCGCTTGAAGATGCGGGCGCCCTCCCGGAAGTTGCCCTCGGCGTTGGCCTTCAGGAAGCCCGGGATGTCGATGTGGCTCGGGCACTTGTTCTGGCAGGGCGGCAGACAGTAGGCGTTGTGGTCGCTGAAGATGAGCTCGAGGTTGGTCCGGCGCAGGCGGCGGACCTCGTCGGTCTGCGTCCGCACGACCATGCCCGCCTCGGCGAGGCGGGAGCAGGAGATCGGCGGATGGGCCTCGCCCTCGACCTCGACGACGCACATCCGGCAGGCCCCGAAGCCGGGCAGCTTCGGCTCGTAGCAGAGGGTCGGGATCTCGATCCCGTTGTCCCGGCAGACTTCGAGGATCGTCTGGCCCTCGAGGCCCTCCACGACGCGGCCGTCCACCTCGATGCGGATCGCCGGCGTGGAGAGCGGACGCTGCGGCGCCTGGGTCGTGACGAGGCGCTCGGCCAGGGTCCCGTCCAGGGGCGTGAGCGTGTCCCGCGGCGCGAGCGCGTCGGGCCGGTTGTCGCGCCGCCCGGCCGCCGGGTTCTCGACGGGCGCGAGGCGGGCGTCGACGGGGGCGGCGGCGAGCGGCTCGGTCTCGCCAGGGCGGGCGTCGTCAGGGCGGGTGGTCAGGGTCATGAGAGCAGGACGCCTCGCTGGGCCGGCATCGCGGCCGCCACGACCGTGGGGTGGCAGACGCCGGCCGGACAGGTGCTGCGGAGGAGGTGGTCGTCGACCTCGGCCCGGAAGTAGCGGAGGGCGCTGGCCAGGGGCAGCGTGGTCAGGCGCTCATGGTCGCACAGGGCGCTCTCGACCACGTCGTGGCCCAGGTCGTCGAGCAGCTGCAGGTCGTTCTGGCGCGAGGTCCCGTTGGCCAGCCGCTCGCCGATCTCGGCCAGCCGGCGCGTCCCGATCCGGCAGGGGATGGTCTTGCCGCACGCCTCGTCGGCGCAGAAGCGGGTCAGGAGCTTGCCCAGGTCCACGACGCAGGCCCGCTCGTCCGCGACGAGGATGGAGCCCGAGCCGACGTGGGCCCCGACCGCTCGCAGGGCGTCGTACTCGTAGGGCGTGTCGAGGAGCTCGGGCGGCAGCAGGCCACCCGACGGCCCGCCGACGAGGAGGGCCTTGAGGCGGTGCCCGTCGGGCACGCCGCCGCCCAGCGCGAGCACGTCGCCCAGGCTCATCCCGAGAGGGATCTCGGCGATGCCGGGCGCGGCGAGCGAGCCCGAGAGTTGGATCAGCGTCGTCCCGGGGCTCGCCTTGGAACCCAGCGCGGCGAAGCGGCCCGCGCCATTGGCGACGATCCAGGCCGCCGCGGCGAGGGTCTGGACGTTCTGGACGACGGTCGGCCGGCCGAAGAGACCCTTCTCGGCGGGATACGGCGGCCGCTGCTCGGGCTGGCCGCGCTTGCCCTCGAGGGCCTTGAGCAGGACCGTCTCCTCGCCGAGCAGGTAGGCGCCCTGGACGGGTCGGATCGTGACCGTCAGCTCGAAACCCGAGCCGAGCACGTCGGCTCCGAGCAGGCCGGCCGCCTCGGCCTCCAGGACCGCCCGCTCCAGGGTCCGGACGGCGAGGTCCGCCTCCGCCCGGACGGCGACGATCGCCTCGTGGGCGTCGACCGCGAAGGCCGCCAGGGCCAGGCCCTCCAGGACGGCGTAGGGGTCGCGCTCCAGGAGCGTCCGGTCCGTCAGGACCGCCGGGTCGGCCCCGTAGCCGTTCGCCACGACGTAGCGCCGGTCGGCGAGCGCCACGGCGCAGGCCGCCCACTTCTCGCCGGTCGGGAAGCCGGCGCCGCCCCGGCCGCGCAGGCCCGCGGCGCGGATGGCCGCGATGACGCCCTGCGGGCCGAGCTCCCGGACCGCCCGCCGGAGGCCGTCGAAGGCGCCGGCTCGGACGGCCGCGTCCAGGTCGCCGGGGTCCGCCGCGTCGGCCCGCGCCAGCAGGATCGTCTGCTCCGCCGAGCCCGGCAGGATGGCGACCATCAGGCGGCCGTCCTGCCGGCCAGGGCCCGCGCCCACGTCGCCGCGTTCGCCTCGGTCACCTCGGTCAGCGGCTCGCCGTCGAGGGCGACGAGCGGGGACGGGGCGTCGGGCAGGTGCGACGGCAGGGCCTCGAGCCGGATGCCGTCCGGCGCCGCCTCGCCGAGCCGCGTCGCGAGGCCCTCCGCCAGACCGTCGGCGATGCGGCCGCTGCCGGCGAGCAGGCACGAGGTGCAGCGGCAGACCTGGACGGCCCGGGCAGGACGGTCGAAGCGGAGGTGGCGGTAGTACGAGGCCGTCCCGTAGAGGAAGGCGTACCAGGCGCCCGTGGCGAAGCTGATCTGCTTGAGGGCGGCCACCGGGATGTGGCCGTACGTCGCCTGGACGGCCTCGAGGATGGCCAGCATCCGCTTCGGGTCGTGGTCGTGCTCGGCGAGGATGCGGTCGATCGGCCCCAGGTCGATGGGCTCGAGGTGTGTGTAGGCCTGGTCCGGGACGGTCCGCCCGGACCGCCGGAGGGCCGATTCCTCGCGCCGCTCGCCGTACGTCTCCGGCGGCCCCCAGTGGACGTGGAAGCGGCCCTTGGTGTCCACCCCGCCCATGTCGATGCACTCGATGGGGCAGGCCTGGGCGCACTGGAAGCACGTCTCGCACTTGAGGCCGCCCCACTCGTCGTGGAGCAGCTGCAGCCGGCCCCGGAAGCGGACGGCGACGTCGGCCGGGACCTCCGGGTACTGGATGGTGGCCCGCGGCCCGAAGAAGCGGCGCAGGGTGAGGGCCATGCCCTTGGCGATGCCGAGGCCGGGGATGAAGCTCATGCGACCTCCTACCGGCCCAGGGCCACGACCGCCGCGGCGGTCACGAACAGGTTGAGCAGCGCGGCGGGCAGCAGCCACTTCCAGGCGAAGCCCATCAGCTGGTCGATCCGGACACGGGGCAGGGTGGCCCGCATCCAGACGAAGGTGAAGACGAAGACGTAGGTCTTGGCGAAGAACCAGACCAGGCCGACCACCCAGTCGAAGCTCACGAAGGCCCAGCCGAGGAGGGCCAGGACGACCAGGGCGTTGAACAGGACGAAGCCGATGGCCAGGGCCTGGAGCGTGCTGATCGAGCTCCGCCACAGCCAGAACGGCGCGCCCAGGACGAGCGTCCCCACGACCGGCGCCAGGAGGACGAGGAACAGCAGGCCGATGCCGAGGCTGCCCGGGTCGAGGTGCAGGCTGACCGGGAAGGGCCAGCCGACGGGGGCCGTCCAGCCGCCGAAGAAGAAGGTGACGATGAGGGCGGAGACGATGAAGACGTTGACGTACTCGGCGAAGAAGAAGAAGCCGAAGCGCATGCCCGAGTACTCGGTCGCGAAGCCGGCCACGATCTCCGAGTCGGCCTCGGTCAGGTCGAAGGGGGTCCGGTTCGCCTCGGCGGTCGCGGCGATGAAGAAGATGAGCGCCCCGAGCGGCTGGCGGAAGACGTTCCAGTCGAGGACCGAGCCGGACTGCATCAGGACCAGCCGGTCCAGGCTCATCGAGCCGGCCAGGATGATGAGGCCGACCACCGAGAGTGTCAGGGGGATCTCGTAGCTGATGATCTGAGCCGCCGAGCGCAGGCCGCCGAGGAGCGAGTACTTGTTGAACGAGGCCCAGCCGCCCATCAGCAGGCCGACGACCGTCAGGCCGCCCATCGAGAACAGGTAGAGCAGGCCGACGTTGAAATCCTGGCCGAAGAGCCCCGGGGCGAAGGGGATGACGGCCATCGTCATGACGCTGCCCATGAACGTCACCACGGGCGCCCAGGTGAAGACGATCGGGTCGGCGCCGGTGGGGGTGAAGTCCTCCTTCATGAGGACCTTCAGACCGTGGAAGACGCTCATCAGGCTGCCCCACGGCCCGACCCGCTGCGGTCCCACCCGCTGGTTCATGCGGGCGATGACCTTCATCTCCATGTAGATGATGATGAAGGCGGTCGGGATCGATAGGACGAGGACGCCCGTCGCGGCGACGACGAAGCGGACGAGCCCGATGTTGGCGGCCAGGAAGTCGACGATGGGCCCGCCCAGCAGGGCGACCAGGACGACGAGGACGACCAGCAGGCCGACGAGGGCCGGCACGAGCACGGCCAGGATGCGGCCGGGCAGGGTCAGGCGGTCCCAGGTCCGGGTCGCGAAGCTCATCGGGTCGCCCCCGGGGCGCCGCCGCTCACTTGTCCACCCCGCCCATGACCGGGTCGAACGAGGCCATCACGGCCATCGTGTCGGCGACCAGCCGGCCGGGCATGAGGAACGGCAGGAGCTGGAGGTGGAGGAAGCTCGGGTCGTGGATGCGGAGGCGGAACGGCTGGTCCGTCCCGTCGCTGATGGCGTAGGTCCCGACGATGCCGCGCGGCCCCTCGACCGCCCCCCACGCCCGGCCCGGCCGCGCCCGCAGGAGGCGCGGCAGCTTGGCCATGACGGGGCCGTCGGGCAGCTCGTGGAGGCACTGGTCGATGATCCGCAGGCTCTGCTTGATCTCGTCGATGCGAATCAGGTAGCGAGCCAGCGAGTCGCCGCCCTGGCGGGTCGGGATGTCGAAGTCGAGCTCGGGGTAGACCGAGTAGGGGTGCGCCCGACGCAGGTCGAAGGGGACGCCCGCGGCCCGCAGGTTCGGCCCCGAGACGCTCATCCGCATCGCCATCTCGCGGTCGACGACGCCCATCCCGCGCGTCCGCCGGATGAAGATCTCGTTCTCGTTGAGCAGGCGCCCGTTGGCCTCGACCTGGCCGCTCGCCCGGCTCATCCAGTCGCCGACCCGGCTCAGGAACTCGTGGTTGACGTCGCCGTTCACGCCGCCGATGCGGAAGTAGTTGAAGAGCATCCGGGCGCCGGTGACGGCTGCCAGGGCCTCGACGATCTCGTCGCGCTCGATGAAGGCGTAGAGGATCGGCGTCAGGCCGCCCAGGTCGAGGGCGAGCCAGCCCATGAACAGGGTGTGGCTGGCGACCCGCAGCAGCTCCCCGGTGAGGACCCGGATGTACTCCGCCCGCCGCGGTACCTGGACGTCGAAGAGCTTCTCGAAGGCGAGGACCGGCGGCCACTCGTTGAACAGCGAGGCGAGGTACTCGAGCGGGTCGACCTGGTTGTTGATGTGGTGCCAGTCGGAGTTCTCGCAGATCTTCTCGACACCGCGGTGGAGGTAGCCCAGGACCGGGTCGATGTCGACGATCTGCTCGCCGTTGAGCTTGAGGACAAGGCGCAGCACGCCGTGCGTCGAGGGGTGCTGCGGCCCCATGTTGAGGAACAGCTCCCCGTCGCCGGCGGTGTAGAACTCGGCCTCCCGTTCCGTCCGGGGCGGGTATGGCGGGACGGGCTCGAAGACGCCGGCCTGCTCGTCCAGGGTGACCCGCGGGTCGTCCTGGGAGATGCGCTGCTCCGTCGTCACGTCAGGCGCCCCGGGCCTTCCGGAGCCGGACGGCGGCCGGCGCGTCCGCCGGGGCGTGCGTCCGCTCCATGTGCCGCACGCCGGCGCCGGGCGAACGGGCCGCGTCGTCGGGCAGGTAGAAGTCCTTGCGCAGCGGGAAGCTGGTGTAGTCGGGCGGCATGAAGATGCGGCGCAGGTCGCGGTTGCCCTCGAAGGTGATGCCGAACATGTCGTAGGCCTCACGCTCCATCCACTCGGCCCCCTTCCACAGGAAGGTGACCGAGGGCACCCGCGGGTCGTCGCGGGAGAGGCCGTCGGCGATGACCCGCAGCCAGTCCGTCGTCGTCTCGCTCCAGAGGTGGTAGACGACCTGCATCACCTCGCCGGTGTCCACGCCGGCCAGGTCCACCAGCATCTCGAAGCGGAACTCCGGCTCGTCGTGGAGGGCGGCCATGACCTCCGGGACGGCGCCGGGCCCGACCCGCAGCTCGGTCTCGTCGTGGCGCTGGTGCACCGGGCCCGCCAGGAGGGACTCGAACCGATGCTCCAGGCGGTGCTTGAGGACTCGATCCATCGGCGGCCGGCGCTCAGACGGCTTCCGGCACGGTCGGCCCGATCGCTCGCTCGGCCCACCGGCCGCGGCGGTCCTTGACCAGCTGCTGGAGCTTGAGCATGCCGAAGATGAGACCCTCGGGGCGCGGCGGGCAGCCCGGGACGTAGACGTCGACGGGCAGGACGCGGTCGATGCCCTCGACCGTGGAGTAGCTCCGCTTGTAGCGCCCGCCCGAGCAGGTGCAGTCGCCCATCGCGACGCACCACTTCGGCTCGGGCATCTCCTCCCACAGCCGGACCAGGGGGCCCGCCATCTTGGTCGTCAGGGTCCCGGCCACGATGAGCACGTCCGCCTGGCGGGGGCTCGCCCGGAAGGGGAACATGCCCCAGCGGTCCATGTCGTTCTTGCTCGTCGAGGCGGAGATCATCTCCATCGCGCAGCAGGCGAGGCCGGACAGAAGCGGCCAGAGGCTGTTCATCCGGATGAGGTCGAGGACCTTGTCGGCCTGCGTCGGGATCACGTCGAGGCCGCCGCCCCAGCGCGCGTCGTCGTGGCGGCCCAGCTCGGTCAGGCCGTACTCGTGGAGGTGGGTGATCTCCGCCGGCCGCCCGCCGCCGTAGGCAGTCGGGTCGGCCGCCCGCCAGAAGGCGTTGGGGACCACGAGCGGCTCGGCCACGCCGCCCTCGCCGGGCTCGAGCACCGCGGGCAGGTTGCCGGGCTGGTCGGAGGCCATCGCCGCGGTCGTCAGGCCGACCCGCGGCGCGCCCTCCGGGGCCTCGTCGCGGCGCCCCGCGGCGCCCGTCTCGCCGAGGTCGGCGCCGGCCTTCGCCTCGCCCCGCTCGTCGTTCAGCGCCATGTCAGGACGCCCTTCCGCCAGGCGTAGGCCAGGCCCAGCAGCAGGATGGCGACGAAGATCAGCATCGACACGAACCCGCCGAGGAGCAGGTCCCGGAAGGCGATCGCCCAGAGGTAGATGAAGACGACCTCGATGTCGAAGGCGACGAAGAGCAGGGCGTAGATGTAGAAGGAGATGCCGAAGCGGCCCCACGTGTCGCCGTACGTGTCGATGCCGCTCTCGTATGGCAGCCCCTTGTGGCGGTCGCCTCGGTTGCGATGCGAGATGAGCCAGGCCAGCCCGATCGTCAGGAAGACGAAGCTGACCCCGGCCACGAGGAAGCCGAGTACGTACCAGATGCCGGTCATGATCCTCGTCGTGGCGGCGTGGCATCGGCGGATCCCGAGCGGGCCACGCCCGTGTCTGTGGGCAGGATCACGTGGATCACGGGGGACCCCACACGCCCGGGCATTCTAGCAGGGGCGCCCTGCGCGTTCAGGTGCTCGCGGGTGTGGGCCGCGGCGCCCCGTGGCGCCCCGTGGCGCCCGGGCTGGCGCGCCCCGCCGGGCCAGCCGGGCTGCTCAGCCGCCGGTCTCGACCGGGGCGTCGAAGGCGGCCAGGCCGCCCCCTGACGGCAGGCCGCGGGCCAGCCCGAGGACCTGGAAGCCGCCCAGGTGGCGGGGGTCCAGGAGCCGGCCGACGGCGGACCTGGCACTCGCCCAGGCCGCGAGATCCGTCCCCTCGTCCGCCCGCAGCTCGGCCAGCTCCTCGGCGAGGCCGGCGGCCACGAGGAACGCCTGCTGGCTCCGCGGGCCGTGGACCGCGAAGCCGCGAGCGGTGGCGGCGCGGCCCAGGGCGGTCAGGTCGACGTGGGCCGTCAGGTCCTGGCGGCCGACACCCCGCAGGACGTCCTCGTTCGCCCCGTGGCTGGCGTAGGCGAGCAGCGTCCCGGCCAGGTGCCGCGGACCGTACAGCTCGGCCGCCGGGGCGCCGTAGTCGACGACGAGGACGAGGCCGCGGCCGAGTCGCCGGCTCACCTCGTCGAGCCAGGGCTCCATGGCGAGGCAGACCTCGGCCTGCTGCCCCTCGGCGAGGGCCGCGCCTTCTTCGGCCAGCCGCGCGGCGAGCGCGAGGCTCGACGGCGGCCCGAGGCGCTCGACGAGGACGGCGGCCGGGTCGGCGGCATCGTCGTCGCCGGCCGCTCCGCCCACAGTGTCGGCCGCGTCGGGAGCGTCGGCCTCAGCGAGCCCCACGCGGTCGACGTACCGCTCGCGGAGCCGGCCGCGATGGACCTGCAGGCGATGGACCGGCAGCGCGTCGAGGAACTCGTTGGCCAGCACGACTCCCTCGGCCGGTCGCTCGTCGAGCGTCTCCGCGTCGACGAGCCGCTCGGCCAGGCGGGCGGCCTCGAAGCGGGCCCGCAGCTCGGCGAGGCGGTGGCGGTTCAGCTCGACGGGCGCGTAGCGCAGCGCGGCCAGGGCGGCCGGCGCGACGCGGACCAGCCCCTCGACCAGCGCCGCGGCGAGCGCGCCGGAGCCGGCCCCGTACTCGACGATCGTGAACGGGTCCGGGCGGCCGAGCAGCTCCCAGGTCTCGGCGACGGGCCGGGCCAGGGTCCGGCCGAAGATGGGGTCCATCTCGGGCGCGGTCAGGAAGTCGCCGCCCCGGATGGCCCGTGCGGCGGCGCCCGTGTAGTAGCCGTGCTCGGGGTGGTACAGGGCGAGCTCCATGAAGCGGGCGAAGGTGAGCGGGCCCCGCGCCGCGATCTCGGCGAGGATGGTCTCGACGAGGGCGCGGTCGCTCGGCGGGAGTGGCCGGTCGGGGCCCTTCATCGGGCGCGGGCGAGCAGTCGGAGGCCGGGGCCGACCAGGCTGTGGCCGCCGAGGAGCACGGGCAGCGGGGCCCCCGCGGCGGCCACGGTCAGGTCCCGCAGCCACGGGTCGACGACGCGCTCGGCGAGCAGCAGGTCGGACGCGTACCGATCCTCCGGCGACGGCCAGGCAGCCTCGTCGGCGCCGCAGCGGTGGGCGAGCAGGACGCGGCTGTCGACGATCGCGGCGTCGGCCAGGCGGGCCAGGAGGCTGCCGAGCGCCGCCGGTCCGTCGCGCTCGAGGAGCTCGCCGAGGATCGACCGGGGCGGTCGCGGCTCGCGGGGAGCGGGCAAGATCGGGCGGTCCGGCGAACCCTCGTCGCCGAGGGCGAGGCGCGCGCTCGCCCGCAGCCCGCGCTCCTCGACGAGGGCCCGGACCCGGCAGGCCGCCCGGCGCTCGAGCCAGGCGAGGCCGCGGCTCGACACCCGCCCCGCCACGAGCAGTTCGGCCCGCCGGTCGGCCAGGACCGCGGCCACGGCGGCGAGGCGCTGGCCGAAGCCGGGCGCGGTCTCGGCGACGGCCGCGGCGAGCGGCCGCAGGCCGGCCGGGCAGCGGCCCGCGGCAGCCAGGAGGACGAGGTCGGCCGGCCCGTCGAGATCGACCTGCAGCCGCCAGCTGCTGCGCCGGTCGACGACCCGCAGCGCCTGACGTTCCTCGAGCCAGCGCGGCAGGGCGTTGTCGGCGGGCAGGTCGGGCAGCCCGGCCAGGTCGCGGCCGGCGGGCAGGGCCACGACATCGGCCGAGTATCGGTTGTTGGCGAGCGCCGGGCCGTGGGCATCGGCCGCCGCTGCCACGAAGCGGCGCAGGTCGGTCAGCCGGGCCAGGGCCAGGGCGCCGGAGCCCAGCACGACGATGCCGTCCCGCCGGTTCGCGGTCGCCTCCCGGAGTCGCTGCCCGAACGGGCGGTCGTCCGTGGCCGCCACCAGTTCGACACGGCGGGCGCCGGCCCGCCGCCAGGCGCCCGTCTGGTCCTCGGCGAGGCGCGCTCGAGCGTCGGCCAGGAGCCGCTCCAGGGGCCCGGCGGCGGGCGCTGCCGGGCGGTGGAAGACCAGGACCGTGACACCGTCCACGGCCAGGCAGTCTAGGCGGTGTACGCTGGCCGGGAGAGGAGGCCGAGATGGCGAGCCGACGGGCGCTGGCGACGGGGGTGCTGGTGGCGGGCGTCGTCGCCGGTGCGGCCGCAGTCGTCCGGCGGAGCCCCGGTGGACGGGCCGTCGCCGCCGGCCTGGCGCGCTGCTCCGCGCCGAGCGCGGCGCTCTACGACCGGTGCTGGGGTGCCGTCCTCGGCGGCTTCTACGCCCGCGTCGCGCGCGAGGTCGCCTTCGCCACGACCGCCCTCGTCGAGCCCTCTGTCCTCGAGGTCGGCTGCGGGCCCGGGCGCCTCGGCGTCGCGATCGCCCGCGCCGTGCCGAGCGTGCGCTACACCGGCCTCGACCTGGATCCGGCCATGGTCGAGCGGTCGGTCGTGCGGGCCGGCCGGGAGGGACTCGTGACCAGGCTCCGCTTCGTCGAGGGCGACGTCGCCGAGCTGCCCTTCGCCGACGGCCACTTCGACCTCGTGGTCTCGACGCTCTCGGTCCACCACTGGGCCGACGCGGTCCGCGGCTTCGCCGAGATCCGGCGCGTCCTCCGGCCCGACGGCCGCCTCCTCGTCCACGACGTCCACCCGGCCTGGGCCCGGGTCGAGGCACGCGGTCCGGACCTCCGCCGAGCGCTCGCGGCGGGCTTCGGGACGCCGGTCGAACCGGAGCCCGTGGCCTGGCCCGGCCCGCTCCACCTGACCGTCCGGGTCGCGGCGACGCGCCCCGCCTGACGATGCGCCACGCGGCGGGGCGCAGGCGGACGGTCCGGGCGTACGTCGGGCTCGGCTCCAACCTTGGGGACCCGGCGGCGACGCTGGCCGCCGCCGTCCGCGCCCTGGGCGCCCTGCCGGGCGCCCGCCTCGCCGGCGTCTCGCAGCTCTACGCCACGCGGCCCGTCGGCGTCCGCGACCAGCCTGAGTTCCGCAACGCCGTCGTGGCCCTCGACGTGCCGGCCGGTCCGGACCCCGAGACCGGCGCCCTCGCCCTGCTCGTCGCGCTCAAGGAGCTCGAACGGGCCTTCGGCCGCCGCGAGCGGGAGCGCTGGGGGCCGCGAGAGCTGGACCTCGACCTGCTGCTGTTCGGTCGTGCCCGCCTCGCCGTCGAGCGCCCGCCCGCCGGCCGCTCATTGGATCCCGGCAAGGCGGACCGCCTGCTCGTGGTGCCGCACCCCGAAGCGCAGCGCCGGCTGTTCGTCCTCGCCCCGCTGGCCGACCTGGCCCCCGGCCTCGTCCCGCCGGGCTGGGGTGAGACCGTGGCGGCGGCCCAGGGCCGGCAGGAGGCTGCGGAAGGCGCCGACGCCGTGCGGCGGGTGGCCACGTGGGCCGCCCCCGGGGGCGGCTGGGCGTAGGATGGGCCGGCGACAGCCGTCCTGTCCGCCCGTCGACCACGCCGCCAGGAGTCCCGCCGAGTGCCGAAGCCCCGCCGTCGAACCGTCTACCGCCGTCCGAGCCCCGCGCCTGGCGCCGCCCCGGCGCCCATCGTCCCCGCCCCGCCCCGACCGACGATGGTCTCCATCGACGTCAACGCCTCGGCCGGCCGGCCGGACCTCGCCGTCGGGGACCGCGTCCGCCTCGTCGGAGGCGGCCTCTACGCGGGCGAGGTGGCCGTCATCGAGAAGCTCGGGCCGATCGGGTCCAACGGGGCTGCGATGACCGCCCTCGTCCGGACGGAGGCGGGTCGCACCCGGACTGCCCGGACGGTCGACCTGGAGCCGCTCGACCGAGCCGGCTGAGCTTCCTCTCCGCACCGGCCGGGTCGGGGCCGGGATGCCCTCGACGCTGGCGCGCCCTCGCGGGCGCCAGGTCGGCGACGCGCCGGTACGGGCGCCCTACAGCCGGACGCTCGGCGGCCGGCCCCGGTCGAACATCTGGACCGTGTCCACGAAACGGACCTGTTTGGTCTGGTAGGCCATCACGAGGGAGTGCGTGCGGGCGCCCCCGCCGAAGAACCGGACGCCCTTGAGCAGGTCGCCGTCGGTCACCCCGGTCGCCGCGAAGACGAGGTTGTCCCCGCTGGCCAGGTCCTCGGTCCGGTAGACGCGGTCCTCGTCGGCGTGGCCCATCTGGCGCGCGCGCTCCCGCTCCTCGTCGTTGCGGAAGCGGAAGCGGGCCTGGATCTCGCCGCCGAGGCAGCGCAGGGCGGCCGCGGTCAGGACCCCCTCCGGGGCGCCGCCGATGCCCATCACGGCGTGGACGCCGGTCCCCGAGACGGCGCAGCTGATGGCCGCCGAGAGGTCGCCGTCCGAGATGAGCTTGATGCGCGCGCCCGCCGCCCGCAGCTCGGCGATGAGCTCGGCGTGACGCGGCCGGTCGAGGACGACGACGGTGATGTCGCTCACCCCCCGGCCGAGCGCCGCGGCGATGCGGTAGAGGTTCTCGGTCGGCGTCAGCCGGATGTCGACCCGGCCGGCGGCGACCGGCCCGACGCACAGCTTCTGGAGGTACGTGTCGGGGGCGTGCAGCAGCCCGCCCCGCTCGGACGCGGCCAGGACGGTGACCGCGTTGCCCCGACCGCCCGAGACCAGGTTCGTCCCCTCCAGCGGGTCGACGGCGATGTCGATGGCCGGCACCTCGGCGTCGCCGTCGTCGCGCCCGACCTGCTCGCCGATGTAGAGCATCGGCGCCTCGTCCCGCTCGCCCTCGCCGATGACGATGGTGCCCTTCATGGCGACCTCGTCCATCGTCCGGCGCATCGCCTCGGTCGCGGCGTGGTCGGCCTGGTGGTTGTCGCCGCGGCCCATGAAGCGGGCGGAGGCGATGGCAGCCGCCTCGGTGACCCGGACCATCTCGAGTGCGAGCAGCTGTTCCATCGAGCCTCCTTGATGCTCCCCGGCGGGCGGGGATGCCGACCGGGGAGGGGACGACGTCGGATGCCACGGCCGCGTCGCGCCCGCGACCGCGGGCGCTAGTGTGCGAAAGGACGGGCGGTCTGTCGAGCGGGTCGCGGGCCTCGGACCGCGCAGCGCGCGGGACGATCCAGGCCTAGTGCCGGAAGTGCCGCCGGCCGGTGAACACCATCGCCAGGTGGTGCCGGTCCGCGACCTCGATCGCCATCTCGTCCCGGATTGAGCCGCCCGGTTGGATGATGGCCGTCACGCCGGCCTGGGCGGCGGCCTGGATCCCGTCGGGGAAGGGGAAGTAGGCGTCGCTCGCCATGACCGCGAGGCGCGAGCGCTCGCCGGCCCGGTGGAGGGCGAGCTCGACGGCGACCTGGCGGCTCGACTGCGCGGCGCCGATGCCCACGGTCGCCGTGTTCTTGGCCAGCACGATCGCGTTCGAGCGGACGTGGCGGACCGTCCGCCAGGCGAACAGCAGGTCCGTCAGCTCCTCCAGCGTCGGCCGGCGCCGGGTGACGACCTGGAGCTGGCTGCGATCCAGGCCGAGCTCGTCCTTCGTCTCGACCAGCAGCCCGCCGTCGACCCGCTTGAAGTCGAGCCGGGCGATGCCGTAGTCGCGCAGGCCGTCGATCGGGTCCGGCGGCACGGCGAGCAGCTCGAGCCCGGCCTTCTGGCGGAGGATGCCCAGGGCGGCGTCGCTGAACGAGGGCGCGACGACGGCCTCGTAGCTGTTGGCGGCGATCTCGCGGGCGGTCGGCCCGTCGAGCTGGCGGTTGACCCCGACGATGCCGCCGAAGGCCGCCACCGCGTCGGTCTCGAGGGCGCGCCGATAGGCCTCGACCAGGTCGTCGGCCGAGGCCAGGCCGACGGGGTCGGTGTGCTTGACGACGACGACCGTCGGGGCCGTGAAGTCGGAGGCGATCCGGTAGGCCGTGTCGAGGTCCAGCAGGTTGTTGAAGGTCGGCGGGCTGCCCTGCAGCTGCGTCGCGTCGGCGAGGGTCCCGCTGCGGTGCGTCGTCTCCCGGTAGAAGGCCGCCTGCTGGGTGGGGTTCTCGCCGTAGCGCAGGTCCGACACCTTCTCCAGGACGACGGCCAGCCGGTCGGGGAAGGTATCGCCGCAGACGTGCTCGAGGTAGGCGGCCACCTCCGCGTGGTAGGCGGCGATGGCCCCGAAGGCCTCGGCGGCGAGCTTCTGGCGCAGCTCGGCGGAGACGGAGCCGCGGTCGCGCAGCTCGGCGACGACCTCCGGGTAGCGCTCCGGCCGGGCGATGGCGGCCACCCCGGCGTAGTTGCGGGCGGCCGCCCCGAGCAGCGCCGTCCCGCCCACGTCGATCATCTCGATGGCCTCGTCGATCGGCACGAGGCGGGCACCCACCTGCGGCGCGAACGGCTGGACGTTGACGACCACGAGGTCGATCGGCTCGATGCCCTGGGCCGTCAGCTCCGCGAGCTGGTCGGGCTGGTCGCGCCGGGCGAGGATGCCCGCGTAGATGGCCGGGTGGAACGTCTTGACCTGGCCGCCGACCAGGGGCGGCACGTTGGTCAGGGCCGACACCGAGGCGACCGCCACGCCGTCGGCGGCGAGGAAGTCGCGGGTCCCGTCGGTGGCGAAGATCTCGACGCCGAGCTGCTGCAGATCGCGGGCCAGGGCGGAGATCCCGTCTCGGCGGCCGACGGAGAGCAGGGCTCGCACTCGGGCTTCCTCCATCCCCGTGATCGGTTGCGGCGCGGCTCGGCTCCCTGCGGCTGGGCCCGGGCAGGGGCACCACGCCGCCGGTTCTGCACCGCCGGATGCGGGGCCGAGTATAGCGCGCGCTCGTGGCATACTCGGGACCCGGTCCAGTGCAAGGAGTGGCAACGGTGACGCACGCGCCCTGGGAGTACCTCTTCCTCGCCTTCAACAGCGAGAACTTCCACGACGTGTTCTGGCCGACCGTGGTCGTCTCGATCGTCCTCCTCGTCCTGCTCGTCGCCCTCTACGCCGTGCGCACCCGCCAGCTGCGCCACCATGCGCCCTACCTCGGCCTCTACGAGTGGCTGCTGTGGACCGGCGTCATCGTCTTCGGTCTGCTGCTGACCTACGCCGTCTTCGTCTTCGACTTCCTGTTCGTCCTGCTGACGATGCTCGTCGGGGCGGCGATGTTCCTGTGGATCCGCTTCGTGCGATTCCCGCCCGAGCTCGCCGCCTACGAGCAGCGGCTGGCGCGCCAGCGCTACTGGAGCCGGGCGCGGCTGTCGCGGCCGGAGGCGACGATCCGGCCGCGCAAGAAGCGGCGCCGCTAGGGGCGGACGGTCCCGGCGGGCGGCCGGACCCCTCCCCGCGGGGCGCCAGGAGGGCAGGACCCGTGGACATCCGTCGCTTCGGGATCGGCCACCGCCGGCCGGAGGGCATGCCCGGCACGGTCAATGTCAGCGGCCAGGTCATCCAGTCCGACGCGCGGGGCGTCATCGCGGAGCTCGCCTTCGGTCGCAACGCCCGGCTCGAAGCGCACACGAACCCGAACGCCACGTACCTCGTCGTGATCGAGGGCGGCGGCTTCGTCCAGGTCGGCCAGGAGCGGTCGCGGGTCGCCGCGGGCGAGGCCGTCGCCTGGCCGCCGAACGTGCTGCACGGGGCCTGGACCGAGCACTCGGAGATGCGGGCCCTCGTCGTCGAGTTCGCGACCACGCTGCCCCACGTCGGCCTGCTCGTCGAGGGCCGGGCGGTGGAGGTCGGCGCTGGCGACCGCCGCCCGGGCGCGCCATCGCCCGCGGCCGGGGGCCTGGCCCCGAAGCCGCCGGTGCCGCAGGAGGAGCACGTCTCGCCGGAGGGCGAGCCCTGGTGAGCTGATCGGGTCGGCCAGGGCGCGGACGCCGATGGCCGCGACGATCCGCTGCCGGGCGACCGTCAGCGCGGCTGCTCCCTCGGCGGGCGGATCTGGCGCGTGGGGCGCGTCGCGCGCGGCCCCAGCCGGGCGACGAGGACGAGGCCGAGGTCGAGGACGGCGCGGCCGATGCGGCCGAGCTCGAGGAACGGCAGGAGCCACAGCGCCGCGCCCCCGAGGGCGGAGGGATCGCGCTCGAACGCCTCGCGCCACGACCGCGGCCGGTCGTCGTCGGGCGGCGTCCAGGCGGATCGCCGGCGCGGTCGCCGCTCTGCGCCCCACCGGCCCGCGGCCCGCGTCTTCTGGCGCATCCCGGTCACCTCCGCCGCGAGTGTGCGCCCCGCCCGACGGCGCGGCTGAAGCCCGCGACTCCGCCCGGCTGTCGGCGTGGCGTCAGGCTTCGAGCAGGGCTCCCACGACTCGCGCCATGCCCTACCCAACCGCAGGCCGCGCCGTCGGGTATGTAAGGTGTGACGATGTCCGACGCCGTGGACCGGATACCGCCGGCGGACGCGCTCGGCGACTTCAGCAGCTGGGTGGAGCCGCATCTGCCGGCCCTCGCGCGGCTCGCGGCCCGCCTCGGACCCCCAGGAGAAGCCGAGGACATCGTGCAGGACAGCCTGGGGCGAGCCTGGACGAAGCGCCGTCTGTTCGATCCATCTCGAGGGACACCTGCGGCCTGGCTCCTCGCGATCACGGCGGACCAGGCGCGCAAGGCGTGGCGGCGCAAACGCCCACTCCCGCTTCACTTCACGTCTGCGCGGATCCGCTCTCTGGACGACGAGCTCGACCTGGAATTCGCTGTGTCGCGGCTGCCCGAGCGGCAGCGCCTCGCCGTTGACTGCTTCTACTTCGTCGGGCTGTCGGTCGCGGAAACGGCAGCGGTCCTCGGTTGCGCCGAAGGCACGGTCAAGTCAACGCTCTCGGACGCCCGGGCGCGGTTGCGGAGTCTCCTTCAGGTGGAAGATGGAAGACAGAGACATCGATAGACTCCTGGTCGACGCCGGCCGTCGGTGGCGGGACGCGCAGGCTGCCGCCATCGTCACCGGGACAGTCCGGTACCACCCGTATCCGGAACGCCGTCGTCGGCTGGCCCCCCTCGGCGCGGCGCTCGGCTTCACCGTCGCCCTGGTCGGCGGTGGCCTGCTCCTGCGAACGGCTTTCACGACCACGGGCCCGAGCGTCCGATCTGAGCCGACGTCGAGCGGCTCAACGGCGGCGCTGGTGCGACCGGGTGACACGGTGTCAGCCACAGGGTTCGTCGTCGCGCGTGCGGGCGAACCCGTCTTCATTTGCTGGCCCGGGCCTGTGGCCGCTGTCGGCGGGTCGGAGCAGGGCCCGTCTTGCGGGCTCTACAGAGCGGAACTCCAAGGCCTGGATCTGAGTGCCATTCCGAGCCGCGCCGAGGCCAGCGGGGTCGTGTACACCCAGGGCGAAGTGACACTCGTGGGCACGTGGACCGGCAGCGCGATTCGGGTCTCCTCCAATCCAGTTCCAGCACCGGCCGCCCAGGTCAACTCGGCGTCGTGCGTGCCGCCGGCGGCCGGATGGCCCTCAGCGCCACCCTCATTGACGCCACTCGAGGCTGAGAACGCCGTCGCCGCACTGGCGGGGCAAGTCTCCAGTCACCCTGCCGTCTACTCTGGCTACTGGTCCTTGGACGGCGGGGGAGGGTCCGCCATGGGCGTCATGGTCGTCGGGACGACGGGCGATCCGGCAGCGGTCCGGCCAACACTCGAGCGGGCTTATCCCTGGGGCGTCTGTATCGTTCGCGCACGGTATAGCGCGGCGGACCTTCAGCGAGCATACGACGCGCTCGCAAACCTGCCGCCCCAGACAGCTTCTGCCGCTATCGACCCATCCAAGGACAGGGTGAGCGTGAAGATGATCACGCTCACCCAGCCACTGGCTGACCTGCTGCGAGACTACCCAGAGGCGATCCCCGAACCGCTCGTGATCAGGAGGTAGTGATGGAGACCGCCAACTTGCTGGAGACGATGCTCCACCGGAAGCCGTACCCCTGACAGCTGGATCCACAGGGGGGATTGGAACCCGCATTCACGATTCCGCGTGCGTAGACGCCGCCCGAACCATAGATGTAGAACGGTGAGCCTGAGTCACCCGCCACTGGCTGGGCGCTCCCAGACGCGTTCTTGAACACCATGACGTTGTTGGCACAACCGAGGTAGTTGCCGCTGCTATCTGAGAAGCACTGCGTGCTGTCGAGCGTGATCACGGCGTAGTTGCACTGTTCGACCCTGGAGTATGGGCTATAACAGTACGCGTACAACCCGGTCGAAGGGTCGCCTGATCCTTTCACATGTTGAGCCGTCGAATCGTTCAACCCCCCTGTGTAGATGTAACCGTCGTAGGTCTTGTTGCCCAGGAGCGCGAGGTCCGAATCGGCGTTCAGGAACGCGAGCCACTTGACGACTTGCCCGATCTCGTAGTTACTCCCTGGCGAGTACACGTGTGCCCCCGCCTGATAGCAGTGGGCGGCAGTCACCATGTAGCCGTTCGTAGCATCGTGGACGGCGAAGCCGGCCGTGCACGTGGCGCCGCCGGCGTACAGCTCGTCTCCACCCCAGAATGGGGCGTAGTCTGCGTATTTCGTCGTTGCTACCGGCCCGGCAGCCTGTGAGTAGTGGATGAAGCGAGATGCCTTGCCGAGAAGGGGCACCACAATTGAAGGCTCCAGATTTCCGGCGGCCTCAACCACCCCTGTCGACGGATCGAAGTAGTAACCGAGGTGCGTCCACCGCGGGTTCTGGTTCGTGAACAACTCCGAGAGTGTCGAACTCGCCAGCGCTATGTCTGAACGCTCGATATCTCTGGACTCCACCCTGATGCGTTGAGGAATCGCAGTGGGCGGAACGATGAATGTGGCAGCCAGCGAAGCGGGAATCACGATGACGAATTCGGACGTGGCCAGGTCCGTGTAGAAGCCGAGGGCGCCGTCCTCCGACGCTTGCCGTTCCAGGGATCCGACCATCGACTCGAGGGCAAGTGGGGTGATCGAAGCACTGGCGGTGATTGGCGAAGGCGGCTGGGCGAAGAGCGTAGCAACCAGGAGCAGAGCTAGAGCCCGCGACGGCCGCATCCTTGTCCTCCTCTCCACCCGCGTCGGAGATGCCGCGTGGCGATACTCCCCGATCAAGACAAGGACGATCGAGGCTGGCGAGGGGTCGCGCTAGCGATTGCGGTCCCGACTTGACTGCGCCACCAGCGACTGCAAGGCGTGCAGACTTCCAGGACGCGGATGCATGTGCCGAAACCTAGCGGGCGCTTGGTCGGTGCGGTGTCGGCTACGTGACAGTCTGATGCTCCTTGCCCACGGAGGTAGGATCGAGGAGAAGCTTCTCGGCTGGCGGCGCGGTCGCCGGCTGCCCCGCCACGCGCTGGACCCCTGCCGAATCGTCTTGTTGTCCTCCCGCACGCGCCGCCGCTGCGGGCCGGCTCTCCAGCTGCCGAGAGGCGGACAGGATGTCCGTCACAGTGTGCGCTGGGTCCGTGGCCTCGCCGCATGTCCGAGATTCGTTCGCGGCACGGCCGCCGAAACCTCCGTCTGACGCCGGCTGTCCGTCCGGGCGTCAGGCCCCGAGCAGCGCCCCGAGCTGGCCCAGGACGCGGGCGGTGGCACCCCACACGCGGAGATCCTCGACGGGGTAGGCGCCGTAGCGGAGCGACCAGCCGCGGACCTCGCGCTCGACCGTCTCGATCGGCGCCTCGGGCAGGAAGGCCGCCAGCGGCGGCTCGACGATCCGGACGACCTCGTCCGGCGAGGCCAGCATCGTCGGCCGCCGCGGCGCGACGGCGACGACGGGGCTCACCAGGAACCCGCTGACGGGGATCCAGAACGAGGGCAGGACGCCGAGCACCGCCACCCCGGCCGCGGCGGCATCCAGCCCGACCTCCTCGGCCGCCTCGCGCAGCGCCGTCTGCTCCGACGCCTCGCCCGACTCGGCCGAGCCGCCCGGGAAGCTCACCTCGCCGGCGTGGTGGCCGCCCCGGTCGACCCGCTCCGTCAGCACGACCCGGGTTTCGCCGGCCTCATCCGGGTAGAGCAGGACGAGGACGGCTGCCGGCCGGACGCGGGCCGGGTCGAGCGGCGTCCGTGGCCGCATCTCCCCGGTGTCCGTGCGGACCGGCAGCAGGGCCGCCGGCGGCTCCGGCAGCTCGGCCGGCAGCGCGGCGAGCCGGGCCCGGACTTCGGCGAAGGGCAGCCGACGGAGGGGGGGCCCGGCTGCGCCGGGCACGCCGCCGGCCGACCCCTCGCCCATGGTCAGTTCGGCCGGGAGCCGCCGTCCCCACCGTCCGGCCGCCGGCCGCCGAGGCCGGGCAGCGCGAAGGGGGAGGCCGGAGCCTCGGCCGCGGTGCCGCGGGTCCGCGCGTCGCGGCGCTCGCCCGCGTCGGCGACGACGGTCGCGCCGTCGCCCTGGAAGACCAGCACCGAGCCGGCCGGATCGGCGTCCGCGGTGACCGCCTCGCCCGGCCGGAACTCGGCGCGCAGGAGCGAGCGCGCCATCGGGTTCTCGACGAGCCGCTGGATCGTCCGCTTGAGCGGCCGCGCCCCGTAGGCCGGGTCCGTGCCCTCGCGGACGATCAGCAAGCGGGCCGCCGGGGTGAGCGAGAGGGTCAGGTCCTGGCCCGCCAGGCGGCGCTGGAGGTCGGCCAGCAGGAGGTCGACGATCGCCGCCAGGTCGGCCTCGCTCAGGCTGTGGAAGACGATCACCTCGTCGACCCGGTTGAGGAACTCCGGCCGGAACTGGAGGCGGAGCGCCTCGGTCACCTGCCGCTTCATCGCCTCGTACGCCGCCGGGTCGTCCCGACCCGTCGCCGTCGACGCGATGACCGACGAGCCGACGTTGCTGGTCATGATCA
>DASVYJ010000037.1:0-5057 GCA_036392215.1 Candidatus Limnocylindrales bacterium | reverse complement strand
TCCGCGCCGCGAGCCCCTGCATCGAGGCCTCGTAGTCGAGCGCGGTCTCGAGGTCCGTCGCCAGCGCCCGCTCGAGCTCGCGCTTGGCGTAGGCCAGGGCGCGCGGCGGCATCGCCGCCAGCCGCCGGGCGAGGGCGCGCGACTCGTCGAGCAGCCGCTCCGGCGGGACGACGCGGTTGACGAGGCCGATCCGCTCCGCCTCCGCCGCCCCGACCGGATCGGTCGTGAAGACGAGCTCGGCCGCCCGGGCATAGCCGACGAGGCGGGGCAGGAACCACGAGGCGCCGCTGTCCGGCACCAGGCCGATGCGGGCGAAGGCGAGGGTGAAGCTCGCCGTTTCGGCGGCGAGCCGGATGTCGCAGGCGAGGGCGAGCGAGACACCGGCACCCGCCGCCACCCCGTTGACCGCAGCGATGACCGGCTTCTCGAGCCGCCGGAGGCCGAGGACGATCGGGTTGTAGCGGTCGCGGACCTCGCGGGCGATGGCCGCGGTCCCTGGCTCGAACCGCTCCTTGAGGTCCTGCCCTGAGCAGAATCCGCGGCCTTCGCCGGTCAAGATGACGACCCGGACGGCGTCATCCCGGCCCGCGTCACCGATCGCCGCGAGGAGCTCCGTCCGGAGCCCCCGGTCGAGCGCGTTGAGCGAGGATGGCCGGGCCAGGGTGAGTGTCGCGACGGGCCCGTCGAGCTCGTAGCGGAGCCGCTCGAAGGCGTGCTCGGGCACGGCTCGGCAGGCCGCTCAGGCGCCCGCGAAGTCGACGAGCTCGCCGTCGCGCAGCTCGAAGACCCGCCGGTCGATCGGCTCGTCGGCGCCGCCCGACTGCTCCACGATGAAGTCGCGGAACAGCTCCGCGAACTCGGGGTCGTCGGGCAGAAGCGAGCCCGCCAGGAGGAGGTGTCGCTCGGGCAGGCCGACCAGGATCCGGCCGTGGAGCTCGGCCGCGAGGCGCGCCCGGACGGCGGGCAGGAGGACCCTCGCGGCATCCCAGCCGTCGCCGGTGTCCGACGAGACGAGACGCCGGGCGCCGTCCACCTCGTCGGTCCAGGGCGCCCCGTCCGACCAGGCCGCCAGATTGCGCATGGCCACCTCGTGCAGCTCCGCGGCGCTGACGCCCCAGGACCGGAGGTGCTCGCCGTTGACGAGCACGTCGAAGCCCTCGGCGGCCATGGCATAGACGACGGGCAGGCCACAGGGGCCGTCGACGAGCAGCGGCTGGGTGTGCTGCTTCCCGGGCGCGGCCAGGCTCACCTCGTCGAGCTCCCCGACGGGGATGCCGGCCGTGCCGACCGGCTTGAGGAGCGGCCGGATGAGCGTCTGGGCCGCGTTCCAGTCGTGCTCCGGGGCCAGCGAGGCCGAGGCCGGCGCCGGGGCCAGGGCGACGTGGCCGCTCACCGGGGCCGACGGGTCGATCGGCGTCAGGCGATCGGGCGGCGCGTCGCGCCAGGCAGGGGCCGGCTCGTCGCCGAAGTCGCGCTCGGGATCGGCCCCCACGTCGCGGCCCCCGTCGAACGTTCGCTCCATCGGTACCTCCCCTGCCGGCCCGTCCCGCCGTCCCTCCGGGGATCGGCGGCCCGGCCGTCTCGTCGATCCGCTCAGCTCCCCGTCCAGTGGGGCGTCCGCTTCTCGCTGAAGGCCGCCATCCCCTCGCGCTGGTCCTGGCTGGCGAACAGCAGGTAGAACAGCCGTCGCTCGTACTCGAGGCCGGCGCCGAGCGGCAGCTCGAAGGCCCGCTCGACCGCCTCCTTCGCGGCCCGGACGGCGAGCGGCGGCTGCTCGGCGACGAGGCTCGCCAGGTCGAGGGCCGCGTCGACGGTTTCCTCCGCGGGCACGACCTTCGTGACCAGGCCCGCGGCGTACGCCTCGCGGGCGTCCATCGCCCGCCCCGTCAGGACGAGCTCCATCGCCCGGGCCTTGCCGACGGCCCGCGTCAGGCGCTGCGTCCCGCCGGCGCCGGGGATGACCCCGAGCCGGATCTCGGGCTGGCCGAACCGCGCGTCCTCCCCGGCGACGACCATGTCGCAGGTCATCGCCAGCTCGTTGCCGCCGCCGAGGGCCCAGCCGCGGACCGCCGCGACGATGGGGGTCCGGACGCCGCGGATCCGCTCCCAGCGGGCGAAGTTCGAGCCGCCGTAGAGGCTGACGGACGTCTCCGCGGCCAGCTCGCGAACGTCCGCCCCGGCGGCGAAAGCACGCTCGCCCGCCCCCGTCAGGACGATGCAGCGGCACTCGGCGTCGGCGTCGAGGCGCTCCAGGGCGGTCGCCAGCTCGTCGAGGAGGCGGTAGTCGAGGGCGTTGTGGGCCTCGGGCCGGTCGAGGGTGACGAGGGCGACACCCGGCACCGTGGTGGGCACGTCGGTCGCAGCGGGACCGACGGGGCGCTCGGCCGGGAAGGAGACGCGGACCCGCGGCCGCTCGCTCTCGGTCACCGCTCGCCTCCTAATTCGTGGCCACAGTATCCACAGAACCGGAAGCCCGCGGGCAGCGGTCCCCGCCCGCAGCTGGGGCAGGCGGTCGCCGCGACCTCCGCCGGCGCGTCCGCGATCGCGGCCCGCAGGGCGTCGTAGTCGGGCCGCCGCTTCTCGCGGAAGCTGGCGAGTCCCGCCGCGACCTCGGCCGAATCGGCGTGGACGGTCAGCCACTCCCGGGCGTTGCGGATCGTCAGGCCCCAGGCGAGGTCCTTCCAGAAGTGGACCTGCGCCTTCGTCGCCCGGATCGTCTCGGGCAGCTTCGCGAGCACCTCCGTCGAGAGGTCGTCGACGGCGGCGTCGAGCTCGGCGCGCGGCACGACCCGGTTCACGAGGCCCCACTCGAGGGCCGTCGCGGCGGGCACGGGCCGGTTGAGGAACAGCATCTCGCGGGCCCGCCGGTCGCCGATGACGATGGGCAGCCACTGGGTCGCCCCGCCCGACGGCAGGCTGCCCCGCGAGGGCCCGATCTGGCGGATCGTGATGTCGTCCGCGGCGACGGCCAGGTCGCAGGCGAGGTTCAGCTCGTTGCCGCCCCCGACGACCATCCCGTTCAGGCGGGCGATCGTCGGCTTCGGGCAGTCGCGGATGGCGTCGATGGCGTCGATGAACGTGCCCATCCAGGCCCAGTAATCGTTCGGGCGGGCGAGGAACGGCTCCTGCTCGGCGAGGTCGGCGCCCGTCGAGAAGGCGCGCTCCCCGTCGCCGGTCAGGACGACGACGCCGAGGCGGTGGTCGGCGGCCGCCTCGCCGAACGCCTCGCGCAGGGCGAGCAGCGTCGGCCGATCCAGTGCGTTGAGGACCGCGGGGCGGTCGATGGTCACGGTGAGGCGGCGACCGTCGAGGTCGCGGGCGAGACGCAGTGACGAGGCGGCCACCGCTATGCCTCCCCGAGCGGTCGGCCGGTGTCGACCTCGGACGCCGCGAGCGGCAGGCCCGCCCCGCCGCCGGACGGCGCGGCGGCACCGGGCTGCAGCTCCGGCGCGTCCTCGAGGACGAGGAGCGTGACGAGCCCCGGGGCGATCTCGGCCAGCACGTCGCCCGCGGCCCGCATCGGCTCGGAGGCGAGACCGGCCTTCGCGGTCTCCCAGTCCGGGAACTCCATCGTCGTGGCCAGGACGAGGTCGTCATCTCCGAGGAGCCGGCGCCGCACGCGGCGGACGCTGACCGAGCCGAGGCCCGGCGTCTGGGCGACAAGGGCGAGATGGCGGTCGCGATAGGCGGCCAGGAAGCCGGCCAAAGCCTCGTCGCCGCCCGCGGGGCGGCGGTAGAGGGCCAGCAGGGTCGTCATGTGCTCCTCCACTGGTGGCCGCCGGAGCGGCCGGGGACGCGAGGGTCGAAGCAGCGACGTCGGGCGCCGGCGTCGCCCACGATCCGAATCGGCGGCCGCGGCGCGTCAGCCCGCCTCGCCGACCCGCCGGTCGAGCCAGGCCGTGTCGGTCCCGCCGGGATGCTCGTGGGGCTGGAAGCCGATGGGCCGGGCCCGTCGCCGGGCGATCGTCTCCGTCGAGCGGTAGAAGCCGGCGCAGGCCTCGTTGAACAGCGCCGGCCGGCAGGTCATCACCTCGTGGTGGCACTCGGGCAGGACGAGCAGCCGGCCGTCCGGTAGCTGGCGGCGCAGGCCCCAGGCATGGTCCACGGGCACGAACGGGTCGCGGTCGCCGACGGCGATGAGGACGGGCAGTTCGACGCGGCGCAGCTCGCGCGGGCCGAGCAGCGCCTGCGTCGCGACGTCGGAAGCGATAGCCGGCAGCAGGACCCGCCAGGCGCCGTCGCCCTGGACCGGACCGTGCAGCCGGTCCAGCTCGGCCGCCCAGGTCGGGTCCTCGCGGTCGATCCGGTCGGGGTCCATGAGATGCCGGGCGACGCTCGTGCGGGGCTCGCGCTGGGTGGTGATCCCGCCGAGGATCAGGGTCCGCAGCCGCTCGGGGTGGCGGACGGCGAAGGTGAGGGCGGTCAGCGAGCCCATCGAGAACGCGACCAGGTGGAAGGTGTCGAGGCCGAGCGCGTCGACGAAGGACTCCAGGTCGTCGGTCAGGAGCGCGTTCGAGAAACCCTGGCGCGCGTCCCAGCGCGTCCGACCGTGTCCCCGGGCGTCGGGCAGGTAGAGCCGGAACCCCTTCGAGAAGAGGGGGATCTGGCCGCCCCAGTTGCGGCGGGCGGTCGAGGACGCCCCGTGGAGCATGACGAGCGGGGGTCCCGCCCCCACGGTCTCGTACCAGACCTCGATGCCGTTCGCCGGGACCGTCGCCACCTCAGCGCTCCGGCTTGCCCTCCAGGTCGAGCGTCCGGGCGCGCTCGATCCGGAGGTAGCGGCCGCGGTAGTAGAGGAGGGGCTGGGCGTGGCCGTCCGCGTGGCGCACGGCGTCGACCCGGGCGACGTAGAGGTCGTGGTCGCCCGCTGCGTGGATCGCCTCGATGGTGCACTCGATGCTGGCGATGGCGGCGTCGAGGACGGGGAGGCCGGTCGCCCCCGGCTGCCACGCCGCGCCGCAGAACGCCTCGCGGTCCGGCTGGACGGGTGCGCCGGAGAAGCAGTCCGAGAGGGCCTGCTGGTCCTCGCCGAGCATGTTCACGGCGAACCTGCCCGT
>DASVYJ010000036.1:0-7266 GCA_036392215.1 Candidatus Limnocylindrales bacterium | reverse complement strand
TCGTGAGACAGTTCGGTCTCTATCCATCGTGGGCGTAGGGAACTTGAGAGGAGCTGCTCCTAGTACGAGAGGACCGGAGTGGACGAACCGCTGGTGTGCCAGTTGTCCTGCCAAGGGCACCGCTGGGTAGCTATGTTCGGTCGGGATAAGCGCTGAAAGCATCTAAGTGCGAAGCTCGCCTCGAGATGAGGTTCCCCACCGGGTCAACCGGGTAAGACCGCAGGGAGACCACCTGTTTGATAGGCGGCATGTGGAAGTCCGGTGACGGATGAAGCTGAGCCGTACTAACGGTCGAGGGCTTGACCTCAACCAGCGACTGACCAAGGGTCAGCGCTGACAGGACGGGAGCACCCGCCGCGCTTCGCGGCTGAGCGACCGCGAGATCGAAGATCGATCGGCGCCCGGCACGACATGATCGTGCCGCGAGCCGCTGCCGAGACACGTCCAGACGCACGAACCCTGGTGACACTAGCGGAGAGGCCATACCCGTTCCCATCCCGAACACGGAAGTCAAGCTCTCCAGCGCCGAAGATACTGAGAGGGCAGCCTTTCGGGAAAATAGGTCGTCGCCAGGGTTTTTGCGTTCCCGGAACCCCGTGCCCTCGACCTCGCGTTCCGTTGCCACTGGGCTTGGCGCGACGGCCCCCGTGACGGAGGGCGCGAGGGTCGCGACCGGCGCGCGGCGGCGGCCGCGACCGGTATCCTTGCCGTCGTGACCGCTATCCCAGATGCGGCAGCGCCCCAGGGGGACGGCTCGCCGCCGGCGAGGCCGGGCGGCGGATCGACGGCCGGCGGACCGCCCGCGCAGGCGACGCTCGCGGTGCTCCGCCTGTGCCCGTATCTCGGAGCGGCGGGGTCGGCCTGGGTCTCCGTCCACCCAGACCATGAGCACCATTGCGGCGCCGTCACCCCCGCGGTCGCGGTCGCCCTCGAGAAGCAGCGACGGCTCTGCGTGACGGCGAGTCATGCGGCGTGCGCGACGTACGAGGCGGCGACTGCCCGAATGCGCGACCGGCCCCTGGAGGCCCGGGCCGCGGGCGGGACTCCGGTGGAACGCACCGTGACCGTCCGATTCGATCGGCCCGCGGCAGCCGCCGCGCGCGGGATCGGTGAGATCCCGCTCGGCCAGGTCGGCCTGGCCGCGATCATGGTCCTGGCCCTCGCGGTCGTGCTCTACGCCCGGCTGCTTGCGCCCGTCGCGCCGTCGACCGCAGCCCAGGGGACGCCCGCGACGGCGGCTGGCATCGGCGCAGCCTCCGCGTCGCCGGCGGCCACCGCGAGCGCGACCGTGCCGTCCGGGACCGCGGCGACGGCTGCCCCGAGCCCCGTGACCTCGCCGCCGCCGACGCCGACCGCGGCGACCACAAGCCCCCGGCCGTCGGCGACGCCTGCCCCGACGCGGCCCCCGGTGGCGACGCAACCCTACAAGGTCGCCAGCGGGGACACGCTGTCGAGGATCGCCAGTCGCTTCCACACCACCGTCGCGACGCTCCAGGCCCTCAACGGGCTCGGGTCCTCCACCGCCATCTACGCGGGCCAGACCATCCTCGTGCCCGCCTGACGGGGGACACGCGCCGGCGCCGTCACGTCGGGGGACGGGGCTGGGCGACGTCACGTGGGCGCAGGCCTGACCCCGCGGTCAGCGCTGGCAGGCGCGGCAGTAGGTCGTCGCGGAGCCCCCGGCGGTGACCTCGGTGAGCCGCGCCCCGCACCGCGGGCACGGGCTGCCGCCCTTCCCGTGGACCGCGAGGAAGTCACGCACCTGCGTCTCGAACGTCGGTGGGACGCGCTCGCGGAGCACCCCGATCGCCTCGCCCAGGACACGCCGCGTCGCCTCGTACAGCGCGTCCACCTCCTCGGGCGCGAGCGACGTCCGTTTGCGGTACGGCATGAGCGCCGCCGCGTGGAGGATCTCGTCGCTGTAGGCGTTCCCGATACCGGCCACGAACGCCTGGTTCCGGAGCAGGTTCTTGAGCTCGCCGGGATGGCGGCGGATGCGCTGGCGCCACGTGGCGAGGTCGAGGGTCGGGTCGTCGGCGTCGGGACCCTGCTCGTCCTCGCCGGCCCCCGGCACTACACGCGGGACCCCGGCCGGCAGGAGATACACCTTGCCCATCTGGGTCGGGTCGCGGTAGCGCACCTCGACCGCCTCGCCGTCGCCGGGCAGCCAGGCCGCGCCGACGGTCCAGGGGGCGGCGTCGGCGGGGGGCCCCGAGCGCGCCGCGAGGCCGAGCACGAAGGCCGTCGCCCCGGGCCGCTTCTGGCCGGGTCGGGCCAGCTGGAGGCGCCCGGTGAGCATCGGGTTGATGGCCAGCCGGTCGTGCTCGAGATCGAGCCACAGGAACTTCCCCCGGCGGCGGACGGCATCGAGGCGCTGCCCGACGAGTGCGGCGAGCTCGACCGGCGTGCCCCTCACGGCGAGCGGGGCGGTCGCCTCGGCCACGGCGACGGGCCGGCCGGCGAGGGCCGCGTGGAGGGCGTCGCCGACGACGGCGAGGTCGGGCAGCTCAGGCACGGGGCGCTCGGAACGTTCGGGAGACGCGGCAGCAGGGCACGGCGTTCCGATTGTAGGCGGCTCGGCCCGTGTGCTAGACTCTCCCGGCCCTAGGGGCAGGAACAGCTGAAGAGACGCGCGCCCATGCCACCGACCAGGGAGGAGCGGACCGAGCGCTGAGCGACACCGGACCCTTGCTGATCGACTGAGACGGCTCGAGCGCGTGGCTCGGGCCGTTCCGCATCTCAAGGGGCCGACACGATCATCAGGAGTAGCAACACTTGACCGAAGAGCAGTTGGGCGGGACCGCGCCGGAGCCGAGGGCGGACGCCCTCGCCGCCGACCAGGCGTCCGAGGAAGCCGTCGCGGCGGTCGCCGTCGCTGACGAGCCCGCCGAGACGAACCAGCCGACCGAGCCGATCATCGCAGGCCAGGACCACGTGGCCGAGCCTACCGACATGCAGAGCGAGCCGCCCGCCCCGGCCGCCGCTGCCGGGGCGCCGGTCGAAGTGGAGGACGTTCGCCCCCTCGTGGACGGTACGCCGGCGGTGGCTCCCTCCGCCGCAGAGGCGGATCAGGCCCCGGAGGCCGAGCCGGTCGTCGCCCTGAGCGACGAGGACATGGCCGCCGCGCCCGCCGCCGATGAGCCCGAGGAGCCCGCCGCGCCTCCCGCGCCCGCCGGTCCCGAGCCGTCGACGATGGAGGAGTTGCTCGCCGAGCAGGACGCTGACATCCGCAGCTTCAAGCACGGCGACGTCGTCGAGGGCCAGGTCGTCCGCATCGACCGGGACGAGATCCTGGTCGACATCGGCGCGAAGAGCGAGGGCGTCGTCTCCAACCGCGAGCTCTACGGTCGCCACGCCGAGAGCCAGCCCCAGCTGACCATCGGCGACACCGTCCTCGTCTACGTGCTCCAGCCCGAGTCGCAGGAGGGCCACGCCGTCCTCTCGCTGCGCCGAGCCGGTCTCGAGCGCAAGTGGCGCGCGATGCAGGAGCAGTTCGAGGCCGGGGTCATCATCGAGGCGCCCGTCATCGACCACAACAAGGGCGGCCTCATCGTCGACTGCGGCATCCGCGGCTTCGTCCCGATCAGCCAGATCGTCGACTTCCCGCGCCGTCCGCAGAACGACCAGCCGCGCGACGCGGCGCAGGAGATCGCCGAGAAGCTGCAGCCCTACGTCGGCCGCAAGCTGCGCCTCAAGATCCTCGAGGTCAACCGGAAGGCGAACCGGCTCATCCTCTCCGAGAAGGTCGCACTCTACGAGGAGCGGCGCGAGAAGCGGGACGAGCTGTTCAGCAGCCTCCAGGTCGGCCAGAAGGTCACCGGCACGGTCCGCTCCATCGCTCCCTTCGGCGTCTTCATCGACCTCGGCGGGATCGACGGGCTCGTCCACAAGAGCGAGCTCTCCTGGAACAAGGTCAACAACCCCGAGGCCGGCTACAAGGTCGGCGACGAGGTCGAGGCCGAGGTCATCGACATCAACCACGAGCGGGGCCGGATCAGCCTCTCGATCCGTCGCCTCCAGCCCGACCCGTGGCACTCGACGGTGGCCGACTTCAAGGTCGGCGACGTCATCGACGGCACGGTGACGAAGCTCGTCAACTTCGGCGCCTTCGTCCGGGTCCGCGACGGCCTCGAGGGCCTCATCCACATCAGCGAGCTCTCGCATCAGCGCGTCGCCCATCCGGGGGACGTCGTCCACGAGGGCCAGCAGCTCAAGCTCAAGATCATCTCCCTCGACTCCGAGCGCCATCGCCTGGGCCTGAGCCTCAAGCAGGCCGAGGAGCCGCCGGTCCGGTCCGCACCGGAGCCGCGCGAGCGGCGGCCGCGGACGGAGCGGAGCTACTCGATGGCCGACGCCGTCCAGGAACCCGAGGGCGGCATCGACAACACCCTCGCCGCGGCGTTCGCCCAGGTCCGCCAGCAGATGGCGGATGCCGAGGCCGCGCGCCAGGGTGGGCCCGAGGCGGAGGCCGAGGCCGAGGCCGCTCCCCCAGCGGAGCCCGAGGCGGAGGCGCCAGCGGCACCCGAGGCCGAGGTCGCTGCTGCGCCCGAGCCCGAGGCGGAGGCGCCAGCGGCGCCCGAGGCCGCGCCGGCCGAGGCGGAGGCGGCTCCCGCGGCCGAGGCCGAGGTCGTGACCCCGGCGCCCGAGGCCGAGCCACCCGCCGTCGAGGCCGCCGCGTCGGAGGCCAGCGGCGAGCCGGAGGCCGAGGCCCTTGCCACCGCCGCCGAGGAGGCGGCCCCGTCCGGCGAGTCGACGGAGACGTCGTCACCGGTCGGCGCCGAACCGGAGGTCCCGAGCGGGCCCCGCGAGGAGCCGACGGGCGGCGACGCCGGCGCGGCCGAGCCCGGGGATCCCGGGCGGGCCTGAGACGGGGACGGCAGGGCCGTCCCGTACCGAGCCAAGCGAGCGCGATGGCCCGTCGGTCTCCGACGGGCCATCGCGTGTCCTCCGGACTCCTGCGGCGCGTTCTGTAAGCCGGCCGCGATGGCCGCGCCGTGGCGCACGCATCCGCTGCCACGAGCTCGGCGAATCATCTACCGACCGGCTCGCGACCGCGGACCGGCCGCTCCTCCTGGCCTCCGGCATCCCCTCCCCGGGGGAGCCCGAAAGGACCACCCGGGCCGTCTTGTCGGCTGAGTGGCAGAGGGGGGTGGTCGTGCTAGCATGGCGAGAGCCGTCCCGAGCAGCCGTCCCGGCGGCGACGGTGCAGCACAGGCGTTTCTGACTCGATGGATCGTTTCGACAAGTTCACCGACCGGGCCCGCAAGGTACTGACCCTTGCCCAGGACGAGGCCCAGCGGTTCAACCACAACTACATCGGCACGGAGCACCTGCTCCTCGGCCTCGTCCGCGAGGGCGAGGGCGTCGCCGCGCGTGTCCTCGAGAACATGAACGTCGAGCTGCCCAAGGTCCGGACGGCCGTCGAGTTCATCATCGGCCGCGGCGACCGGCCCGTCGTCGGCGAGGTTGGTCTCACCCCGCGCGCCAAGCGGGTCATCGAGCTGGCCATCGACGAGGCCCGCCGGCTGGGCCACAACTACATCGGCACCGAGCATCTGCTGCTGGGCCTCGTCCGCGAGGGCGAGGGCATCGCCGCTGGCGTCCTCGAGTCGCTCGGGGTGAATCTCGACAAGGTCCGCCACGAGGTCATCCGCGTCCTCTCGCAGTCCTCGGCCGCCGGCCCGGCGCAGGAGACCAAGCGGGCCAGCAAGACCCCCACCGTCGACCAGCTCGGCATCAACCTGACCGAGGCGGCCCGGGCGGGCAAGCTCGACCCGGTCATCGGCCGCGAGAAGGAGATCGAGCGGGTCATCCAGATCCTGTCGCGGCGGACGAAGAACAACCCGGCCCTGATCGGCGAGCCGGGCGTCGGCAAGACGGCGATCGCCGAGGGCCTCGCCCACCGCATCGTCTCGGGCGACGTCCCGGAGACCCTCTCCAACAAGCGGGTCCTGACCCTCGACATCGGCTCGCTCGTCGCCGGCACCAAGTACCGCGGCGAGTTCGAGGAGCGCCTCAAGAAGATCATCGAGGAGCTCCGGAACACGAACGACGCGGTCCTCTTCATCGACGAGCTGCACACGCTCGTCGGCGCCGGTGCGGCGGAGGGCGCGATCGACGCGGCGAACATCCTCAAGCCGCCGCTCGCCCGCGGCGAGCTGCAGTGCATCGGCGCCACGACGCTCGACGAGTACCGCAAGTACATCGAGCGCGACGCGGCCCTCGAGCGCCGCTTCCAGCCGGTGATGGTCGAGGAGCCGACCCTCGAGCAGACGATCGACATCCTGCTCGGGATCCGCGAGCGCTACGAGCAGCACCACAAGGTGCGCATCACCGACGACGCCGTCCGCGCCGCGGCGGACCTCTCGATCCGCTACATCACCGACCGCCATCTGCCCGACAAGGCCATCGACCTGATCGACGAGGCCGCCAGCCGGGTCCGCCTCCGCTACGCCTCCGCGCCGCCCGCCCTCCGCGAGGCGCAGAAGGAGCTGGAGCGCGTCACGAAGGAGAAGGACGCGGCCATCAACGCCCAGGAGTACGAGGAGGCGGCCACGCTCCGTGAGTCGGAGGCGCGCGCCCGCCAGACGGTCGAGACGCTCCGAGGCGAGTGGCAGAGCCAGGTTTCGGCGGACCAGCCCGCCGTCGACGAGGAGGAGATCGCCCAGGTCGTGGCGATGTGGACGGGCATCCCGGTGACCCGCATCGCGCAGGAGGAGTCGGAGCGGCTGCTCCACATGGAGGAGTCGCTGCACGGCCGCGTGATCGGCCAGCAGGAGGCCATCGAGACGATCTCCAAGGCCGTCCGCCGCGCGCGTGCCGGCCTCAAGGACCCCAAGCGGCCGATCGGTTCGTTCGTCTTCCTCGGCCCCACGGGCGTCGGCAAGACCGAGCTGGCGAAGGCGCTCGCCGAGTTCATGTTCGGCAGCGAGGACGCGCTGATCAAGCTCGACATGAGCGAGTTCATGGAGCGCCACAACGTCAGCCGCCTCGTGGGCGCGCCTCCCGGCTACGTCGGGTTCGACGAGGGTGGCCAGCTGACCGAGGCGGTGCGGCGCAAGAGCTACGCGGTGGTGCTGCTCGACGAGATCGAGAAGGCGCACCCCGAGGTGTTCAACATCCTCCTGCAGATCCTCGAGGACGGGCACCTCAGCGACGCCAAGGGGCGGCGAGTCGACTTCCGCAACTGCATCGTCATCATGACCTCCAACCTCGGCGCCCGACAGCTCCAGACCAACTCCGCGCTGGGCTTCCGGCCGGTCGGGG
>DASVYJ010000035.1:0-24337 GCA_036392215.1 Candidatus Limnocylindrales bacterium | reverse complement strand
CCCGTCGTGCCGTTCCTGTTCGGCGGTGGGCCGGTCGTCTTCGGCCTCGGCGTGGGGCTCGCCCTGCTCGGCAGCTTCCTCGTCGGCGCGGGCGTCAGCCTCTTCACGGGCCGCAGCATCGTCTACAGCGGGGTGCGGCAGGTCGCCATCAGCGTGCTCGCCGCGGCCGTGACGTATGGCGTCGGACGGGTCATCGGCGTCTCGGTGGCGGGCTAGCGATGGACCGGATGCCAGGCCTCCGGGCGCTCGCCAGCAGCCTCGCTGCGGGCGGCATCGTCTTCGTCGTCGTCGGCTTCTGGATGCGCTGGCCGCTCTTCCTGGCCGTCGCCGCGGGCGCGCTCTTCCTGGTCGCGGCCCTCATGACGATCGGCTCGTTCGCTGACGACGGGTCGGCGGCCGATGCGGCCTGGACCGAGGCCTCCGCCGACCTGCCGCGCGGTCGGCCGTTCGAGCGGGAGGTCGCGAACGAGCACCCCGATGCCGAGGCCGGGACGAGCGTCGTCGACGGCTCGGCGGGGGTCCGGGACGATGGCGCGGACTCGCCGGCCCCGGGCGCCGGGGCATGAGCGACCAGCGCGAGCCCGACATCCTCGAGCGGCTCGAGGCAGCCGGCCTCGCCGCCGCGCCCTGGTCCAACGGCCCTGGGGAACGGTACGCGGCGCACAGCCACGGCTACGACAAGGTCCTCGTCGTCACTCGCGGCGCCATCGTCTTCGGGTTGCCCGCGAGCGGGGCCGCCCACCGGCTCGGGGTCGGCGAGCGGCTGGACCTGCCGGCCGGGATCGAGCACGATGCGACGGTCGGGCCGGCGGGCGTGACCTGCCTGGAGGCGCACCTGCCCCCGGGCTCGCTCGGCGCCGGCGTCCGCGCCCGGGGCGAGGACTGGTAGGCGACGATGGCGCCCTTCGAAACCGTCCAGTGGAGCCCGGCGTAGGGATGGAAAGGCTGGCCGAGGTGGATGCCAGCCTGGTCGCTCGCGTGGCGGCCGGGTCGGAGGAGGCCCTGGGCGCGTTGTACGACCGCCACGGGGATGCCGTCTTCGCGGCGGCCTATCGGCTGACGGGCGACCGGACGGCCGCCGAGGAGGTCGTCCAGGAGACGTTCCTTGCCCTCTGGAACCGGGCCGAGCTGTTCGACCCGGCCGTCGGGTCGCTGGCGGCCTGGCTGTTCACGATCGCCCGCAATCGGGCCGTGGACCGGCTCCGCGCCGCTGGCCGGCGCCTTCGGGCGACGCCATTCTCGGCGGTCGTGGCCGACGCCTCCGAGGCCGGGGCGCTCGAGCGGCTCGTCGCCGAGGGCGACGTGCTCGGGGGCGCGACCCCGGAGCCCGGCCCAGCGGACCAGGCGGAGGCTGCCGAGTTGCGCCGGGCCGTCGCCGGCGCACTGGCCGGGATGGCGGCTCCGGAACGGGAGGTGATCCTGCTGGCGTATCAGGACGGGCTGAGCCAGTCGGAGATCGCGGCCCGCCTCGGCTGGCCGCTCGGGACCGTCAAGACGCGAACCCGCCGAGCGCTGCGGCGGCTGCGCGAGGCGCTCGGCGAGGCCTTCGACGACGAACCGACGCCGGACGAGCCGAACCGAACGGTGGGCGTCGGCGAATGAACCTGGTGATGGAAGGAGGCGAGCGCGGTCCGCTGTTCGGGCGGCCGCGGATGCGGATGGATCGGAGCGGCGATGGACCACGCTGAGGTCCACGAGGCCCTCGAGCTCGCGGCGGTCGAGCCCGGCGGGCTCGACCGGCTCATGGCAGGCGACACGCCGGAGGCGGCGCTCGTCGCCGGTCACCTGGCGGGCTGCGCCGCCTGCCGGGTCGAGATGGAGCGCCTCCGCCGGACTGCGCCCCTGCTCCGCGAGGCCCTCCGCGCCGTACCCGGTCCGGAGCTGCGCGAGCGCACGCTGGCCTACGTCCGGGCCCTCGGCCGCGAGCACGCGGCGGTGGCCGGTGGCGCGGCGGTGGCAGGTGGCCCGGGGGCTGGCGATGTCCCGGCCGCACCCCGGCTGTCCGTCGTCCCGCCGCTCGACCCACGCGGACCGGTCGACGACGCAGCGGCGGCCGCGGCCGGCCCGCCCGGATCGGCGCGGTTCCGACTCCGGGGCTTCCCGCGGCCGCTCGCCTGGCTGGGGAGCCTCGCGGCGGTCGCCATCCTGGCGGTCGCGCTGACCCTGGCCCTCGCCGGCGGCGGTGACGCGCTCCGCCGCGAGCAGGCGACGACGGCCGGCCTGGCTGACCTGAGCCGGGCGACGGCACGGTTGCTCGACGCGCCCGATCTGCGCCGGATCGAGCTGCTCGACGCCGAGGGCACGCCGCGGGGCGTCCTCCTCGTGTCAGCCGACGGCGGCGAGATCGTCATGGAGTCCGACTCGCTCCAGCCCGCCCCGGCCGGCCAGGAATACCGCTGCTGGGTCGAGTCCGGGGGCGCCCACCGGACCATCGGCTGGATGGAGTTCGGCGGCGGACTGGCCTACTGGGCAGGGCGCGTGGACGGGCTGGTCGGGCTGCGGGCGGGCGACCGCTTCGGGGTCACGCTCGTCGAGGCCGGCGCCTCGGCGGCCACGGCGGCCCCGGCGCTCGTCGGGACGTTCTGAGATCGATCGGACGGCGATGACGGCGAACAGGGAGCGGCAGGCGGCCGACGAGGTCGACCCGGCCGGCGGGGCGAGGCCCGGCGAGGGCCGGCCCGGCAATCCCGTGCCCGAGGCGTCGGTCGCGGCGATGTTCGACGACATCGCCCCCGTCTACGACCGGCTGAACACGCTCATGACGGCCGGGCTCGACGGCCGCTGGCGGCGCGCCGCGGTCGCAGCCACAGGCCTGTCCACCGGCGACGCGGCGATCGACGTGGCCTGCGGGACGGGCAAGCTGTCCGAGGCGCTGGCCGAGCGCGTCGGGCCCTTCGGGCGGGTCGTCGGCGTTGACCTCGCCCCGGCGATGGTGGCGGCGGCGAGGCGGACGTATCGCGACGTCATCCAGCTCGAGTTCTCGGTCGCGAACGCGCTCGAGCTGCCGTTCCCCGACGGGGCGTTCGATGCGGCGACCATCTCGTTCGGGTTGCGCAATCTCGCCTCGTACGAGGCCGGCTTCCGCGAGCTCGCCCGCGTCGTCCGGCCCGGCGGGCGGGTCGTCTGCCTCGAGCTGTCGCTGCCCCGGCCGCGCCCGCTCGGGCGGCTCTACCACGCCACGTTCCGCCGCTTCGCCCCGTTCCTGGGCCGCCTCTTCGGCCGCCGGGCTGCGTACCGCTACCTGCCGGAGTCGCTGGCCGGCTTCCCCGACCCGGACCAGCTCGTCGGGACCATGCGCCGCGCCGGCCTGGCCGAGCCAGCCTACCGCCGCCTCGCGCTCGGGGCGGTCGCCCTCCACGTCGGCCGAGTGCCGGAGAAGCGCGGCGCCTAGGCCTGGGCCCGCTGGTCCTCGCCGGGGCCTGCCTCGCGCCCGGCCTGCCCGCCCGGGCCTGCTTCGCCGTCGGGCAGTGGGGGCTCGCCGGGCTCGTCGGCCGCCTGGTCCGCCTCGACCTGCGCCGGGCCCGCCAGGTATCGCTCGTGCAGGGCGAGGACCTCCTCGGCCGTCTCGGGATCGACCGGCCGCCCCGTCGTCGCGAGCTCCTCGGCGATCCAGCCGGCCTCGGCCCAGCGCTCGTCGGCGGTGACGTCCGCCTCGTCGCGCGGCAGCCGGGCGAGGATGAGCCAGATGAGGCCCCCGCCGGCGACGAAGCCGACGATGAGGAGCCACCAGTCGAACTCGGCTACCACGGGCGGACGATCGGGGGCGGGGGAAGCGGCCGCTCGGGGACGCCTTTGAGCGCGACGGGCGGGGTCTGCGACCGGCTGGCGGTCATGCGCGGGTCGTGACGGTCATACGGCGGCCAGTATAGGAGCGCGACAGCGCCCGCCGGGTACACTCGGCCGAGCATGATCGACTTCACCCCGAACCCCATCGCCGTCCAGATCGGGCCCCTCCCCATCCACTGGTACGGCATCGCCTACGCCGTCGGCATCGCCGTGGCGGCCTGGCTCGCCACGCGCGAGGCGCGGCGGCGGGGCCAGGACCCGTCCGTCATCCCGGACGGGATCATCGTCATCGCCATCGCCGCCCTCATCGGCGGCCGGGCCTACCACGTCATCGACCAGTGGCACCTCTACGCGGACGATCCGATCCGGATCTTCCTGCCCCCCTATACCGGACTCGGCATCTACGGCGGCGTGGCGACGGGCCTGCTGGCGATGATCTGGTACACCCGCCGCAAGGGCCTGCCGTTCTGGCTCTGGGCCGACATCGCGGCGCCCGCCGTCCTGATCACCCAGGCGATCGCCCGCTGGGGCAACTTCTTCAACCAGGAGCTCTACGGTCCGCCGACGAGCCTGCCCTGGGGCATCGCCATCCAGTGCCAGAACCGTGTCCAGGAGTACCTCTGCCCGCCGCTCGGCACGACGCCCGTCGATGCGCATTTCCATCCGCTCTTCCTGTACGAGTCTCTGCTGAGCTTCCTCGGCGTGGCAGTCCTGCTTTTCGTGGGCCGCCGCTTCGCCGCGCGGCTGCGGCGCGGCGACGTCGCGATGGGCTACTTCATCTGGTACGGCGTGGAGCGGTTCCTGCTCGAGTTCTTCCGCTCCGGCTACAACTGGACGTTCTTCGGCATCCCCACGGCGCAGCTCGTGGCCAGCGGCTTCATCGTCGGTGCCCTCGCGGTCCTCGCCTACCGCCATCGCCCCGGGGCGCGTCGGGAGGACCGAGCCGGGGCCGTCGGTACGGAGCCCGGCACGCCGCCGGGCTCCGCCGCGGTCGACCGCCTGCCGGGCGCCGAGACCTGAGCCGTGGGCGGCGACGGCCCGCCAGCTCCCCGACGCCCCGCCCCCGCCCGCCTCGCCCCCCAGCGGCTCGCCGCCGCGCGCGGGGGTGCCCGCGAGGGCCTCGCCTGGCTCGGCCGGCCACCGGAGGCCCGAGCGAGCCTGACCTACCGCCTCGCCCGGCTGCTCGGCCGGGCGGTCCTCTTCGGCCTGTTCGGGTTCCGGGTCGAGGCGCTCGGCCGCGAGCACGTCCCCCTGACGGGCGGGTACCTGCTGGTCGGCGCCGCCCACCGCGGCTGGATGGACCCCTTCCTCGTCCTCCACGCCCTGCCGACGGAGCCAAGGGCGTGGTTCCTCGGCAGCGGCCCGTCGGCATTCGACCGACGCTGGAAGGAATGGGCGCTCCGCCGCGTCGGGGGGATGCTGCCCGTCTGGCGCGGCGGGGTCGGCGTGGAGCAGCACGTCGCCTCGGCCGAGGCGGTGCTCCGAGCCGGCGGCGTCTTCGTGCTCTTCCCCGAGGGCGGCGTCACCGGGCCGCCCGACCGGCCGTCGCCCTTCCGGGTCGGGGCCGCGCTCATCGCCCTGCGGACCGGCGCCCCGATCCTGCCGTTCGCGATGGCGGGCTCCGGCGAGCTGTACCGGGGACGGCGGCTCGCCTCACGCGCGCTGCCGGCCACCTCGGCCGCGGCGCTGCTCGGTCCGGCCTGGGATGGCGTCCTGCCGCCCGCCGGCAGCCGCGCCGAGCTCGACCTCGCCCGAGCCCTCACGGAGCGGTTCGAGGCGCTCCTCGCCCCGCCGGTGGCCGAGCTCCACGGACGCGTCATGGCCCGCCAGCCCGGCCGACGCCGGTGGCCCTGGCTGACCTGGCTGTTCCTGCGCCGGCCCGGGCGCTCCGCCGAGACAGCCGAGAAGCGCGCCGCGGCGGGGGACGCGCTCGCGGTCCGCCTCGGACCGGCCGCCGCGAAGGGCGGCCTGATGGGCGGCGCGCCGACGCGCGCGGCGCCCTTCTACCGGGCCATCGTCCTCGGCTGTCGGCTCGTCCAGACCGTGCTGCGGCTGCGCTTCGAGCTCGAGGGGGCGGAGCGCCTGCCGAGGACGCCAGATGGCCACCCCGCCGGGGGGTGGATCGCGGCCGGCCTGCCCCACCGGACGTGGATCGACCCGTTCGTCGTCGCCCTCTCGCTGCCGCTCGAGCCGCGCCTCACCTATTTCGGCGACGGGCCGGCGATCTTCCGCTCGCCGTTCCGGCGTTTCCTCTTCTCGCGGATCGGCGGCGTCATCCCGATCTGGCCGGGCGGCGGGCGCCACGCCTTCGACGCCCACGCCGCCGCCGCCGTCGAGAGCCTGGCCGCGGGGACGGTGTTCGTGGTGTTCCCCGAGGTCGGGCCGCCGGCCCCGCTCGGCGAGGCGCGGCGCATCGCGCCCGGGCTCGGCTACTTCGCCCTGCGCTCCGGCGCGCCCATCGTCCCGCTCGTCCTCGGCGGGAGCGAGGAGCTGTACCTCGGTCGCCGGATCCGGCTGCGGGCCCTGCCGGCCATCTCGCCCCGGGAGGCGGCGGGTCTCGCCCCGGACACGCCGCTGCCGCCAGCCGGGAGCGCGGCGGAGCGGCGGGCGGCCCACGCTATCGCGGCGGCCCTCCACGAGCGCACGGCCGGCGACGTGGCTGAGCTGCACCGGCTGTCCCGGCCGCGGCGGGGTGAGCGGCGACCCTGGCGCAGGCTGACGACGCTGTTCCACTGACAGCCGTGGGGCCGCGACGGCGCCGGCCCGCGGCGTCGCGGCTCAGCCGCCGACGAGACGGGCTCGCAGCCAGGCCACGATGTCGGCCACGATGGCCGGCGCCTCGGGGTCCTGGAGCGTCTCGTGGCGGAGGCCCGGGTACACCCGCCGCTCGACGCCGGGCAGCGCCGCCAGTGGCTCGCTCGCGGCCGGCGGCACGAGCCGGTCGTCGCCGCCGTGGACGACGAGGGTCGGGACGCGGAGGGCGGCCAGGCCCGCCGCGGCGCGGTCCATGGCCCGGAAGAGCTCCCAGCCGAGGCGGGCGGTGGTCCGCTGCCGGACGAGGGGGTCCGCGTCGTACGCAGCCCCGACGGCGGGGTCGCGGGCGAGCTGGGCCAGGTCGATCGGGTTGGCCAGCGAGAGCGTCGGGGCGAGGCGGCCGAGGACGGGCGCGGCGAGGCGCTGCCACGCCGGCACGCGCGCGCGGAGCGCGGGCGCACTCAGCACGAGCAGGTCCGGGGCCGGCCGCCCGTCGAGGCAGTAGCCGAGGCTGAGCAGGGCGCCCATCGAGTGGCCGAGCAGGATCCGCGGCCGTGCCGCGGGCAGGCCCGCCAGGCGGTCCTCGACGTCGTCGAGGAACAGGTCCCAGCGCGCGACGTGGACGCGGCGCCCGCCCGACTCGCCGTGGCCGCGCAGGTCGAAGGCGTGGACGTCGAGTCCGGCTGCTGCGAGCTCGCGGCCGACCCGCTCGTAGCGTCCGGCGTGCTCGGCGATGCCGTGGACGACCAGGACGCTCGCCCAGGCCGCGCCCGGCGCCGGCCAATGGCGGAGCCGGAGGTCGATGCCGTCGCGCGTCCGCGCCCGGGCGGCCGACGTGTCCGCCGGCCCGGGGGCGACCGCAGACGCCGTGCCCGCGCCGGCCGCCTCGGTCCCGCTCATCGTGCCGCCACCTCCACCGCTGGGCTCCGAGTATGCGCGACGGTCGGGGCGCGAGCCCACCGCGCCCGCGCCCGCACGCGCCCGCGATCCGGACATCGCCGGCCGCCGCCTATACTCCGGCCGCCATGGAGTACGCCGAGTCGATCCTCGACCTCGTCGGGCGGACGCCCCTCGTCCGCCTCCGCCGGGTCACGCGCGACCTCGGCCCGCTCGACCGCCAGCCGCTCGTCCTGGCCAAGCTCGAGATGCTCAACCCGGGCGGCTCGGTCAAGGACCGCATCGGGCTGCCGATGATCGAGGCCGCCGAGCAGGCGGGCCTGCTCCGGCCGGGCGGCACGATCATCGAGCCCACCTCGGGCAACACCGGCCACGGCCTCGCCATCGCCGCCGCCCTCAAGGGCTATCGCTGCATCTTCGTGATGGCGGACAAGCAGTCGGCCGAGAAGCAGGCCTTGCTGCGCGCCTACGGCGCCGAGGTCGTGCTCTGCCCGACCAACGTCCCGCCCGAGTCGCCGGAGAGCTACTACTCCGTCGCGGCTCGTCTCGCCCGCGACATCCCCGGCGCCTTCAAGCCCGACCAGTACTGGAACCGGGAGAACCCGCGGGCCCACGAGGCGACGACGGGACCCGAGATCTGGCAGCAGACCGAGGGCCGCGTCACCCACTTCGTCGCCGGCGTCGGCACCGGCGGGACGATCACCGGCGCGGCCCGCTACCTCCGCTCGCAGCGGCCGGACCTGGTCGTCGTGGGCGGCGACACCGAGGGCAGCGTCCTGTCCGGCGACACGGCCCGCCCGTATCTCACCGAGGGGGTGGGGGAGGACTTCTTCCCGGGGACGTTCGACCCGGCGCTCGTCGACCGCTGGGTCCGCGTCTCCGACGCCGACGCGTTCGCCGCCGCGCGCCGCCTCACGCGCCAGGAGGGCATCCTCGCCGGCGAGTCCTGCGGGACAGCGCTGGTGGCCGCCCTCGCGGTCGCCCGGGAGCTCACCGAGCAGGGCGCCGGCCAGGACGCCGTGATGGTGGTCCTCCTGCCGGACACCGGCCGCAACTACCTCTCGAAGCTCTACAACGACGAGTGGCTGCGGGCCAACGGCCTCCTCCCGTCGGCCGGGGCGCGCGTCCGCGTCCGCGAGCTCCTGACGACGCACCACCACGGCCTGGAGATCCCGCGCCTCGTCGTCGCCCGGACCACGGACCGGGTCGGCGCGGCGATCGGCCGGCTCCAGGAGTTCGGCATCAGCCAGATGCCCGTCTCGGAGGCCGCCGAGGGCGACGAGGTCGGCTCGCTCGTCGGCAGCATCTCGGAGCGGGGTCTGCTCGACCGGGCGTACCGCGACCCGAGCGTCGTCGAGCGGACCGTCGGCGAGGTGATGGACCGGCCGCTACCGCTCGTCGAGGCGAGCGCCTCGCTCGACGAGGCCTTCGCGATCCTCTCCGGCCAGGCGCCGGCGGCCATCGTCGTCGAGGACCGGCGGCCGCTCGGCATCGTCAGCAAGCTCGACCTGCTCGAGTTCCTGGCCCAGCCCGGCGCGGATCGGCGTTGAGCGCACGCTCCGTCTCGATGGCGGCCGCAGGGAGCCGGCTCGCCGATGGGGCATGATGGGCCGATGAACGAGCGCGATGATCCGGCCAGGGACCCGGTGAGCCTGGACTTCGAGACGCTCGCGGTGCACGCCGGCCAGGAGCCGGACGAGGCTACCGGCGCGGTGGCGCCGCCGATCTACCAGACCAGCACGTTCGCCCAGGATGGCGTCGGCCGGCCGCGGGACGGCTGGGAGTACGCCCGGACGGGCAACCCAACGCGCTCGCGGCTCGAGCGGGCGGTGGCGGCGCTCGAGGGCGCCGGTCACGGCATCGCCTTCGGCTCGGGCTCGGCGGCTGCGGCGGCGATCGCGGAGCTGGTCGCGCCCGGCGAGGAGATCGTCGTCGGCGACGACGTGTACGGCGGGACCTACCGCCTGTTCGAGCGCGTCCTGCGGCCGCGCGGGGTCGTCGCCCGCTACGCGGACCTGGCGGCGCCGGCGGACTCGCTGCCCGCGACGCTGGGGGCCGCGCTCTCGGAGCGGACGCGCCTGGTCTGGTTCGAGACGCCGACGAACCCGCTCCTGAAGCTCGTCGACATCGCCGCCGTCACCGCGCTCGTGGCGGGGCACCGCGGCGCCGGCGGGCAGCGGCCGCTCGTCGTCGTCGACGACACCTTCGCCACGCCTGCCCTCCAGCGGCCGCTCGGCCTCGGGGCGGACATCGTCTTCCACTCCGCCACGAAGTACCTCGCCGGCCACTCCGACACGGTCGTCGGCGTCGCCGCGACCGCGGACCCGGGCCTCGCCGAGCGGCTCCACTTCCAGCAGAACGCGATCGGCGCGGTCCCCGGCCCCCTCGACTGCTTCCTCGTCCTGCGCGGCCTCCGGACCCTCGCGCTGCGGATGGAGCGCCACGCCGCGAACGCCCTCGCCGTGGCGACGTTCCTCGCCGCCCGCGACGACGTCGCCGAGGTCCGCTATCCCGGCCTCGCCGAGGGACGCCACGCCCACCCGCAGGCGGCCCTCGCCGCTCGCCAGATGCGCCTGCCGGGCGGGATGGTGAGCTTCGTCCCGGCTGAGCACGGCGGCCGCTCGGCGCGTGAACGGGCCGTCGCCGTCTGCGACTCGCTCCGGCTGTTCACCCTGGCCGAGTCGCTCGGCGGGGTCGAGTCGCTGGCCGAGCTGCCGGCGGTGATGACGCACGCCGCCGTCGCCGACTCGCCGCTGGCGGTCCCGGACGCGCTCATCCGGCTCTCGGTCGGCATCGAATCCGCGGCCGACCTCGTGGCCGACCTGCGCCGGGCACTCGACCGGGCCTAGCCGGTCCCCCCGTCACCCGGCTCCTGCGCCGTCCGTCCAGCGCGGCGATGGACCCACCGACCGGCCGCTCCGGCCCGCCGAGCCCGACGAGCCCTCGCCCGGCGCTCGGCCTCGGCGCGATCGTCGTCAGCGTGGTGATCGTCTCGACCCTCGCCGTACTGGTGACGGACCTCACGGGCAGCCTGCCCGACTTGCTCGCCGCCGGGCCCGCGGGGACGGCGGACCCGCCCCGCACGGCAGGGACGATGGCCTCGCCCACGACATCCTCGCCGGCGACGTCGACGCCCGGCCCCTCGGGCATCGCCCCCGCGGCAAGGCCGTTCGCCCTTGACCTCTACCGCGAGGGCACGTTCGTCTCGCAGATCGACCGCGAGCACTGCCTGCCGGCGGCGTTCCAGATCATGCTCGATCTCATCGGCCCGACACTGGACCGGAGCCAGGCCGCGCAGGAGTGGCTGCTGGCCCTGACGATGGCCCGCAACACGCCGTCGGACAGCCGCGACGGCGGACCCGGGCCGCTGGCCTGGGCGGCCACCCTCCGCGAGCTCGGTGCCGGCGACTACCGCGTCGTCGTGTTCGACACTCTTGCCGACGCCCTGCGGGCGGCCGTGCTCGCGCTCGAGGACACCGGCCGGCCCGTCGGGATCATGGCCTGGTGGGGCGCCCACGCCTGGGTCCTGACCGGCTTCGAGGCCAGCGGCGACCCGGCCGCCGACCCGTCGGCCGTCGTGACCGGTTACCGCATCGTCGACCCGTTCTACCCGCGGCGGTCCACCATCTGGGGCCAGACCTTGCCACCCGACTCGCTCCGCTCGCCGGCCGACATGGTCCACAACCTTCCGGCCTGGACGCGGCCGGAGGGTGCGTATCCGGGGCGCGATGGGAAGTGGCTGATGGTCCTCCCCGTCGGGGAGCTGGTGCCCCGCCTCGGGCCGCTCGGCCCGCGCGCCTGACCGCCCGAGCGGCGACGGGACGCCGGCGCGAACCCGAGGCGGAGCGTCAGGCGGTCGGCTCGTCCCGCTCGACGACGATCGTGCAGCGCGTGGCGAGGGCCGCGATCGCGCCGATGGCGGCCCAGACGGGCAGCAGCAGCGCCCCGATCACCCCCAGCGTCAGGGGGACCTCGATGAGCGTGTGGCCGTCCTCGTTCTTGATGATGATGCGCCGGACGTTGCCTTCCGCGACCAGCTCCCTGACCTTCGTCAGCAGCTCCGACCCGTCCAGCCGGAACTCCTCGGTCCGCCTGCGCTCCATCCTGTCCTCCAGGTTGTCGCACGCCGGCCCGGGTCGCCGCCGACCCGTCCGTGCGCGTCGGGACGATCGTGCGCCTGGCGGCCCGGCGCTGCTCGGCGCGCGGACGCTCCGAATACATGCCGCACGGCAAGGCACCTGCAAGGCCGAGTCGGCGGCAGCCGGCCCTACGATCGGGCGGCGGGGCCGAGTTCGGCTTCGCCCTCCGCGTCTACGTGGCGGACGAGGTGCCTGGGGAGCGGCCGCGGCCGCGTCGGACGTGCCCGGCGAGCTGGCGGGCGCCGCCTGACGCGACGGTCTTCCCGGTCCATACGGAGAGTGGCGTAGTATGCATTCCACTGCGACTGCGTAAGCCGACTCCCCCGGGACCACCGGGCCACGCGCGGCCGGTCGATCTCATGGGCCCGTGCCGGTCCCCCGGCCAGGAGCGAAGGAGATCCCGTGACCACCACGCAGCGTCCCAGCGAACCGCAGGCGCCCGCCGGCCGGCGCGAGTCGTTCGAGCGCGACATCCCCCGCATCGTCGGCGAGTCGCTCGGCCAGCGCTCCGTGCCGGCCCTCTACGAGGCGGCGCTCCGCGACGGCGAGGGGGTCCTGGCGGCCGGCGGCCCGATCATCACCAGGACCGGCCGCCATACCGGCCGCTCGCCCCAGGACCGATACGTCGTCCAGGAGCCGTCCAGCGACGCCGACGTCTGGTGGGGCCCGGTCAACCGCCCGATGTCGGAGGAGCAGTTCGCCCTGCTGGAGCAGCGCGTCCTGGAGCATCTCCGCGGTCGCCGCGTCTACACCCGCCGCGCGTTCGTCGGGAACCACCCCGCCCACCGGCGCTCGCTCGAGGTCGTCACCGAGTACGCCTGGCACGACCTCTTCGCCCACCACATGTTCATCCGCCCGACGGCGGAGGAGCTGGTCGGCTTCGAGCCCGAGTTCCGGGTCATCTCGGTGCCCTCGCTCAAGGTCGACCCGGCCGAGCTCGGGATCCGCAGCGAGACCGTCGTGGCCCTCCACTTCGGGCGCCGCCTGCTGGTCATCGCCGGGACCGAGTACGCCGGGGAGATGAAGAAGGGCATCTTCACGATGATGAACTTCCTCCTCCCGGCCGCCGGCATCCTGCCGATGCACTGCTCGGCCAACGTCGGGCCGGGCGGCGACGTGGCCCTCTTCTTCGGCCTCTCGGGCACGGGCAAGACGAGCCTCTCGGCCGACTCGAGCCGGACGCTCATCGGCGACGACGAGCACGGCTGGGGCCCCGACGGGGTGTTCAACTTCGAGGGCGGCTGCTACGCCAAGCTCATCCGCCTCTCGCCGACGGCAGAGCCGGAGATCTACGCGACGACCGAGCGCTTCGGGAGCGTCCTGGAGAACGTCGTCTACGACGAGGCGACCCGCCGCCTCGACCTCGACTCGCAGGCGATCACGGAGAACACCCGGGGCGCCTATCCGCTCGACTTCATCGCCAACGCCAGCGAGACCGGCCGCGCCGGCAATCCCTCGAACGTCATCCTGCTGACGGCGGACGCGTTCGGCGTCCTGCCCCCGGTCAGCCGCCTGACGACCGAGCAGGCGCTCTACCACTTCATCTCCGGCTACACGGCCAAGGTGGCCGGGACGGAGGTCGGGGTGACGGAGCCCTCGGCGACCTTCTCGACGTGCTTCGGGGCCCCGTTCATGCCCCGCCACGCCGAGGTCTACGCCGACATGCTCGGCGAGCGGCTCCGGGCGACGGGCGCCCAGGCCTGGCTGGTGAACACGGGCTGGACCGGCGGCCCGTACGGCACCGGCCACCGCATCTCGATCGCCTACACCCGGGCGATGGTCCACGCCATCCTCGACGGCACGGTCGGTTCGGTCGAGTTCGAGCGCGAGCCCGTCTTCGGCCTGGAGGTGCCGCGGTCGTGCCCGGGCGTCCCCGCCGAGGTCCTCCAGCCGCGTTCGACCTGGGCCGACGGCGAGGCCTACGACCGCCAGCAGCGGAAGCTGGCCCGGATGTTCGTCGACAACTTCGAGAAGATCGCCGCGGACGCGTCCGACGCAGTCCGGGCGGGCGGCCCGACGGCCGCCTGATCCCCAGCTGAACTGCGTCCGGGTCTCGCCCGGGCGCCGTCCCGCGGGCCCGGTTCCGGCCGGGCCCAGGTCCGTCCCCGGCGCGGCTGCGGCCGGTCGGGTCCACAGGGAGCGTGCCGAGATGCCGGTCTGTCGTCGCAAGGTGACCGTGGTCGGGGCGGGCAACGTCGGGGCGACCGCCGCCCAGCGCATCGCCGAGGCGGGCCTGGCCGACGTCACCCTCATCGACGTCGTCGAGGGGCTGCCGCAGGGCAAGGCGCTCGACCTGCTCGAGGCGGCGCCGCTCCACCTCCACGACCAGGCGGTCCTGGGGACCAACGACTACGCCGACACGGCGGGCTCGGACGTGGTCGTCGTGACGGCCGGCCTCGCCCGCCAGCCCGGCATGAGCCGGGACGACCTGCTCAACAAGAACGCGGGCATCGTCCGCTCTGTCGTCGCGGAGGCGGTCCGGCACTCGCCAGACGCCGTCCTCGTCATCGTCACGAACCCGCTCGACGTGATGTGCCACGTCGCTCTCGACGCATCCGGCCTGCCGCCGCAGCGGGTGGTGGGCATGGCCGGGGTCCTCGACTCGGCCAGGATGCAGGCGTTCATCGCCCTGGAGCTCGGCGTCTCGGCCCGCGACGTGCGCGCCTTCGTGCTCGGCGGCCACGGCGACACGATGGTCCCGCTGCCACGCTTCTCGTCCGTCGGCGGCATCCCGCTGCCGGAGCTGCTGTCCGCGGAGGCGATCGAACGGATCGTGGAGCGGACGCGGAACGGCGGGGCGGAGGTGGTTGCGCTCCTGAAGTCGGGCAGCGCGTTCTACGCCCCGGCCTCGTCGGTCCTGCACATGGTCGACTCGATCCTCAACGACCGGAAGCGCGTCCTGCCGGCCTCGGCCCTGCTGCGCGGCGAGTACGGCGTCGACGGGCTGTACGTCGGCGTGCCCGCCGTCCTGGGTGCGGGCGGCGTCGATCGCGTCATCGAGGTCCGACTGCTGCCGGACGAGGCGGCTGCCCTCCAGCGGTCGGCCGGCGCGGTCAAGGAGCTGGTCGAGACGCTCGGCATCGCCATCCCCCGCTGAGCAGGCGGAACGACGTGGCGGATCCGGATCCGGAGCCGACGGCGGCCGCGAACGCTTCGCGGCGCGGTCGCGGGGTGCACTACCAGCCGCCGGGCTGGTTCACGCGCAACGTGTTCAACCGGGCCGTCGCGCTGCTGACGCGGCTCGGCCTCAGCGTCTGGGGCTCCCGGATCCTCGAGGTGCGCGGCCGCACGACCGGCGAGCCGCGCCGCAGCCCGGTCAACGTCCTGGAACTCGGCGGCAGGCGGTATCTCGTGGCCCCCCGCGGTCATACCCAGTGGGTGCGGAACATGCGCGCCACCGGCGAGGGCGTGCTGGTCCTCGGCCGGCGGCGCGAGCGATTCAGCGCCGTCGAGCTCGCCGACGAGGACAAGGAGGAGTTGCTGCGCGAGTACCTCCGCCGATGGAAATGGGAGGTGGGCCAGTTCTTCGGCGGGGTCGGGCCCGACTCGACGAGCGAGGAGCTGCGACGGATCGGCCCCGACCACCCGATCTTCGAGCTGCGTCCGCACCCGGACGGCCGTTGAGCGATGCCCGCGGCACCTCGGGCTCCGCGAGCGGTCCGTCCGGCCGACTCGCGCTCGTACTCCGCGATGGTGAGGAAACCCTGCGGATCCTCTCGGGCGAGACCGAGGTCGCGCCGGGAGCCTCGATCGTCGGGCGGCGGCCGCGTCGCCACGACTCCTGCCGCGTCCGCGACCCGCTACGCTGGCTGCGACAGCACGGGCGAGGGCGATGACCCACGAGTACACGATCCTCCATGGCGGCGTCGTCCTGACGATGGACGGCGCGGCGGCGTCGGACGCTGCGAGCCGGGTGGTGGGCGCCGCCGACGTGGCGGACGCCGCGGGTCGGAGGGCGAGCGCCGTCGCCTTCGCCGGCGACCGGATCCTGGCCGTCGGCTCGGACGCCGACTGCCTGGCCCTGGCGGGCCCGGACTCGCGCGTCGTCGACCTGCGCGGTCGCGCCGTGCTACCCGGCTTCCAGGATCCGCATGCGCATCCGCTGGCCGAGGGCCTCCAGGCCGGCCGGCTCTCGCTCGCCGGCACACCGGACGTGGACGCGGCGCTGCGCATCTTCGCTGACGCGGCGGCGACGCTCCCGCCCGGGGCCTGGCTCGAGGCCCGCTACGACCCGACGGCCTGGCCGGGCGGTCGCCACCCGAGCCGTGCCGAGCTGGACGCCGCCGTCCCCGACCGGCCGGTCCTGCTCGGCCATGCCTCCGGTCACGCCGCGGTCGCCAACTCGCTCGCCCTGCGGCTCGCGGGCATCGGCTCGTCTACGCCCGACCGCCCCGGCGCCGCGGACCTCGTCCGGGACGAGCACGGCGAACCGACCGGGCTCGTGCTCGGCTCCGACCCGGTCTCGCCGTTCGCGGCCGCCCTGCCGCCGCTCACGGCCGAGGAGGCGCGTGACGCACTCGTCCGAGCCGGCCGCCGCCTCGCAGCCGATGGCGTGACCGCCGTCGCGGACGCCGACCTGGGCGCCGTGGCCGCGCCGATCGACGAGCTCGGGGCGTACGCCGGAGCGGCGCTCGATGACGCGTTCCCGCAGCGGCTCACCGTGCTGCCGGGCCTCGCCCGCCTGACCCGCGCCGATGAGGACCCGCCGACGCCGGCGGACATCGCGGCGCTCGTCCCCGACGATCTCCGCGACCGGATCCGCGTCGGCGCGGCGAAGCACTACGCGGACGGGGCGCTGACCACCCGCGACGCGTGGCTGCGGCAGCCCTACGCCGACGTCCCGACGTCGCGCGGGGCACCCGCCCACGATCCCGGGGAGCTGCTCGAACGCCTCCGCCGCGCGCATGTCGCGGGCTGGCAGCTGGCGACCCACGCCATCGGGGACGCTGCTGTGGCCGCGGTCCTCGACGCATACGAAGGGGCCCTGTCGGCGGCGCCGCGGCCGGACCATCGCCATCGGGTCGAGCACGCCATGCTCCTCGACCCGGGCGCCGTCGATCGTCTCCGCGCGCTCCGCGTGGCCTGCGTCGTCCAGCCGGAGTTCACCGCCTGGGCCGGCGACACCTACCTCGCCCGACTCGGTCCGGAGCGGACGGCGCGGCTGCTGCCGTACGCCGAGCTCCTCGCGGCGGGCGTGCCGGTCGCCTTCAGCAGCGATCGGCCGATCACGTCCGGCGCGCCCCTGACCGCGCTCCGTGCCGCGCTCGCCCACCGCGCTCCGTCCGGTCGGCCGCTCGCCCCGGGAGCCGCGAGCCCGAGCGTGGCCGAGGCCCTGCACGCCTGGACGGCCGGGGCGGCGTGGGTCGCGTTCGACGAGGGCGAAACGGGTCGACTCGACGCCGGCCTCCGGGCGGACCTGGTCGTCCTCTCGAGGGATCCGACCTCGGTCGTGGCCGAAGCCTGGCGCGAGGCCTCCGACGGGGTGGAGGTCGTGGCCACCGTGGCCGGCGGGTGCGTGATCGCCGGGAGCCTCGAGTAGGCGAAGGCACGGGCGCGGGCGCCCGTCGACGCGGCCGGGAGGATCTGCGCCAGGGGAGAGGGGAACGGGTCGCCGGTCGGGCGGCGTCCGACCCTCCCCCCAGGGGTCGGGTGCCGTCCCGACCGCCGCGCGCGCGACCGGCGCCCCCCGCGCCGAGGCACCGAGCCGTCCGTCCCCGCGAGGCCGGCTCGCCGACGCTTCGCCCGCCGCCCGTCAGGTGGGCAGGTCCCTGGGCGACTGGTTCGGCTGTCGGTCGTCCGAGTCTAGCCCGCGACCTGCGGGCCAGGCGGAGCGCCGACCGGACAGCCGGACTGTCGGCTGGACGACAGACAGGCAAGGGTCGCTGTGGCAGGGCCGGGTCACCGTCCACGCGCCGCCCGGCGCCCGTCCCCGGACCCGTCGGGCCCAACCGGCGCTTCGATACACTCGTCGTCGTGCCGCTCGCCGTCATCGCCCTCGACTTCGATCCGACGCTCCATCTCGGCGACCGAAGCGTTCGTCTCGAGACGCTCGCCCTGGCCGCCGCCGTCCTGGTCATGCTGGCCATCGCCGCGCTCATCGCCGGCCGGACGCCCGCCGCCGCGCCAGGCGTCCGGCTGGACGGGGACGGCGGCCACCTGCGCCGCGATGACCTGCTGTTCATCGCCCTCGGCGTCGTCCCGGGCGCCGTGGCCGGTGGTCGGCTCGTCTACGGCCTCATCCACCTCGACTACTACAGCACCGTCCCGGCTGCCTTCCTCGACCCCGGCCAGGGCAGCCTCCACCTCGCCGGGGCCGTCGTCGGGGGCAGCGTCACCGGGTCGATCGTCGCCCGCCTGCTCGAGGCGTCCGTCGGTCGATGGCTCTCGGCGGCCACCGTCCCGCTGCTGGTCGGCCTCGCGCTCGGCAAGTTCGCCATGGCCCTCGGCGGCGCGGGCCAGGGCGCGCTCTGGGACGGCGCATGGGCGACGAGCTATGTCCGGGACGCGACCTGGGGCAGCCTCGCGGCCGACCTGCCCGCTCACCCGAGCCAGGTCTACGAGGCCGCCACGGCGCTCGCGGCGCTCCTCCTCGTCCTCCTCCTCGCGCGGTCCGCGCCGTTCCGTCGCGCCCCGGCCCGACGCTACCTCGCGGCCATCGCCCTCTGGTCGCTCGGCCGCCTCGCGGTCGCGGCCACGTGGCGCGACGCGGCCGTCCTGGGGCCCCTTCGCGCCGAGCAGCTCGTCGACCTGGCGCTGTGTGCGGGCTGCCTCGTCCTCGTCGTCGTCGTGGGCCGCCGTCGTGCGCCCGCAGCGGCCCTCGCCCCGGCCTGGCCGGACCCCGCCACGCGGCCGCGGTTCTAGGCTCGGCGCCGGCGTCGTCGTGCCCGTCGGGGCCCGCGGCGCGGATCGCGCGCCGCGCATCGCCGGGACCGCCGTGGACCGCCGGGCGAGGGGCCGGGTAGAGTAGGGGGCCCCGAGCGGCCCGCGTCCCGGTCCTGCCGTCGGGGAGTTCGAGGACCCGAAGATGACCCAGATCGCCGAGCGCGAGGCGGCCTCCGGCGGCGCCTCCGCGTCCCAGCCCGTGCCGCACTGGATCGCCGGCGGCCGCGCCCCGGGCGCGTCGGGTCGCCGCGGGCCGGTCTTCGATCCCGCCACGGGTCGCCAGGCCCGCGAAGTCGACTTCGCCTCCGTCGAGGAGGTCGACGCCGCCGTCGCGGCCGCGACCGCCGCCTTCCCCGCCTGGCGAGCCACGTCGCTCAGCCGCCGCACCGAGATCCTCTTCCGGATCCGGAACCTCATCGACGCCCATCGCCATGAGCTCGCGGCGCTGCTCACCGCCGAGCACGGCAAGGTCCCCTCCGACGCCCTGGGCGAGGTCGCCCGCGGCCTCGAGAACGTCGAGTTCGCGACGGGCATCGCGCACCTCCTCAAGGGCGCCTTCACCGAGCAGGCCTCGACCGCCGTCGACGTCTACCAGATCCGCCAGCCGCTCGGCGTCGTGGCCGGCATCACCCCCTTCAACTTCCCGGCCATGGTCCCGATGTGGATGTTCGCCAACGCGATCGCCTGCGGGAACACGTTCGTCCTCAAGCCGTCCGAAAAGGACCCGAGCGCCAGCATCTACATGGCCGAGCTGCTCCACGAGGCCGGCCTGCCCGAGGGCGTCTTCAACGTCGTCCAGGGCGACAAGATCGCCGTCGACCGGCTCCTCGAGCACCCCGCCGTCCAGGCGGTCAGCTTCGTCGGCTCGACGCCGATCGCCCGCTACATCTACGAGCAGGCGACCAGGGCGGGCAAGCGCTGCCAGGCCCTGGGTGGGGCGAAGAACCACATGGTCGTCCTGCCCGACGCCGACATCGAGATGGCGGCCGACGCCGCGATCTCCGCCGGCTACGGCTCGGCGGGCGAACGCTGCATGGCCATCGCCACAGTCGTGGCGGTCGGCGACGTGGCCGACCCGCTGGTCGAGGCCATCAAGGCCCGCCTGCCGAAGGTCAAGGTCGGGCCCGGTGCCGACCCTTCGTCGGAGATGGGACCGCTGGTCACCCGCCAGCACCGCGACAAGGTCGCCTCCTACCTCGATTCGGCCTCGGCGCAGGGCGCGCGGGTCGTGGCCGACGGTCGCCAGCACCCGCTCTACAGCGGCGAGGGCGAGGGCGGCTTCTTCCTCGGCGTCTCGCTCGTCGACGACGTGACGCCGCAGATGGACTGCTACCGCGACGAGATCTTCGGGCCCGTCCTGACCGTCGTCCGCGTCCCGACCTACGCAGACGCGGTCCAGCTCATCAACGACAACCCGTACGGCAACGGGACGGCGATCTTCACCCGCGACGGGGGCGCCGCGCGGCGCTTCCAGTTCGAGGTCCAGGTCGGGATGGTCGGGATCAACGTGCCGATCCCGGTGCCGGTCGCCTACTACAGCTTCGGCGGCTGGAAGGCCTCGCTCTTCGGCGACACCCACATGTACGGGCCCGAGGGCATCCAGTTCTACACGCGCTCCAAGGTCGTCACCGCCCGCTGGCCCGACCCGGGCACGTCGGCGATCGATCTGGGCTTCCCGCGGACGAGGTAGCGGCGCGCTGCCTCTCAGCGGACCGTCGAGCCCGTCGTCCGATCAGGGCAGGGCGGCTGCGACGGTGCTGAGCAGGGCGGCGTCGCGGCCGGTGAGCTCGTAGAGGGTGTCGCCCGAGGCGACGACGAGCGCCGCGTCGCCGCCTGGAGTCGTCGCCGTGCCGAGGAGGGTCGGTCGGGCCTGGTCGGGTCCGAACCGGTACCTCCACTCGAGCGAGGCGCGGCCGGCGACGAGGGCGTCCAGCACGGCCGTCCAGCGATCGACCGGCGCGCCGGGCAGGCGATACGCCCGCACGACGACGTCGTATGGGTGGCCGGCGCCGAGCCAGGCCTCGGCGACCTCGAGCCCACCGTAGTCGGGCGAGACGGTGGCCGAGGCGTCGGTCCCCACCAGCTCGCCCGCCAGGACCGAGAAGGCGCGGCCGTAGAGATCCTCGTCGCCCACCGCGGACTCGCCGTCGTACGAGGCGCGCAGGGCGGGCAGGCCCGACCAGGTCGCCGGGAGGCGGGCCTCGAGCGCGGGGAACGCGTGCGGCAGCGCCGACGGCGGCGGTTCCGTCGCCGCCGGCACCCTGGCGCAGCCGCCCAGGCAGACCAGCAGAGCGGCCAGCACGCCGCCGAGCAGCCCGAGCCAGGACCTCCTGGTCCCGGCCCTCCCGGCCGGCCGGTCGATGCTCCCGGCGACCGCGCTCAGGCCCTCGCCGCCGCCGGCTGCCGTGCGGCCGAGGCCGCCCCGAAGTCCCGCAGCATCCCGCCCGTCGGCGTCCGCTTGACGAAGCGGCCCCAGCCACGGCGGCCCTTCCACTCGCCGTCCTCGACGATCACCTCGCCGCGCGAGATGACGATGTCGGACCCGCCGGTCACCTCGCGGCCCTCGTAGCACGAGTAGTCGACGTCCATGTGGTGCGTCCGAGCCGAGATCGTGTGGCGCCGCGCCGGGTCGTAGACGACCAGGTCCGCGTCGGCGCCGGGGGCGACGACGCCCTTGCGGCCGGCCATGCCGAACATCCGCGCCGGTGCGGCCGAGCAGATCTCGACCCACCGCTCGCGGGAGATCCGGCCGCCGACCACGCCGCCGTCGAACAGCAGATCCACCCGGTCCTCGACCGCCGGCAGGCCGTTCGGGATCTTGCGGAAGTCGCCCCGGCCCAGCTCCTTCTGACCCTCGAAATCGAAGGGGCAGTGGTCCGTCGCGACGAGCTGGAGGTCGTCCGTCCGGAGGCCCTGCCAGAGCGCCTCCGCGTGCTCCTTGGGCCGGAGCGGGGGCGAGCAGACGAACTTCGCGCCCTCGAACCCGTTGCCAAGGTCGTCGAGCGAGAGGAAGAGGTACTGCGGGCACGTCTCCGCGTAGGCCGGCGTGCCCCGGTCGCGGGCTGCCTGCAGCGCCTCGAGCGCCTCGGCCGCAGACATGTGGACGATGTAGATGGCGGCGCCGGCGGCCTCCGCCAGGCGGATGACGCGGTGGGTCGCCTCGCCCTCGAAGACCGGATAGCGGCTGACGCCGTGCCAGTAGGGGTCCGTCCGCCCGGCTGCCGCGTTCTGGTTCGCCACCACGTCGATGGCGATGCCGTTCTCCGCGTGCATCATGATCAGCCCGCCGTTGCGGGCGGTCTGCTGGAGGGCGCGGAAGATCGCGCCGTCGTCGGAGTAGAAGACGCCCGGATAGGCCGTGAACAGCTTGAAGTCGGTGACGCCCTCGTCGACGAGCCGGTCCATCTCGGCCAGGGACTCGTCGGTGACGTCACTCATGATCATGTGGAAGCCGTAGTCGATGCAGGTGTTGCCCTCGGCCTTGGCCAGCCAGGTGTCGAGGCCCTCGCGCAGGCCGTGGCCCTTCGACTGCACGGCGAAGTCGACGATGGTCGTGGTCCCGCCGAAGGCGGCCGCCCGCGAGCCGGTCTCGAAGGTGTCCTTGGCGAAGGTCCCGCCGAAGGGCAGCTCCATGTGGGTGTGGACGTCGATGGCGCCCGGGATGACCCAGCGACCGGTGGCGTCGATCGTCCGGTCGGCGGTCAGCCGCCGGCCGGCCAGGTCGCGTCCGACGAGGGCGATCGTCTCGCCGTCGACGAGGACGTCGGCCTCGGTCGAGCCGTCGCCGTTGACCACGGTGCCGTTGGCGATGAGCGTGCGCATGGCGTTGGCCCCTCCTGGCCTCTGCTGGTGACTGCGAGCAGTGCGACCGCCGCGCGTCAGACGGCCGCGGCCGGCGCGGCGCCTCGCAGGGCGGGGATGATCTCCCGACCGTAGATCTCCAGCTGCTCCTCCTCGTTGCCGTTCATCAGGTACAGGTTGAACTGGTCGACGCCAGCGTCGGCCAGGGTCCGGAGCTTGCGGATGTGGTCGTCGACCGAGCCGACCAGGCAGAACCGGTCGACGATCTCGTCGCCGACGAAGGCGGCGTTGGACGAGCCGACCTCCGCATGGTGGAGGTAGTCGTAGCCCTGGCGGGTCCGGATGTACGAGGTCAGCTCGGCCGGCAGGTCGTCCTTGTCATAGCGGTTGACGAGGTCCACGACGTGGTTGCCGACAAGGGCCGGGAACCAGCGGACGCGGTCCCGGCACTCGGCGAGGTCGCCGACGTGGGCCGGCGCGGCGGCCATGACCTTCACCGCGGCGGCGTCCCGGCCGGCCTCGACGGCCGAAGCGCGGACCTGGGCGACGAACCAGCGGATGAGGTCGGGGTCGCCGATCTGGAGCATCGCCCCGTCCGCGACGCGGCCGGTGAGCCGCAGGGCGACGGGGCCGTAGCCGGCGATCCAGACGGGGAGGCGGAACCCGGCGGTCCAGGGGAGCTGGAGCGTGGCGCCCTCGAACTCGATGGGCCGGCCCTCGACCAGGGCCCGGATGACGTGGACCGCCTCCTCGAGGTGGGCGATGGTCGTCGGCGGCTTGCCCAGCACGCGGCGGGCGGAGTCGCCCCGGCCGATGCCGAGGTCCATCCGGCCGCCGCTGACCTCGTCGAGCACGGCCAGCGCGCTCGCGGTGACCGACGGCTCGCGGGTGGCCGGGTTGGTGACGCAGGTCCCGAGGCGCATCGTCGCGGTCGCCTGGGCCATGAGCGTCAGGAGCGGATAGACCTCCCGCCACAGGACGTGCGAGTCGAACAGCCAGCCGTACTCGAAGCCGGCCGCCTCCGCCTGCTTCGTCAGCGCGACGGTCCGCTGGACGGTGTGGTCGGGCTTGAGGGTGAAGCCGAACTGCATCGCTGCTCGCCTCCTCGCCCGGCCCCGTCGGACCGGGCCACTGGCCGTCAGGCTGCCCTGGGCATCCGGTCCGGGCGCAGGCCGGCCGCCGCTCGAGGACAGTCGACGTCGCTCACGGCGTCTGGCCCTCGGCGACCCCGGTCTCGCCCCTCTTTGCCTCGCTACGCTCGGACGAGGTCCCCGTACGCGTCCGGTCGCCGGTCGCGATACCACTGCCAGGTCTGACGGACCTCGTTGATCACGTCGAGGTCGAGGTCGCGAACGATGAGCTCCTCGTCGTGCGGATCGCCGACCTCGCCGACGAACTGGCCGCGCGGGTCGACGAAGTAGCTCTGGCCGTAGAAGTCGTCGTCGCCGAGCGGCTCGATGCCGACCCGATTGATCGTGCCGACGTAGTAGCCGTTGGCCACAGCGTGGCTCACCTGCTCGACCCGCCAGAGGTACTCCGACAGGCCGCGGGACGTGGCCGACGGCTCGAAGACCATCTCGGCCCCGTTGAGCCCGAGCGCGCGGGCGCCCTCGGGGAAGTGCCGGTCGTAGCAGATGTAGACGCCGACCTTGCCAACGGCCGTCTCGAAGACCGGGTAGCCCAGGTTGCCTGGCCGGAAGTAGAACTTCTCCCAGAAGCCCTTGACGTGCGGGATGTGGGTCTTGCGGTACTTGCCGAGGTACGTGCCGTCCGAGTCGATGACCGCGGCGGTGTTGTAGTAGATGCCGGAGGCGCGCTCGTCCTCCTCGTACATCGGCACGACGAGGACCATGCCGGTCTGCTTCGCAAGGTCCTGCATGCGCTTCGTCGTGGGGCCGTCCGGGATGTGCTCCGTGTAGGAGTAGTAACTCGGCTCCTGGACCTGGCAGAAGTACGGCCCGTAGAAGAGCTCCTGGAAGCAGATCACCTGCGCGCCCTGGGCGGCAGCCTGCCGGGCGTAGTCCTCGTGGGCGACGATCATCGATTCCTTGTCGCCGGTCCAGTTGGTCTGCACCAGC
>DASVYJ010000034.1:0-18025 GCA_036392215.1 Candidatus Limnocylindrales bacterium | reverse complement strand
GGCGTCTCGGCCGCGAACTCGGCCGCGCACGTGTCGACCATGGCGTAGCCGGGGGCCAGGCTCAGCGCTAGTCGCGCGCGGCGAATCTCGACGGGACCCACGCCGGCCAGTGCGCCGAGCTCGCGATCCCCGAAGCCGGCTCGCTTGGCGGTGGCCAGCAGCGTTGCCGCGTCGTCATCCTCAGGGTCGGCGATGCTCGACCCGGCCGCCGTGACGTCCTGCTCCAGGCGGACGGCACGCGCGAACTCGCCGATGAACCAGGGCGCGATGCCCGTGGCCTCGTGGATCGTGCCCTCGGGCACGCCCCGTCGCAACAGTGCGAGCAGTCGCCACAGCCGCGTGTCGGACGGCGCGAGGAAGCGGCGCAGGACGATCGGGAACGCCAGGCGCTCCACCATCGAGCGCGCCTCGCACAGCAGCCCGTCCGGGCCGACGATCTGCAGCCGTGGGTCGATCGGGTCCGGTGCCTCGTCGCCGGCCGCGAGCCGGGCCGCACCGGCCGCCAGGTAGTCGAGGGTCGGCCCCCAGCTCGGATGCTCGGCCAGGATCCCGGCGCCTGCCTGCTCCAGGCTCCGGAGCGCCTTGTTGAGGGCCGAGCCGAAGGTCCGGTCGATCGCCATCACCTCGCCGGTCGCCTTCATCTGGCTCCCGAGGGATCGGTCGGCCGAGGGGAACTTGTCGAACGGGAAGCGCGGCAGCTTCACGACCACGTAGTCGAGCGCCGGCTCGAAGGCCGCCACGGTCGTGCCGGTCACGACGTTGGGGATCTCGGCCAGGCGCCGCCCGGCCGCGATCTGCGCCGCGACCCGGGCGATCGGGTAGCCGGTCGCCTTCGAGGCCAGGGCCGACGAGCGGCTGACGCGCGGGTTGACCTCGATGACGGCGTACTCGGTCGAGTCGGGCGACAGGGCGAACTGGACGTTGCAGCCACCCTCGACGCCGAGTGCCCGGATGATCGTCAGCGCAGCGCTGCGCAGGCGCTGGTGGACCGGGTCCGGCAGCGTCTGGACGGGCGCCACGACGATGGAGTCGCCGGTGTGGACGCCGAGGGGATCGACGTTCTCCATCGAGCAGACGGCGATGCACGTGTCGTCGGCGTCGCGCATGACCTCGTACTCGATCTCCTGCCAGCCGACGAGGCACCGCTCGACCATCACCTGGTGGATCGGGCTCGCCCGCAGGCCCGCCCGGATCCGCTCGCGGTAGGCGGCCTCGGTCTCGACGATGCCGCCGCCCGTCCCACCCAGGGTGAAGGCCGGCCGGATGATCGCCGGCAGGCCGATCCGCTCGAGCGCCTCGTCTGCGCTCGCCCGGCGCGCCTCCTCGGTCGCGCCCTCGACGATGGCCGAGGGGGCGTAGGGCTGGCCGAGGCGGTCGAGGAGATCGCGGAAGCGCAGGCGGTCCTCGGCCATCTCGATCGCCTCGAGGGAGGTCCCCAACAACCGCACGTCGTAGCGTGTCAGCACGTCAGCACGCGACAGCGCGACGGCGAGGTTCAGGGCGGTCTGGCCACCGAGGCCGGCGAGGAGGCCCTCCGGTCGCTCCCGGGCGATGACGGCCTCGACCGACTCCACGGTCAGCGGCTCGAGGTAGACGGCGTCCGCGACCTGCGGATCGGTCATGATCGTCGCCGGGTTCGAGTTCACCAGGATCGTCCGGACGCCCTCGGCCCGCAGGGCGCGGCAGGCCTGGGTGCCGGCGTAGTCGAACTCGGCGGCCTGGCCGATGACGACCGGGCCCGAGCCGAGGATGAGGACGGAGGCCGGCGGCCGGGCGGACGACGGGACCCGGTCCCGGCCGGCATCGCCCGCTCCCCCGGCAGCCGCGGTCCCGGACCCGTGCGTCACTCGGCGCCCCGCTGCGCCCGGCAGGCGGCCACGAACCGATCGAAGACAGCGAGCGCGTCGAGCGGCCCGGGAGCGCCCTCCGGGTGGTACTGGACCGTCTCGATCGGCAGCGCCCGGTGGCGCAGTCCCTCCACCGAGCCGTCGTTGAGGTCGACCTGGCTCACCTCGAACCCGCTCGTCGCCGGCAGGCTCTCGGCGACGACGGTCACCTCGTGGTTCTGGGCCGTGACCTGCACGAGGCCCGTGGCCACGTCTCGCACGGGATGGTTGGCGGCGTGGTGGCCGAAGCGCAGTCGGCGGGTCTCCGCCCCGGCCGCCCGGGCCACGAGCTGGTGGCCGAGGCAGATGCCCAGGAGCGGCCGGCCGTCGGCGATCGCGGCGCGGGCCAGGGCGACCGGCCCCTCGAGCCTGGCGGGATCGCCCGGGCCGGGTGAGAGGACGAGGCCGGCGAGGTCGCCGGCCAGCGCCTGCTCGACCGACGCGGTGTGCGGCAGGACACGGACGCGGACGCCGCGCCGGCGAAGGCTCCGGACGATGTTCGCCTTGAGGCCGAGGTCGACGATGCCGACGACCGGACCGTCCTCGTCCGGCGCGCCGATGTCGCGCGACTCGGCCGGCGACACGAGCCCCACGAAGTCCTGCGCCTCCCAGCGCTCGGTCGCCCGGGCCCGGGCGACCGCCGCCGCCCGGTCGGTCTCGTCCGGTGCCGTGACCACGCCCCGCAGCGACCCGTGCTCCCGCAGGTGGCGGGCGAGCGCCCGGGTGTCGACGCCGGCGATGGCGGGGATGCCCGCTCCGCGCAGCAGGGCGGCGAGCTGGCAGGCGTCGTCCACCACGGCTGCCGTCGCGTGGGCGACGACGAGGGCTCGCAGCCAGGGCCGTGCCGACTGGTCGTCGTCGTCGAGCCGGCCGTGGTTGCCGATGAGGGGATAGGTCATCACCACGACCTGGCCGGCGTACGACGGATCCGTCGCGATCTCCTGGTAGCCGGTCTGACTGGTGTTGACGACGAGGTCGCCGGCGGCGGCGACCGGCGCGCCCCAGGCCAGGCCGGCGAAGACAGTGCCGTCCTCCAGGGCCAGGAGGGCCGGGCCATGGTCGCCGACACGCGGGTCGACGACCGCCTCGGGCAGCGGCAGGGGCAGGGGCAGCGCAGAGGCGCGCTCGAACGGCCGGCCGTCCGTCATCGCGGCCGGGGCATGAACGGACCACCGGCCCGGCGGGCGCGGTGGTCGTGGCAGCGGCGCGGCATCGCTCCTCCTCCCCGGCCTCACGGGACCGGTCCGCCGGTCTCACGGGACCGGCTGCAAAGGACTCGCCAGAGGGTAGCACGGCCGACGGCGACGGCGCGGTGGAGGCGTCGGCGAACGGACGCGGGCCGCCGGCGCGGAGGACGGAACGTTTAGTGATTTGGTCGTAGTATGGCGCTCCCGGTGGGCTGCCCGTCCACCGGCGACCCTCGCGGACACGGCGCATCAGGCGATGTGGCGAGCACGGCTCGCCCGGGGAGGACCAGATCGCCATGGGCTTCCGCTGGCCGGGTCGACGCGACCGCGTCGCCGCCGGCCTGCCGCGCATCGACCCCGCGACCCTGCCCGCCGCGGCTCCGGCCCCGGGCGGCCGGCCGTCGCGCCTCGTCGCGGTCGTCCCCCTGGCGGCGCTCCTCCTCGCCGGCTGCTCGACGATGTACCCGGCCAGCGGCGGGACGACCCAGGGCCAGTCGGTGCGCAGCCTCTACGACATCATCCTCGTCCCCGCCATCGTGATCTTCGTGCTGGTCGAGGGACTGCTCATCTGGAACGTCGTCCGCTACCGCGGCCGGCGGGACCACCTGCCGCCGCAGACGCATGGCAACAACGTCCTCGAGATCACCTGGACGATCCTGCCGTTCTTCATCACCCTCGGCGTCTTCGCCCTGTCGATGCAGACGCTCGGCAAGGTCGACGCCAAGAGCGCCAACCCGGCCGTCGTGGTGGACGTCACCGGCCGCCAGTGGTTCTGGGACTTCGCCTACCCCGACCTCGGGGTGAAGGTGTCCGGGGCCGGCGCGGAGCCGAAGATCGAGCTGCCGGTCGGCCAGACCGTCCGCGTCCGGCTCCACTCCGACAACGTCATCCACTCGTTCTACGTCCCCGGCTTCCTGTTCAAGCGCGATGACATCCCCGGCCTCGACAACCAGTTCGACCTCGACATCACCACGCCCGGCACGTACGGCGGGCAGTGCGCCGAGTTCTGCGGCTTCGGTCACGCCGACATGCGCTTCACGATCGTCGCCGTCAGCCAGGCCGACTTCCAGGCCTGGATCGCCCAGCAGAAGGCCGCCGCGAGCGCCACGCCGACGCCCGGGCCGAGCCTCGCGCCGAACGCGAAGACGCTCGAGGTGAGCGCCAGCACGCCGACCTCCTTCGAGCAGTCCAGTCTCGACGCCCCGGCCGGCCAGCCGTTCGCGATCCACTTCACGAACAAGGAGGCGGGCGTCCCGCACGACGTCGCGATCAAGGATGCCGGCGGCCAGGTCATCTTCAAGTCGAAGATCGTCAGCGGCCCGGCCGACGACACCGAAACCGCGCCTGCCCTGCCGGCGGGCAGCTACACGTTCTTCTGCATGGTCCACCCGAACATGCAGGGCACCCTCACGGTCCACTAGGAGGGCGCATGGCGACCACCACTCTCGTCCCCGCGCGCGTCGGCTACCGCTCGTCCATCTACGAGTGGCTCACGACGACCGACCACAAGAAGATCGGCGCGCTCTACCTGACGAGCTCGCTCATCTTCTTCCTGCTCGGCGGCCTCCAGGCGCTCGGCATCCGCAGCCAGCTCGCCTTCCCGGACCAGGCCCTCGTCGACCACGGGACGTACAACGAGTACTTCACGATCCACGGGACGACGATGATCTTCCTGTTCGCCATGCCCATCCTGTCGGGCCTGGCGAACTACATCGTCCCGCTCCAGCTGGGCGCCGCCGACATGGCCTTCCCGCGCATCAACGCGCTCGGCTTCTGGCTCGTCCCGATGGGCGGGCTGATGATCTACAGCAGCTACTTCTTCGGCGGGGCGGCCGTCGGCTGGACGGGCTACGTCCCGCTCTCGGACGGCAACTTCGGGCCGGGCACCGGGCAGGGGGTCGACCTGTGGATCGTCGGCCTCATCGTCCTCGGGGCGAGCTCGATCCTGGGCGCGGTGAACTTCCTGGCCACGATCTTCAAGCTGCGGGCGCCGGGGTTGACGATGTGGCGGCTGCCGATCTTCGTCTGGACCGTGCTCGTCACGCAGACGCTGGCCCTGTTCGCCATCCCCGTCTTCACGACCGCCCTGGCGCTGCTGTTCATCGACCGCAACTTCACCCACGGGGCGTTCCTCAACCCGGCGGTCGGCGGCAACGCGGTGCTCTGGCAGCACATGTTCTGGTTCTTCGGCCACCCCGAGGTCTACATCATGATCCTGCCCGCGATGGGCGTGATCAGCGAGGTGGTACCGGTCTTCAGCCGCAAGCCGCTCTTCGGCTACAAGGCCTTCATCGGGGCGACCATCGCGATCGGCCTGCTGGCCTTCGGGGTGTGGGCCCACCACATGTTCGCGACCGGCGCGGTCTACCTGCCCTTCTTCAGCCTGCTGACCGGCCTGATCGGCGTCCCGACCGGCATCAAGTTCTTCAACTGGCTGGCGACGATGTGGCGGGGGCAGCTCAACCTCGCCACGCCGATGTTGTTCGCGATCGGCTTCCTGGCCCTCTTCCTCATCGGCGGGCTGGACGGCGCGCTGCTCGCGGCGGTGCCCTTCGACTATGACGTGACGGACACGTACTGGGTCGTCGCGCACCTCCACTACGTCCTCTTCGGCGGCACGGCGATGGGCGTCTTCGCCGGCATCTACTACTGGTTCCCCAAGATGAGCGGCCGTCTCCTCGACGAGCGGCTCGGCCGGCTGCACTGGCTGCTGCTGATGATCGGGGTCAACCTGGCCTTCTTCCCGCAGCACCTGCTCGGCCTTGACGGGATGCCGCGGCGGATCTCGACCTACCCTGCGAGCTCGGGCTGGGGCCCGCTCAACCTGGCCTCGACGATCGGGGCGTTCACCATCGCCGCGGGCGTGGCCGTCTTCTTCGTCAACATCCTGGTCTCGCTCCGGAGCGGCGAGCCCGCCGGCGACGACCCCTGGGACGGCACGACCCTCGAATGGGCGACGACGAGCCCGCCGCCGCCGTACAACTTCGAGTCGGTCCCGCCCGTCCGCAGCGAGCGGCCGCTCTTCGACCTGAAGCACCGCCCGGCGGTCGCCGCCCTCGCCCCGGTCCCGGCCGCGCCCGCCGACGGCGAGGCGGGCGCATGACCGCGGAGGCCGGCCGGCTCGAGCAGCGGCCCGCGGCCGAGGCGCCGAACGAGGGGCACGAGGGGTCCGCGGAGATCCGCACGGGCGCCCACCCGGTCGCCGGCGGGACGGACACGACGATCCTCGGCGTCCTCCTGTTCATCGCCAGCGAGGCGATGTTCTTCGCCGGCCTGTTCGCGGCCTACTTCACCCTGCGGACCAAGGCCACGACCTGGCCGCCGGGCGACATCCACCTCGACCTGCCGCTGGCGGCCGCGCTCACGGTGGTCCTGGTCTCGAGCTCGTTCACCATGGAGGGCGCGGTCCGGGCGATCCAGGCCGGCGACCGGCGGCGGATGGTCCGCTGGCTGTCCGTCACCCTGGGTCTCGGCCTGCTCTTCCTGGCCGGCCAGCTGTACGACTACGCGACGCTCGACTTCAGCTTCAGCTCGGGGGTCTACGGCGCCGCGTTCTTCACGATGACCGGCTTCCACGGCGCCCACGTCGCCGGCGGGGTCGTCGCGATGTTCGCCATGCTCGGGCGGGCCAGCCAGGGCCAGTTCACCGCGCGACACCATGCCGCGGTCGTCGGGGTGAGCGCCTACTGGCACTTCGTCGACCTGATCTGGGTCGCCCTCTTCTCCACCCTCTACCTGTTGCGTTAGGAGCCGGCCATGTGGCGCCCCCGGACCGCCGCCGCGATCGCCGCGATCTTCGTGGTGGCCGGCCTCGTCTACTGGTTCGGCAGCGGCTACCTCGACCCCGCCGGGACGGTCCTGTTGATCTGGGCCGGCCTGGCGATCGGCTTCGGGTACCTCGTCATCTTCCGGGGGTCCAGGGGCCTCTGACCGCCGCGGCCGCCCGGCCGCCTATCATGGTCCGCGGCGAGGACCGTCACCGCCTCGCCTGTCGCGACCGCCGGTCCGTCCCGCCCGCCGTCGCCGCACGAGCGAGGCGAGCCGATGTCCGAACCGATCCCGCCCGTCACCGAGTCGGGCCGACCCGCGCGTGAGGAGCCTGCCGCGGCGACGCCGGACCTCGAGGTCCCGCCCGAACCTGTCCGCGGCGCCGTTCGCAGTCGAGGCGAGGCGGCCGGCGCGGGCGGCTACGCGGTGCTTCCGGCCGCAGCCCTGTTCGTCGGCGGGTTCCTCACCTGCCTTGGCCTCGTCCTGAGCCTGCTCGCCCTCAACGGGACGATCCGCCCGGCGTCTCCGGCCGCGGCCGCCTCCGCATCGGCCTCGGCCGTCGCCGCGGCCTCGCCGCGCGCGAGCGGCTCTCCGGGTGCCTCGCCCAGCGGCTCGGCCGCGCCCTCCCTCCCTCCGATCGTCGCCCCGACCGTCGTCACGCCGGTCGCCCTCGCCGACGGCCGGGCGCTTGGCCCGAAGACCGCCCCGGTGACGGTGGAGGTGTGGGAGGACTTCCAATGCCCCTACTGTCGGCGGTTCACCGAGCAGGTGGAGCCGCGCATCGTCTCCACGTACGTCGCGACGGGCAAGGTCCGCTTCGTCTACCGCGACTACGCGTTCCTCGGCGAGGAGTCGCTGTGGGCCGAGGTGGCGGCCCGGCTCGCCGACCAGCAGGGCAAGTTCTGGCCCTACCACGACTACCTGTTCGCCAACCAGGCCGGCGAGAACAACGGCAGCTTCAGCCTCGACCGGCTGCGGGAGATGGCTCGGGCGGTCGGGCTGGACATGACGAAGTTCGACGCGGGAGTCGAGGTCTCCGCCGCCAACGCACTGCTCCAGCAGGTCGAGCCGACCGAGAAGGCGGACGCTGAGAAGCTGGGCATCGGGAGCACGCCGACGGTGACCGTCGCGGGCACGGCCCTGAAGGGCAACGACTGGGCCACGATCCAGGCGGCCATCGACAAGGCACTCGCCGCCAAGCCCTGATGGACCCGGCGGCTCCCCCGTCGGCGCGGCTGGCCCTGTCTGGCCCCCGCAACGCGCTCGCCGCGCTCCTGCGGGCGGTCGTAGGGCGAGGCGACGGACCCTCGCCGTGACCCGGGCGCCCGAGCGGCCGGGATCGCGACGACGAGGAGCGTGACATGGCGGATGGGGTGAACGCGCGGTCCGGCTCGACCGGCGGCAGCAGCGACAACGACGGCGGCCCGGTCGGCGAGGGCATGACCGGCGGCGAGCAGTCGCCCGAGACGACGGCAACGGATCCGGCCACCCGGCGCCGGCAGGGCGGCCGGTCTGACGACGGGATGGACGAGATCGCGACGACGACGAACACGGACCCGGCGATGGTCGACCAGCCCGCGGAGGGCGGCGAAGCCGAGGCCGAGGAGTAGCCGGGGCGACGCAGCGGCGACGGGACGGCCGCGCTGGACGGGCGCCGACCCGTCGCCCGTCGCCTCGCTGGTCGCGCGTCGCTCCTTACCTCTGACGTACGTTCCTGACCGAGCATGGCCGGGCGGCCTCGCGCCCGTGCACCCCATGCAAGGCTTCGACACGAATCGCGCCCGCGGCGTCGATCCCGTACGTGGGGGGTAACGCCTGCGGGTCGCGGCTGCGGTCCGCGTCAGGAACGTACCTCTGGCGTACGTCGGACGGCGCGTGGCCGTTCGGGGCGGCGGCGGGCACGAGAGGCGGGCGGCGGGCACGAGCGATGCGACGCCCGGGATCCTCCCGCGGGCACGAGAGAGACGCTGAGACCGGCCGGCATCGCCGGCCGGTCTCAGCCGCGTTCGGTCAACGGCGGGCGAGCGTCAGCGTCGGCTCGCGGCCACCGGCTCCGGCCGCTCGGTCGCCACGGCCTGGGCCGGGTGGCGACCCTCCGCGAACTCCTCGACCAGCTTGCGGCAGAACGCCGGCAGGTCGTCCGGCTTGCGGCTGGTGACCAGGCCGCGGTCGACGACGCACTCCTGGTCGACCCACTCGCCGCCGGCGTTGCGGATGTCGGTCCGCAGGCTCGGCCACGATGTCAGGCGACGGCCGCGGACGACGTCCGCTTCGACGAGCATCCACGGCCCGTGGCAGATGGCCGCGACGGGTTTGCCCTGCTCGAAGAACGAGCGCACGAAGGCGACGGCGTCCTCGTGCGTCCGCAGCTTGTCGGGGTTGGCCACGCCGCCGGGCAGGACGAGCGCCGTGTAGTCGCCCGTGCTCGTGTCGCCGACCAGGCGATCGACGCGGAACGTCCCGCGCTTCTCGCCGTGGCGCTCACCCTGGATCGTCCCGGCCTTGATGGACAGCAGCTCCGTCCGGGCGCCCGCCTCGTTGGCCGCCTGCCACGGCTGCTCGAGCTCGCTCTGCTCGACGCCGTCGGTGGCGAGAAAGGCGATGCGCTGACCGCGCAGTTCATCCGACATCTGACTCCTCCTTGGACCCGGCACCGGCGCTCGCGGCGCGGAGCGACGCGGCGGGCGGCACCGGTCTGGTGCGGGTGGGGAACGAGTCCATGCTCGCACCGACGCCCGGCCACGGGTCGGAAGGTCGGCGGAGGCGCGCATTGCAGCGAGGTTGCAGGCGCCCCCCCGGCCCAGGGGTCGAACGTGGCCGGTCGCGAGCGTGCACGGGAAAGGCCGACGCGATCGCGCCGGCCTTCTCTGGGGTTCCCTCGTCGAGGGCGGCAGCGGCGTCGTGGCCCCTACCGCCCGGGCCTGCCGGCCCGAGTGTCCGTGCTGTGGGTGCCCTGCGACGGTCGCGTCGCGAGGTTCGAAGCACCGCGCGTCTCATCGGCGGTGATCGGCAGCGAGGCGGAACCTCCGCTCCGATCGGTCCGGTCGTATCGAGCCGCTGACGTCACGTCCCTGCGAACCTCCGAGTCCGTCGATCTGCCGCTAGGCTGATCCGCGACGGGTCACGGCGGCGTCAGGCCTCCCTGCACGAGGCCTTGCAGGCGCATTGCAGAACCATTGCACCCGACCGGGCGCACCTTCCACCGGCCTCTCCGCAAGTCCGTCCCGGCTCGCGACCCATGCTTGACGCGTCACCGTCGATGCGACCACCAGTGAGGAGGGTGTGGCATGCGTGGCTTCCTGATCTCCACCCCGGATCGACCCGGCGTCGTGGCCCGGCTGTTCGAGGCGACGGCCGCTCGAGGCGTCAACGTGGCCCCGGCGTACGGCCTGTCGGACGGCTCGACCGGGTTGATCTGCGTCGGGTCGGACGACGAGGCCGGCCTGCAGGCCGCGATCGCGGACGCGGGGCTGACCGCGACGAGCTACGAGCTCGTGTTGACGGAGGTGGACAACGTGCCCGGCACCGGCGCGGCCCTGTTCCGGCGCCTCGCCGACGCGGGCGTGGACCTGCGCATCGCGGCGCCGGTCGGGATGAACGGCGAGCGGCTCCAGCTCGGCCTCGCCGCGACCGACGCTGCGCTGCTGCGGCGGGCTGTCGGCGGCTGAGCCGGCGGCGGCCGAGCCGTCGAGGCGGGACCGCCCGGCTGGACGGCCGACGCATCGGCCGACCGATCAGGCCGGTCGGGCCGGCGGTGGCCCGGACGAGCCGCGGACCCGGAGACCGACCGGGAGCAGGAGTGTCCGTCCGGACGACTCGTCCGGGGCCGGCGTCAGGAGCGTCTCGACGGCCCAGCGGCCCATCGCCGCGGTGTCCTGGGCGACGGTCGTGAGCGGCGGGTCGACTGCCGCGGCGAGGGCGATGTCGTCGAAGCCGACGACGCTCATGTCCCCCGGGACGCGGCGCCCGAGCCGCCGGGCGGCCCGCAGCGCACCGACCGCGGTCAGGTCGTTGTAGCAGAGCAGCGCCGTCGTCTCGGGCCACCGGCCGAGGAGCGTCGCCGCGGCGGCTTCGCCACCGCCGAGGCGGCCGTCGCCCTCGACCACTCGGAGCGTCCCGGGATCGAGTCCGGCCTGCGCCATCGCGGACTCGATGCCGACCCGCCGTTCCGCCGCCGCCGCGTTGCGGGCCGGCGCCGAGACGTGGCCCAACCGCGTGTGGCCGAGGCGGATGACGTGCTCGGCCATGAGCAGGCCGCCCGTCCGGTTGTCGCTCAGGACCGCGGGCGTGGCCGCACTCGCCGCGGGGCAGTTGACCAGGACGAGCGGCGGCCGCCCTCCGGTCAGGCGCGCCGCGTGGCGGTCGAGCAGCCCGCTGGAGGCGACGATGATGCCATCGACCCGGCGCTCGGCGAGCAGCTCGAGATACGCCTGCTCGCGACCCGGGTCGTCGGCCGCGTTGCACAGGAGGACCGCGAGCCCGTGCTGCAGGGCGGCGTCCTCCACGGCCCGGACGATCTGCGGGAAGTACGGGTTCTCGATGTCGGTCACGAGCAGGCCGATCGTCCGGGTGGTCCGCAGCTTCAGCGAGCGGGCCACGCCCGACGGCCGATAGCCGAGCGCTTCCACGGCGCCGCGGACGCGCTCACGCGTGGCCGGCCGGACGCCGCCCGTGCTGGACAGGACCCGGCTGACGGTGGCGGTCGAGACGGATGCAGCCCGCGCGACGTCGGAGATGGTCGGCTGGGACCGCGGCTCCGGCGGCGTGGCCGCGGTCCTTCCCCGGGTCAGCCCCGCCCGCCGATCTCGGCGAGCGGGACGGGCCGGTGCTCCGCCCGGGACCGGGTGGCGGCGACGCTGATCCGCATCGCCTCGAGCGCATCGCGCGCCGTGCACGGGCTGGGGAGCTCGCCGCGGGCGACCCGGAGGAAGGCGAGCAGCTCGTCGCGGTAGGCCGGCTCGAACCGGTCGAGGAACGAGATCCAGGCGGGTCCGGGCATCGGCGGCGCGTCCACCTCCAGCGAGCGGAGCGGCGTTCGCCCGTCGAGGCCGACCGTCACCGCGTCCCGCGACCCGACGAGCTCCATCCGGATGTCGTAGCCGCGCGGGTCGTGGCGGGTCTGGCCCAGGACGGCCAGCGTCCCGTCGGCCAGGCGCAGGATGGCCGCGCCCGTGTCCACGTCGTCGTGGCGGGCGAAGACCGGGAAGCCGCGGACCGAGCCTGCCGCGTACACCTCCTCGACCTCCACGCCTGTCACCCAGCGAAGCGCGTCGAAGTCGTGGATCGACGAGTCCCGGAACAGCCCCCCGCTGAGCGGGATGTAGGCGTCCGGCGGCGGCTCGTGGTCGTGGGCGACGAGGCGGACGAGGTAGACCGTGCCCAGCTCGCCGCTCTCGACGAGCCGGCGCGCCTCGCGGTAGGCGGGATCGAACCGCCGCTGGAACCCCACCTGGACCGTCGCCCCCTCGCGCTCTACCCGCTCGACGAGGCCGACCGTGGTCTCGAGGTCGAAGGCGAGCGGCTTCTCGACGAAGACGGGCAGGCGGCGATCGAGGGCGCGCCCGACGAGCTCGGCGTGGGCCGAGGTCGAGGCGGCCACGAGGGCGGCGTCCGCGCCAGCGAAGGCCTCATCGACCGAACCGACCGCTCGGCCGCCGATGGCCGCCGCCAGCTCGTGCGCCCGGTCGGCGTCGACGTCGGCGACGAGCACCTCCTCGACCTCCGGCTGGGCGGCGACGAGGCTCCCGTGCAGCCGGCCGATCCGGCCGGCCCCGACCAGGGCGATCCTCACGACTTCCTCCTGTGCCAGAGCGCCCGCGAGGCCGGGCCTCAGTCGGGCAGGCCGTGCCGGGCCAGGTCCCGGAGGGCGAAGTGGATGACGGCGTACGACATCGCGGCGCTTTCCGACGGCGTCCGCCACGTCGTGTCGTGCTCGACCACGATCCAGCCATCGTAGTCGCGCCGGGCGAGCGCCTCCAGGACCGCACGCACGTCCAGCTCGCCCTGGCCGACCTCGCAGAAGACCCGCTGGCGCAATCCGTCCAGGAAGCCGGCCAGCTCGCCGACCCGCAGCCGTGCGGCGACGGCCGGGTCCACGTCCTTGAGGTGGACGTGCCGGACCCGCTCGCCGTAGCGGCGGAGCGCGGCGACGGGGTCGCCGCCGCCGAGCAGGTAGTGGCCGGTGTCGAGGTTCAGCCCGACAGCCTCGGGATCCGCGGCGTCCATCAGCCGCCCCAGCTCGTCGGGTGTCTCCACGAACGTCCCGGCGTGGTGGTGGAAGACGAGCCGGTGGCCGAGGTCCGCGGCCTCGCGGCCGAGCGTCTCGAGCAGCCGCGCCAGCCGCTCCATGCCGGTCGGCGTGAGCCGGGGCACGGCCGGGCCGAAGGCGCGGCCGGCCAGCCCGACCCGCAGCGGCGAGAGCGGCAGAGCGGCGACCAGGACGTCGCCGCCGGCGTCGTGCAGCTCCGCCAGCTTCGCCCGCCCCGCGGCCGCGGCCGCCGGGACGGGGCCGTCCGGCGTGCACTCGAGGCAGGCATAGACCTCGGCGATGCGGAGGCCGCGGGCCCCCAGCGCCTCGCGGAGCGCGGCGCCGCGGGGGAACGTCGTCCCGAGCTGGCTGCCGGCGTAGCCGAGGCGGGCCATCTCGTCGAGGATCGCCAGCGCATCGATCGGCGGCGTCAGCTCGGGCAGGTCGTCATTCGCCCAGAGGATCTGGTTGATGCCGAGCGTCGCCCGGTCGAGGGGGCGACCGGCCATCCAGGGATCGATCGTTCGATCCATCACCGCTTCGTCCGTCATGGCCCTGACCTCCTGGTCACGGGACGCCCATCGATCGGCTACGAGAGCTGCTCCTCGGCGAGCCCCTCCAGGTAGCGGGCCCGCTGCTCGGGGTGGTATTCCGGGCTCGGCGCGTCCCACCAGCCCGTCTTCTCGGGCCCGGCGACCTCGAGATCGCGGGCCACACGGAGGTGGACGAGCGACGGGCCGCCCGAGGCGAGCGCGCGCTCGACCGCGGGCCGCACCTCCTCGGGCCGGCTGGCCAGCTGGGCATGGACGCCGAAGGCGCGCCCGATCGCCGCGTAGTCGGGCTCGTAGACCTCGCCGCGGCGGAGGAAGTCGGTGGCGGCGCTCCGGCCGAAGAACGCCCGCTGGCCGCCCTTGATGCTGATCCAGCCCGAGTTGTCGAGGATGACCGCGCAGACGGGCACATCGGCCATCGCGGCGGCCGCCAGCTCCTGCATCGTCTGCAGGAAGTCGCCGTCGCCGCAGACGGCGAGCACTTGGCGTCCGGGCGCCGCGAGCTGGGCTCCGATCGCCGCGGGCAGGCTGAAGCCCATCGTCGAGAAGCCGCCCGAGGTGAGGTGGGTCCGTGGTCGGCGCGTCACCCAGCGCTGCTTGACCAGGCCCTGGGGCAGCCCCGCGCCGGTCACCACGATGGCATCGTCGCGGGTCGCCGCCTGCACCTCGCGGACGGCCCGGGCCATCGTCATCGGCACGGCGTCCGACCCCGACAGCACCTCCACCCGCTCGGCCCAGGCCCGCCTGCGACGCTGGACTTCCTCGAAGTAGGCAGTCGTCCGGTAGGCGGGTCCCCCGGCCCGTCCGGGCGCGGCCGTCTCGTCGGCGAACACCTCCCCGCCGTCCAGTACTGCCAGCAGGTCCCGCAGGCCGGCCTTCGCGTCGCCGAGCAGCGGCACGGCGACGGGGTAGTTCTTGCCGATCTCGCGGGCGTCGATGTCGAGCTGGATGACCTTCGTCGGCGGGATCGAGAAGGTCACGCCACGCCGGTACGAGGACGCGCTCCAGTCGGTGAAGCGGTTGCCGACGGAGAGGATGACGTCGGCCGAGGCCGCCAGCTCATTGCCGCAGGTCGAGGCCGTATCGCCGATCGTCCCCGCGGAAAGCTCGTGCGTCTCGTCGATCGCCCCCTTGCCGTTCCAGGTCGTCACGACCGGCGCCCCGAGCCGCTCGGCGAGGGCCGTCAGCTCGACCGACGCGTCGGCCAGGATGACGCCGCCGCCGGCCACGATGACGGGCCGCTCGGCGGCGCGCAGCAGCGCAGCCGCCCGCTCCACGTCGTCGGCCGCGGGACGCGGTCCCTCGCCCGCCTCCCGCTCCCCCGGGTCAGGGAGGCGGACGTCGGCCATCTCGACCTGCACGTCCATCGGCATGTCGAGGAGCACGGGCCCGGGCCGCCCGGACAGCATCTGGTTCCAGGCGCGCTGCAGGACGAACGGCACCTCGTCCACCCGCGACGGCTGCCACCACTCCTTGACGACCGGCTCGAAGATCCGCGGGTTGTCGGCCTGGTGGCGGCGCTCGAGCTCCTGGAACAGCCCGTGGCCGCGCATGTAGGTGTGGGCCGAGCCCGTGAACAGCGCGACCGCGGTCGAGTCCGAGTAGGCGGTCGCCATCCCGACCACGGTGTTCGTCTGGCCCGGACCGATGCTGGTGAAGGCGAGCATCGGTCGTCCGGTGACGCGGTAGTAGCCGTCGGCCAGGTGCACGGCGGACTGCTCGTGCATGACCTGGACGATGCGGATCCGGTCCGCGCGGTCGACGAGGGCGTCGACGAGGGCCCAGCAGCCATGGCCGGGGATGCCCGCGACGTAGGGCACGCCCTGCCGCAGCAGGTACTCGACGACGATCTGGGCGCCGGAGAGACGCTGCCGGTCGGTGGCGGGCGCGGGCATGAAGACCTCCGCGGGCGGCTCGTTCCCGTTGGATGTAATCGATTACGGGCCAGACCGAGGATGGCGCCCGCGGCCGCTGCCTGTCAAGGTGGTGGAGGCACCTCCGCGGGGCAGGCGCGCCGCTGCTACCGGCCCGCTGCTACCGACCCGCCAGCACCGGCTCGCCCGGCGGCTCCGCTGCTGCTGCCGCGGTCGTCGACCCGCCCCACAGCTCGAGGATCGGTGCCGTGTCGAAGATGTAGTCGCGGGCCCGGACGATCCTGCCGCCACGCGCCTCGACCGCCGTCACGCCCTGCAGCCGGTACGAGCGCCCCTCCAGATCGTGCTCCACGAGCTCCCATTCGATGGTGGCGGCGTTCGTCCCGCCCAGCGCCGCGATGTCCTCGACCGCCACGTGCCGCACCTGGAACCGGATGTCGGCGACCTGCTGCCACCAGCGCCGGAACCAGCCCTCGATCTCGGCCCGGCCCTCGAAATGACCACCGAAGGCGCTCGGGAAGTCGAACACGGCATCATCCGCCCAGACCTTCATGAAGGCCGCCAGGTCGCGCCGGTTCATGGCCGCGAACGCTTGCCGCGCCGACCGCTTCATCAAGACCGCCCCGATCATCGCTCCACCTCCGCGGCCATCCAACCCCTCGAAGGAGGGCTGCGGCAAGTGCCGGAGCGCCCGATGTCCTCCTGCCTGCGGGAGACGTCGCGCTCGCCAGAGCTCAGCCGAGGAGCTCCAGCGTCCGCTCGTCGGGCTGGCCGCGGTAGAACCGCTCGAGGACGCGCCCGAAGACGGGCTCGCCGGGGTCGGCTTGCCGGAACAGCGTCATCGAGGAGCGCAGCTTTACCGCATCCACGTCGCCCAGGATCTCCTCGGCCGTTCGGTCGCCGTGGGCCAGGATGAGGCCAGCGCACTCCGGAAGCCGAGCCCCGAGGACGGGGTGGCGGAGGTACGCCCGCGCCTCGTCGAGCGAGCGGATCGCGTAGTAGCGCGACGTCTCGCTGCGGCCGAGCCCCGCGAGCTGGGGGAAGATGAACCACATCCAGTGGCCGCGCTTGCGACCCTGGCGCAGCTCTTCGGTGACGCCGCGGTAGATCCCCTGCTGCGCGGCCACGAACCGCTCGAGGCCGTCGGCGTCCGGCTCGGGGCGCTCGGCGCGCCCGGCCCGCCCGGCCGGCCCGGCCCGCCCGGTCGGCTCGCCTGGACGCCCCGCCTGCTCCTCGTCCATGCTCCGCGACTCCTTCCCGGATCGCTCGATCTCCGTGCCGACGTTGCCCCGGCCGACGCCCTCCTACCGTACCGTCAAGACACTGGACGGCGCCCTCCGAGGGTGGATCGAGCGGAGGTGGCGCCGATGCCGACGCGGCGAACGACCGCGCTGGCGGTCGCCGCGCTTGCCTGTCGTCACTCCGCTGGCGTCGGGAAGATCGAGTCGATCGACGCCGCCAGCGTGCGCATGCCCCGCGACGCCACGAGTGCCGACGCCGCGATCCCGAGCAGGACGACAGCGATGCCGGCCAGTGCCGCGAGGGGGCCGGATCCCGTGGCGAGAAGGATGAGGTCCGTCCCAAGCGCTGCGGCCACGCTCGCGCAGACGACCGACACCATGCCGGGCATCGTCGTGAAATGGTGAACCGTCCCCGGGGCCGAAACCATGGCTGAGGCGGCGACGCCGAACACGCCGCGAGCATCGTCGTAGTGGCCCGACACGAAATACCGCTCCAGGCCGGGCACCGTCTCGTGATAGGCATGGCGTAGCCGGTTCATGCCCTGCAGATATCGGAACGATTCCCTGTTCGCGGCCAGGACCCGGCCATACGTCGCCAACCCGACGAACAGGTCGACGGCGAGCACCGCGGCAGCGATCGCGAGAAACGTGTTGCTGAAGCCCGTCGCCGTCGACACGAGCCCGAGACCGACGAGCGTCGCGGATAGGAACGCCAGGAACATCCCGGCGCGGGCGAAGGTCTCGTTGTAGACGAGGGATCGAGCCGTGAGCAGGCTCCAGTGCTCCGTCGTGAGGATCGTCAGCGCACGGGCATCGGCAAGAGCTGGCTCCGGCGTCCCCGTGTGCGACAGCGCCACCGGCAACTCGGCCGGCTGTCCCTGGATCGCTCGCTCGTCCACGCTGGCCTCCCCTGACTTCGTCATCTGGTCGCGGCAGCCTATCCCGAGGCGACGCGTTCCGACCGATCTTGCGATCGCTCGCGTCCCTGCCCGAAAGCAGGTCGCGATTCCTTCGAGACACAGGGAGAGGCGAACGAGCGACCGAGCCCGGGCTGCCGCGGCCTGCGAAGGCGGCGTGGATCGTGGTCAGCGGCGCGAGGAGGCGGCGCGCGCGCTCGCGGCCGCGACAGGAGGGGTTTGGTGAGCCCGCAGAGATTCGAACTCTGAACCTAGGGATTAAGAGTCCCCCGCTCTACCGTTGAGCTACGGGCCCACCGCGGGGCTGGCCGCGCGCTGGGCGGACAGCGGCGCCGATGGTACCGCAAATGGGCC
>DASVYJ010000033.1:0-25184 GCA_036392215.1 Candidatus Limnocylindrales bacterium | reverse complement strand
CTGGTCGTCGCCGCGACGCTCGGTGCCGCCATCGGCCTGGAGCGCGAGATCCACGAGCATCCCGCGGGGATGCGGACCCACCTCCTCGTGGCGCTCGGCTCGGCCATCTTCACCGAGCTGTCGATCTACGGTTTCGTGGGCCTTTCGACCGGCGGGCCGTCGACCGCCCCGGACCCGACCCGCATCGCCGCCCAGATCGTCTCAGGCATCGGCTTCCTGGGTGCCGGGGCGATCATCAAGTACGGCATCTCCATCCGAGGCCTGACCACCGCCGCCAGCCTCTGGGCGGTGGCCGCCATCGGGCTCGCCGCCGGGGCCGGATCGTGGGTCATCGCTAGTTTCGGCACCGGCATCGTCGTGCTCTCCCTGTGGCCTCTCAACCGCGTCGCGCTGCGGCTGCGCGGCCAGGGCCGGCGGATCGTCCATCTCCGGCTCGTTCTGGGGCGCCTGGAGCTGCTCGGCACCGTCACCAGTGATCTCGTCGCGCAGGGCGCCGAGATCGCGGGCATCCAGAGCCAGCGCCTGGGCAAGGGCCGCTACGAGGTTGTCCTCGACCTCCGGCTCGCGCCGGGATCGGATCAGCAGCGCCTCATCGCCGCCGTGACCGAACTGCCGGATGTCGAGGTCGCTGAGGTCATCGGGGGCGAGGAGTAGGCGAGCCCGCGCTCGGGGCGCCCCTCAGAGCGCCTTGACGGCCGCGACGAGCTGGCTCAGGGCGTCCTTGGCGTCGCCGAAGAGCATCCCCGTCTTCGGGTTGGCGTAGAGCTCGTTGTCGATGCCGGCGTAGCCTGGCCGCATCGAGCGCTTGTTGACGATGATGTTCTTGGCGTGGTCCACGTTCAGGATCGGCATCCCGTAGATCGGCGAGGCCGGGTTGCTCCGCGCGGCCGGGTTCGTCACGTCGTTGGCCCCCAGGACCAGGGCGACGTCGGCCTGGTCGAAGAGGGGGTTGATGTCCTCCATCTCGTAGAGCTGGGGGTAGGGGACGTTCGCCTCGGCCAGCAGGACGTTCATGTGGCCCGGCATCCGGCCCGCGACCGGGTGGATCGCGTACTTGACGTCCACCCCGCGGTCCTCGAGCAGATCGCCGAGCTCGCGGGCGGCGTGCTGCGCCTGGGCCACGGCCAGTCCGTAGCCGGGCACGAAGATGACGCTGCTGGCGTAGGCCAGCATGATCGCTGCGTCGTCGACGCTCACCTCGCGGACGTTGCCGGCGCTCGTCCCGGCTGCCGCCGTGCCCGCCGCCGTGTCGCCCGTGCCGAAGCCGCCGACCATGATGTTGACGATCGAGCGGTTCATCGCGTCGGCCATCAGCTTGGTCAGGATGGCGCCCGAGGCGCCGACCAGCGCACCGGCGATGATGAGGATCGGGTTGTCGATGACGAAGCCGGCCATCGCCACGGCCGTGCCGGTGAACGAGTTGAGCAGCGAGATGACGACCGGCATGTCGGCTCCGCCGATGGGCATGACCAGGGTCACCCCGAAGACGAGGCCGGCCAGGATGATCAGGGCCAGGACCGGGACGCTTACGTTGCCGGCGAAGAGGTAGGCCGCCCCGGCCACCCAGACCAGGACGAGCACGACGTTGATCGCCCGGGAGAACGGGAAGACGACGGGCCGGCTGGCCACGAGGCCCTGCAGCTTGCCGGAGGCGATGAGCGAGCCGCTGAAGGTGATGCAGCCGATGATCACGTCGAGGACCGTCGCGACGGTCGTCTCGAGCGGCAGCTGGGCGCCGCCGGTCGAGACCTGGCCGGCCAGCCGGACGTAGTCGTCGATCGCGATGAGGGCCGCCGCGCCGCCGCCGACCGCGTTGAACAGCGAGACCAGCTGTGGCATCGCCGTCATCTTCACTTCGCGGGCGGTGTACAGGCCGAGCCCGCCGCCGACGAGGATGCCGACGGCGATGATGAGCCAGCCGACGGGCTGGACGGCCGCGCCGGCCCAGCCGTAGACGGCCAGCAGGGCGATCGTCCCGAGGACGGCCAGGGCCATCCCGCCGGCCGAGAGCTGGTTGCCCCGCCGGGCCGTCGCCGGCGAATTCATCATGTGGAGGCCGATGACGAAGCCGGCGGCTCCGACGAGCCAGAGCAGGCGGACGAGGGTCTCGAGGACCGTGAAGTCGCTCATCGCTCAGCCCTCCGCTCCGGGCTCGGTCGGCCTGGGGGCGGTCGGCTTCTTGCGGAACATCTGGAGCATCCGGTCGGTCACGACGTAGCCGCCGACGACGTTCATCGTGGCGAAGGCGACCGCGACGAGGCTGAGGACCTGGCTGAGGGGGTTGTCCGCCCCCGCGGCGATGATCATCGCCCCGACCAGGACGATGCCGTGGATCGAGTTGGCGCCGGACATCAGGGGCGTGTGGAGGGTGGCCGGGACCTTCGAGATGACCTCGAAGCCGACGAGGATGGCCAGCACGAAGACGGTCAGCGCCGAGACCAGGGTGGGGCTCATGCGGGGGTCCCTCCGGCCGCCGGCTCGAGCAGCTTCCTCGTCGCCGGCTGGACGACCTGGCCGTCGTGGGTGATCACCGTCCCCGCGGTGATCTCGTCGCCGAAGTCGTAGTGCATCGCGCCGTCCCTCACGAAGTGGAGCAGGAGCGCGGCGCTGTTCCGGGAGTAGAACATGCTGGCGCCGGTCGGCATCGTCGCCGGCAGGTTGTCGGGCGCGATGATCGTCACCCCGTTCGGGGTCACGACGGTCTCGTTGACCTTCGACAGCTCGCAGTTGCCGCCGAGCTCGCTCGCGGCCATGTCGACGATGACGGCGCCGGGCTTCATCCCTTCGACGGCGGCCGCGGTGACGAGCAGGGGCGGGCGTCGGCCGGGGACCTGGGCGGTCGTGATGACGACGTCCATCGCGGCGATGTGGCCGTTCAGCTCCGCCTGCTGCGCCTGCTGCTCCTCGGGCGTGAGGGCGCGGGCGTAGCCGCCCTCGCCGCTCGCGTCGGCGACCGACTTGAGGACGATGAACTGGGCGCCGAGCGACTGGGCCTGCTCCTTCGTCTCCGGCCGCACGTCGTAGGCCTTGACGACGGCGCCGAGCCGGCGGGCGGTGGCGATGGCCTGCAGCCCGGCGACGCCGATCCCCAGGACGAGGACGTTGGCGGGCTTGGCGGTGCCGGCGGCGGTGGTCAGGAGCGGGAAGTAGCGGCCGAAGGCGTTGGCCGCGATGAGCACGGCCTTGTAGCCGCCGACGTTCGCCTGTGACGAGAGGGCGTCCATCGTCTGAGCCCGGCTGAGCGTGCGCGGGATCGCGTCGAGGCTGATCGCCGTCACGCCGGCCTTCGCCAGGCGAGCCGCGAGCTGCGGGTCGATGAGCGGCTGCAGGAAGCCGATGACGACCTGGCCGGAGCGGAGCAGGCGCTCCTCGTCGGCCGTCGGCTTCTGGACCTTGACGACGACGTCCGCGCGCTCGTACAGCTCGGCCGTTGGGACGATCGTTCCACCCGCCTCGGCGTACAGGGCGTCCGGGATCGCAGCGCCATCGCCGGCGCCGGCCTCCACGAGCACCTCGATGCCAGCGCCTCGGAGCTTGCCGAGTGCCTCGGGGACCAGCGCGACGCGCCGTTCGCCGGGCACTCGCTCCCTGGCGACGCCGACGTTCATGGGCACCACCTGTCGTTGGGTCGGGGACTGGGGGGACGCGCCGAAGGCGACGCGCCGGAAAGCATACCCGTCCCGCCGGCCGCCGCGCAGCGCAGAGGAGGGCCGGGAGCGGGGAATGGCGTCACGCGAGTGCAAGGCGCGTTCCGCCGGGCTGCACGCATCCACGATGCGCGGTCCGCGACGATACGCGCAGGTGGCAGTCCATCGGGTGGTCACGCGCCCGGGGGCATTGCGAGGCTGCTGCAACGCCGCCTCCGGGTTTGACATCCCTCGCCGCGCAGCGCGGCCCGTATCGTCGCCGGTACCTCCCCGCCCGCGCCTCCTCCTGACCCTCCGCGCGGGCCCTCCCCTCCCGACGCGAGGTGCGTGTGTCTCACCGACTTCGCGGGCTGGGCCGCGCCGTGTCCATCCCGTTCCTGCCCAGGCGGCCGCGTGCCGCCCGGTCCCACCCTGGTCCTGCTGCGCCGTCGATGGGGCGCGGCCGCCCTGGCCGGCCGAGCCGGCGCGCCGCCGGCCTCGGCGTCGTCGCGTTCGTCGCCCTGGGCCTGCTCGCCCTGCCGCCTGTCGTCGGCTCGCACGTGACGAGCCCCGCGGGCCCGCTCGATGCGTCCGCCTTCCGGCCGATCGCCCCGGCCCTGATCGCCGTGCCGCCGACGCTCGACCCCGCGGCGGGTGCCGCGAACGCTCTTCGCCGCGACCAGGCGCTCGTCGAGCCGGGCACGCCGAGCGCGACGGGCTGGCCGGCTCCGTCGCTCGTCGCGACCGCCCAGGCCGGTCTCGTCGCCACGCCGCCTCCGCCACCGCCCGTGCCGGCATCTGCCGCGGCCGCTCCAGCTGCGGCGGCGTCGGCGCCCGCGCCAGCGCTCGGCGTCGGCTCGACCGGCACCCTGCGGGGCTGGGCGAGCTGGTACGACAACGGGACCACGGCGATGCGGCTGCCGCGCGGGACCGTGGTCCGCATCTGCGGGCCGGCCGCCTGCCTGACGAGGACCGTGACGGATTACGGACCAGACGCCTCGATCTTCCCGCAGCGCATCGTGGACATGATGCCGAGTGACTTCGCGACGGTCTGCGGTTGCTCCCCGTCGAAGGGCACGGTCTACGTCAGCGTGACGATCCTCTGACCCCCTCGTCTCCGGCGCCCCAGCTGAAGCCGCCTCCTCGTCCGGGCGAGGAGGCGGCCCGGCAAGGGGATGCAGTCGCGCCCCGGACGGTGATGCGTCGATCCGCATCATGCCCCGCCACCTGACCCCCGGGGCGATGCGCAGTACGCATCACGGCCCGTCCCGCGCCTCGCGCCCCAGACGGTGATGCCCGATATGAATCGAGCCCCCGCGGACGAGGCCGCGGCCGAGTGGTGGGGGAGGCGGCTCCATCCGCGGGCGAGGCGGCCTCAGCGGACGAGGAAGAGGCTCGCCAGCAGGACGGCCAGCACGGCGCCGGTGATGGCGACGTAGAGGCTGTCGCGCTCCAGGCCGAACGCCACGAGCGAGGCGGCGACGCGGACGACCGGCGTCGCGACGAGGACGAGCAGCCCGAGCTGGGCGATGGCGACCGGTCGCAGGGCGAGCAGCCCGGCGCCGATCGTCGCGAAGTCTGCCGGGGCCGCGCCGCCTGATCGGGCGCCGGTCAGCGAGCCCTCCCAGCCGACGAACCGCGCGAGCCCGAAGCCGGCCGCGATCAGCCCAGCGCTCGTGAGGACGCCCGCTGCCAGGACGACGCTGACGACCGTCCGGAAGGCATCGGGATCGACGGTCGGCCGGCCGCGCGTGCTCTCGCCCGGCCGCTCGCCCGGTCCTCCGCCCGGACCGCCGCTCATACGCCGAGTCCCACGCTGCGGGCGACCATCTCGACGGCGATCGCGACGAGGACCGGCAGGAAGATGCCGCGCAGGGCACGGTTCGAGACGCGGACCAGGATGCGGGCGCCGAGCAGCGCCCCGAGCAGGACGCCGAGGGCCACCGGGGCGGCGAGCCGGGGATCGACGTCGCCGCGGCCGATGTAGATGCCCGCCGATGCCGCGGCCGTGACGCCGATCATGAAGTTGCTCGTCGTCGACGAGACCTTCATCGGCAGGCGCATCGCCCCGTCCATGGCGAGCACCTTGAGGGCGCCGGAGCCGATCCCGAGGAGGCCAGAGACGACGCCGGCGAGGGCCATCAGGACGAAGCCGAGCGGCACCCGCCGGGCCTCATAGGCGACCTCCCGGCCGAGGCGAGCGTCGGGGTACGTCGAGGCCAGGCCGAGCCGGACGGCGAGGTCGCTCCGGGCCCCGACCGGCGGCAGCTCCTCGCCGAGCCGGACCAGCTGCATGCCGGCGGAGAGCAGCAGGACGACGCCCAGCAGGAGGTACAGGAAGCGCGGCGCGACGATCATCGCCAGGAGCGCTCCGGCGACGGCGCCGCTGGTCGTAGCGAGCTCCAGGAACATCCCGATCCGCAGGTTCGTCAGCCGGTCGCGGACGTAGGCGGCGGCCGCGCCGGAGCTCGTGGCGATGACCGAGACGATGCTCGCCCCGACCGCGAGGTGGATGTCCACCCCGAAGACGACCGTCAGGGCCGGGACGACGATGATCCCGCCGCCGACACCGGCAAGGGCGCCCAGGATGCCGGCGGCGAGACTGACCAGGAAGATCCCGACGTCCGCCCCCGGGCTCACGCTCACCGGGTGAGGATGGGATCGCGGCCCGGCCGCTGGACCGCGGCCACCCAGGCCCGCCGCACGATGAAGGCGACGAGCAGCCCGAGGACGGCGGCACCCACCACGTCGGCGAGCCAGTGGACGCCTGCCACGATCCGGGCCGCCCCGACGAGCAGGCTGAGCAGGAGGATCGCGGCCTGTGCCCGATGCGAGCGGAGGGGCGCCGCGAGGAGGGCCACGCCGAGGGTGACGTGGTCGCTCGGGAAGCTCGCGTCGGCGTTCCAGGCGAACAGCGGCGAGTGGCCGAGAACGACGAACGGCCGGCTGACGGGGAGGAGCGCGCCCAGGAGGTTCGCGAGCCCGACCGCCACCGCGGCCGCGATCAACGCCGGCAGGACGATCCAGGCAGTGTCGGCGAGGCGGGCTCGGAGGGTCCAGCGGTCCGCCTCGGCCCAGGCCGCGGCGAGCAGGACGAGTCCGACCAGGACGAGGCCGTACGTCGCGATGCCGGCGACGAGCGGGCGGGCGGCATCGGGCAGCGTCACGTCCAGGCTGAAGAGGCGCTCGGCCAGCGCGCGGCTGAGGGGATCGGGCATCCGCGGGCAAGGATGCCACACGCGATGGACCCGCGGCCGGTCGCAGCGACCTCCGCCCGTCGGTCGCGACGCCGCGTCAGCGGCGGCTGATCACCGCCAGCCAGGCGTGGACGACGCGGTCCGGCAGAAGCGTCTCCAGCGTCTCGGGGGCGATGGCCTCGATCGCCCACGGCCGGCGGAACGCCGCTCGCAGGTCGGCCCGCCGGATCCGCTCGGGGCCGAGGCCGAACGGATTGCGATCGCTCCAGCAGAGCACGAGGGCGCGGCCACCCGGTCGGACGACGCCCGCCAGGCCGGCCGCGTACGCCGACCGGTCGGCGGGCTGGAGGGTGTGGAAGAGCCCGATGTCGAGGGTCGTTGCGAACGGGCCTCCGAGGCGCGGGGCGAGCTCGGTCAGGCGGAGCGCGTCGCCCTCGACGAAGCGGACGTCCGTCCCGGACACTGCGGCGGCGCGGGCTGCGGCGATGGCCGCCGGGGCGAAGTCGAGGCCGACCACTCGATGGCCCAGCGCGGCGAGATAGCGGGCGTTCGCGCCGGTCCCGCAGCCGACGTCGAGGACGGGCCCGGCGACGAGGCCGGCCTCGACGAGGCGGACGACAGCGCCCTGCGGGCGGCCGATGTCCCAGGTCGGGCGGCCCTCGTAGGCGTGGTCGAAGAACAGCCGCCGGCTGGCGAGGTCGCGGGCGGCCGGCAGCCTGGGCTCGGACGGCGGGTCGGTAGAGCGATCCGGCGGTTCGCGCACGAGTGGGTCGTACAGCCGCGCCGCCGCCCGGTCAAGGGCCGTCCGGGGCGAGCGCGTCGCGCCCGCGCTGGCGGAGGAGACGGCGTCTTCTCAGGCGCCTGCTCGATCCGCCGTCCCGGTCCGCCGTCGGGTCGGCCGTCCTGCCCGCGACGAACACGGGCAGAACGTTGTGCGCAGCAAGGCTGGCCGCGCTGGACCGAACGACACCCGGGCCTGCTACGGCCGAACCGCCCGAGCCCGCGGGCGGGCCACCTCGTGGCCGCGGAGCGAGACCTCCAGCAGGTCGTCCATCGCCTCCATGCCCGCCATCAGGAGGCGGCTCGTCTCGGCCCCGTCGAGGTGGTTGCTGCAGGCCGTGGCGGCAAGCTCGCGGACGAATGGGACTCGGAAGCCCTGGAACGTCTCGATCGCTTCGCGGACCGAGGCGCCGATCGACCCGGCGATCCAGCCGTACGCTGTGGCCGCCTGCCGGGCGACCTCGAGGGCGGCCGCACGCTCGGCCTCCGGCGCCTCGAGATATGCCACGAGCGCGTTCGAGATGCGCCGGCCGTGCCCCTGGAGCGGCTCCCGGGCGGCGTCCGGGATCGCGGCGAGCCAGCCGCCCGGGCAGCTCGCGCCCGAGGCCGTCCGGCCCGCCTCGCCGGTCCGCCTCGCGGCGCCCGCGGTCCGTTCCTGCCGGCGCCGCTGGCGGAGTGGGAGGAGCGAGAGCAGTGCCGCCCGGTCGAAGCGGCGGTGGCCGCCCGGCGTGGTGAACGTGGGCACCTGGCCGGCATCCGCCCAGCGTCGGAGCGTGGCCGGCGAGACGCCCAGCAGGAGCGTGGCCTCCCGCATGGCGAGCCACTCCGTCGGGGCGGCTTCGAGCGGCACCTCGATCGGGACGGCTGCCGCGCCGCCGTCTACGGCCCGCAGGGCAGGGAGGCCGACGGGGTCGGCCCCGCGGCCCGGCCGGACCTCCAGGCGACTCGTCACCATCGTCCCTCCCTCATGTCCCCGCTCTCGCCGTGATCAGCGGCCAGGCGAGCCCCGTCGTGGCCGAGGGCTGCGGCTCGTTGCCGCCGGGCAGGACCGGCTGGGCGTGGCAGCGGGCGCAGTAGGCAGGCTGGTGGCAGTAGGCGCAGGCTGCCGCGCCGGCCTGCTGGGTGACCTTGGCGTGGTTCACCAGCATGTCGTCGTGGGTCACGTTGACGGCGCCCGTCCGGTGGCAGTTGACGCAGTAGTCCTTGGCGTGGCACTGGCCGCACGTCGTCCCGCCCGGGTCGGCCGAGGTCGCCACCTTCTTGTGATCGAAGACCCACAGCCCGTCGGCGTGGGTCGTCGGCGCCTCGCCGAGCGGCAGGCTGGCCACTGCGCCGATCTGGGGGAACGTGTGGCACGTGTCGCACTTGAAGGGGATCGATTCCTTCGTCACCTGGCCGTCGCGGACGAGGAAATGGGCGCCGTCATGGCAGCGGAAGCAGCCCGGCGAATCGGTGTGGCCGAGGTTGTCGGCGTAGGTCTTCGCCGTGACCTTCATCTCCGGCGTCGCGGCGAGGCGGTAGATGAGCTTGACCTGGGCGACCGTCGAATCGATGGCTGCTGCCTGCTGGGTCGCGACGAGGGGGTAGTGGAGCTGGTAGTAGTCGCGCAGGCTGTCTGCAGCGGCGTCGGCCGCCTGGACGCTCGGGTAGTCGCCGACGAGGATGTCCATGGCCTGCTGCTTGATGTAGGGCAGGCTCGGGCTGATCTTGCCGTCGACCATCGCCTGGTCCACCGCAAGCCGCGGGTTGGGGATCGGGTGGCCGACCCGGTTGTGGCAGTCCAGGCAGTCCATCCGCCGCGCCCGCTCCGTCGCCTGGAGGTGTTGCAGGTCGGGCGTCGCGTCGTCGGACGTGGTGATCTGGTCCGAGGCGATGAACTGCTCGACCGTCCCATCGGAGCGGGTGATGCGGACCCAGTCGATCTTGTGCGCGTTGGCCTCGGCCGAGCCGTACTCCACGTCCTGCAGGACGTGCCAGTGGACGCTGCGCTGGAGGTTCGTCGGGTCGCCGCCGCCGGGGCGGACCATGAGGCCGACGAACTGGCGCGAGTTCGCCTCGTCGGTCGAGAACTCGGTCCGGGTCAGGACGGTCGTCGTCGCGAGCGAGCCGAGGGCGTGACAGCGCAGGCACGTGTCGCTCGTCGGCGGCAGGTCGGCGTGGTCGGGCGGCGGGACCGGCTTGGGGTAGAGGCCGGTCAGGACCTGCACGAGCTGCTTGGTGCCCTTGATCTTGGCGTTGACCCAGCCGCCGATCCCGGGCGAGACGTGGCACTCCGCGCACGGCACGTCGCGGTGCGGCCCCGCCTGGTAGGCGGCGAGCTCCGGCCCCATCTGGTGGCAGCGACCGCAGAAGTCGGAGGTCTCCGTCCAGGCGACCGCGGTCATCGTCCCGAAGGCGGCCACGGCGGCGAAGCCGGCGACGACGAGCAGCAGGGCGAAGAAGCCGCGCCTGGTCCGGGGGCGGTGGAGGATCCGTCGCAGGCGGCCCTCGCGGCGCGGCTCGACGGCGTCGGCCGGTCGCTCGGTGGCCTCGGCCAGGTCGAGCTCGGCCTCCAGCGCCGGCTCGACGTCGGGCTCCGGGCCGAGGTCGGGTCCGGCCGGTGGTCGGACCGGCGCGCCAGCCGGCCCGGCTTCGGGGACTGGGCGCTCGACGGTCTCCGTCACCCCATCACCGCAGCACGTCCTGGACGTAACGGTCGATGTCGTCCGGCTTCAGCCCGCCGATGCGGAAGGCCTTCACCGTCCCGTCCCGCCCGATGAAGACGTGGGTCGGGATGCCCAGGATGTCGTAGCGGCTGGCGATGGCCGTGTCCGCGTCGACCGCCATCCGGTAGGTGATCCCGACCCGCCGGACGTAGTCGGCGGCGCTCGCGGCATCGTCCTGGTAGACGGCCACGAGCACGAGTCCCTGGCCCTGGTACTTCTGCCAGGCGGCCTCCACGTCCGGCACCTCCGAGCGGCAGTCCTGGCACCACGTCGCCCCGAAGTTGAGCCACACCGGCTTGCCCTTGAGGTCGCTCAGGCGGACCGTCTTCCCGTCGGCCGTCATGGCCGTGAAGTCCGGCGGCACCTGGCCGACCTGCGGCGGCGCGCCGGCGACGGCGCCCGACAGCTTGAGGTTGGTGACCCCGCTCGCCGTGGGCTGGTCGATGACGAAGGCGACCAGCCCGATCGCGACGACCGTCACCACCACGACGAGCACGGTCCGCAGCCGGCCGCCGAGCGCCGAGGCGCCGCGCACCCCGGTCCCCATCACTGCCATCGTCGCGCTCCGCTCCCGCTCCGGCCGGCTACTGGCGGTTCAGGCCGGCGTAGCTGTGCAGCCCGCCGAAGAAGTAGTTCCCGAAGTAGGTGAAGAGCGTCGCCCCGAAGCCGGCGACGAGGAGCCAGGCGGACCGGCTGCCGCGCCAGCCGCGGACGATCCGGGCGTGGAGGTAGGCCGCGTACAGCAGCCACGTCACGAGGGAGGCCGTCTCCTTCGGGTCCCAGCTCCAGTAGGTGCCCCAGGCCACCTCGGCCCACAGCGCGCCGAGGATGATGACCAGGCTGAGGAAGGGGAAGCCGACGACGATGGCCCGATAGCCGATCTCGTCGAGCAGCTCCGGCTTCGGCAGCCCCCAGCGGCCCGTCTCGGGCTGGATGAGGAACAGCACGGCGGCGGCGAAGGCGACCGTGAACGAGCCGTAGGCGACGATGGCGACCGCGACGTGGACCGACAGCAGCAGGTTGTTCTGCAGGGCGGGGACGAGCGGCTCGATGTTCGAGGGGATGGACGTCGCATAGAGCATCAGGGCCAGGCCGACGGCCAGGGCGATGACGCCGAGCACCCGCTGGTGGTAGCGCTGCTCGAACCACATGTAGGCGGCGAGCGTCCCGAAGGCGAACGAGACGGCGAACTCGTACTGGTTGGCGAACGGGCCGTGCCCGGTGGCGATGGTCCGGAAGACGAGCGAGGCGCCGAGCGCGGCGGTGGCCAGCCAGCCCAGGATCGTGGCGTAGCGGCCGATGCTCGCCGTCCGCGGACCGATGACGAAGCCGACCCCGGCTGTCCGCAGCGGCATGCCGGCCGTCTGCAGGCGGGCCGCCCTGATGCCGGAGACGGAGTAGGCGACGTAGGCCAGCAGGGCGAGGCCCGTGCTGAGCATCGCCGCGATGAGCGAGTACTCGGACATCTTGAACATCGGACGGCTCCTCAGCCCTTGGCCGGCGTCTGCAGCGCCTGGCGGATGTCGGCGACGAGGTCGGTGAACTCCCGGCCCACGGTCGTGTCGTGGCGGCCGATCGCGGCCAGCGAGATCGTGCTGCCGCCCTTGCGCGGGGTGATGCGGGCCCACAGGCGGCGGTGGGGGAACATGAAGACCAGGACGAAGCCGCCGACGAGGAGCAGCGCTCCCAGCCAGACGAGCGGCGCGCCCGGATCGCGCGAGACGATGAGGCCGGTGAAGCTCTTCTCGCGCTGGAAGGTGTAGGTCAGGTCGCCGACCTTGGTCGCCTTGCCCTGGTCGAGCACCTGACTGGCGACAGCCTGGCCGTCGCCCGAGGACTGGTAGAGCTCGAGCTGCACCTGACCGGGCCGGATCTGGGTGTCGTCGGCGCCGGCTGACTCGACCACCCAGGCGCTGAGCCCGGCGGCCGAGAGGGCGAACGTCCCGACGCGGTGGGCGCCGTCGTTCGTGTTCCAGGCCAGGGGCACGCCGCCGCTGTAGACCTGCTTGCCCGAGGCGTCGGTGACGGTCATGACCGCCGCCGGCCCGAAGAACGACTGGTAGAACGAGATGTCGCCGTAGCGCAGCGGCTGGTTCACCCGGACGGTCTGGCGGCCGACCTGCTGGCCGTCCTTGTAGAGGATCACGTCGCTCGCGTAGTCCGACGGCTCGCCCGTGTCGGCGTAGTAGGAGTCCTTGAAGGAGACGAGCTTCACGCTGAGGCCGTCCGTCGCGACGGGCGCGGTGGAGCCCTCCGCGACGATGAAGCTCGAGTCGCGGTAGCCGAACGTCGAGCCGACCACGGCCCCGACGAGGATGACGAGCAGGCTCAGGTGGCCGACGAGCGAGCCCATGGGGCCCCAGCGGTTCCGGTCGGCGTAGAGCGAGAGGCCGTCCTCGTCCTTGACCAGGGAGCGGTAGCGGTGCCGCTTGAGGACCGCCTGGAGCCGAGCCAGGGCCGCCTGGTCGGCCGAGGGGGCGAGGATCGTCTCGTGCTGGGGGGCGTGCTCGAAGAAGCGGTCCGCGACCTTGACCCGCGGCCGGGCGGCGGTCCGCCAGAGCCCCTGGATCCGGTGGACGGAGCAGGCCACCAGGCTGATAGAGAGGCCGGCGACGACGACCCGGAACCAGAGCGACTGGAAGATGGCGAAGGCCTGGAGGGTGTCCATGATCCCCGTCCAGCCGCCGTACTTCGGGCGGACCTGGCCCAGCCAGTCGGCCTTGGCCTGCGGGTCGGCGAGCGTGCCGGGCGGGGCCTGGACGACGACCGTCCCGACGAGCGAGAGCACCGCGAAGGCGAGGATGAGGACCAGGGCGATCCGCATCGAGGTGAGGATCCGCCACAGGCCGTCCAGCAGCCCCTCGAGCGGGCCCACGAGGGACTGGCGGGGCGCCTCGGCCTCCAGGCTGCCCTGGGGCAGCGGTCGGGCGCGGACGTGCTGGGCCATGTGCTCCTCCATCAAAGGCCGAGCGGCGACGTGAACGTCGCCAGCCGGCCGAGCAGGTTCGTGACCATCAGGCCGCCGATGGCCACGAGGAGGGCCCCCGTGACGACGGACACGGCGTGGTGGTGGCGGCTCACCCAGGTGAGGCGCCGGGAGACGGCGGTCGCCCCGAGGGCGACGGCGAGGAACGGCACGGCGAGGCCGGCCGAGTAGGCCACGAGCAGGAGGGTGCCCTGGCCGACGCTCTCGGACGCGGAGGCGAGGCCGATGATCGCGCCGAGGATCGGCCCGATGCAGGGGCTCCAGCCGGCGGCGAAGAGCGAGCCGAAGGCGAGCGAGCGGCCGTAGCCGCTCTGCGCGGCCGTCTGGCCCGACCCGCCCGGCGCGCCGAACCCGCCGCCGGCGCCGGCGAAGGCCGGCAGCGGCCGCAGGTCGCGCCAGAGGGCCGGCACGTCGATGACGCCGGCGGTGTGGAGGCCCAGGAAGATGAGGAGCGCGCCGCCGGCCTGCCGGATGATCCGGACGTTGCCCGCCAGCAGGTAGCCGACCAGCCCGATCGAGGCCCAGAAGGCGACGAAGACGGCGGAGAAGCCGGCCACGAAGGCGAGCCCGTGGAGGAAGGTCCGGCGGCGGTCCGCCTCGGCCGTCGTCCCGACCATGTAGCTGACGTAGGCCGGGACGAGGGGCAGGCAGCAGGGCGAGGCGAACGAGACGATCCCGCCCAGGAAGGCGACGGCGAGGCCGAGCAGGCCGGTCACGGCGCCGTCGAGGGGGCCGCGCTCGCGGCCGGGGCCGTGGAGGCGGCGGCACTCGCTGCGGGCGAGACGGCGGCAGGGCTCACGCTCGCGCCCGGGGCCGTGCTGGCGAGGGCCGCCAGGTGCGCCTGGACGTTCTGGGCGATCTGCGTGCCGGGGGCCAGGACGACGACCTGCTGCCACTCCCGCTGGACGCCGGCCATGTCGGGCGGCTGCTGCTGCAGATAGAGGAAGCCGAGGTCGTAATGGGCCTCGACGCTCTTGGGGTCGAGGGTCAGGACCTGCTTCCAGGCCGTCTCCGCGTTCTTGGCGTCGCCGGCGTTGTAGTCGGCCGCCCCGAGGGCCAGGAGGGCCTGGCTGTTCTTCGGGTCGATCTTGACGAGCTTGTTCAGCCAGTCCGCGGCGGTCTGGTACTGGCCGGCCTGGAAGAAGGCGTCGCCCAGGCTCATCAGCGACTGCTTGTCGTTCGGGTCCGCCTGGATCTTGCCCATCAGGGTGGCCACGAGCGACGCGTCGAGCGTCGGCGACGGCAGGGCGGTGGGGCTGCTGTTGGCGGCGGTGACGGGCGCCGCACCGCTGCCCCCGAGGTTGTAGCCGACGACGGCGACGACGGGGAGCGCGACCAAGGCCGCGGCCACGGCCAGGAGCCGGACGGAGAGCAGCCGACCCTTCCCTGATACGGCTGCGTCCCGTGCCGACGGCCTGGACCGCGGCCGCTGGACCTCATCCCGGTGGGCGCTCGGCGTGACCGCGGCGATGAGCTCGTCGAGCTCGTCCTCGTCGGTCAGGTCGTCGTCCGCGGTGATTTCCGGCTCGACCCTGCGGGCCGCCTTGGGAGGCCTGGTGGCGGCCCGACGGGCCGGCGTCTCCGCCGTCCCGTCGGCCGCCCGCGCCGACCCGCCCGCCTGCCCCGCGAGGGCTGCGGAAGCCGCGAGCGCGGCCGGATCGCTGAGGAGTGCGTACGCCTCGTCCGCCGCGGCCGCCTGCGCGCGCGCCCAGCCGCGCAATGCGCGGGGCGCCTCGGCCAGGTAGCCGACGACGGCGTCGTGGGTCGATGCGATCCGTTCCGGGGTCGCGTCGGCGCCGAGGCCGAGGCTCCCCAGGAGCTCCGCCTCGAGCTCGGTCGTCGAAACGACGGTTCCGCCGGGCCCGCTCATCGTCGCGTCCCGGTCCGGCAGCCTGTCCGCTGCCTGCAGGCCTCGCGCCTGTCGTCCATGCCCTTGCCCTCGTCGTGCCCTCTCGGTGCGCGCGCCGCCCGGACGCGTCCCACACCACGATCGGAATCGTCAGGAGGTGGGGCACGAAATGCCATCCGCTGGGGTGCACATTTCGGGCATGGGCCCGGCTGTGCCGTGGGTAGGGACGGGCCGGCGGGGTGTATCGGCCGATATAGCGTTTCGAGCGATTCGGGCCCACCCCGCCGGCGCCGTCGAGCGTGGAGTGGCCGGTTCCGGCCGCATCCAGCGCGGTAGTTCCGGGCCATCCGGCACGCCGCCACCGGCGGCGAGGCGAACCGTCGGGGCTCGCCGCAGCGCGGACCATCACGGACTCGGCAGGTGAGCGTTTCGGGCGGCTCGCCCCCGCATCCGGCGACCCATAGCCTCTTGCCGCAGGGCGGTGGGCATGGTCGCATCGACGGGCACGAGTCCGTCCCGTCGCGTCGGGCCGTCACGGAAGTGACCATCCATGTCGATCCAGGACACGCCGTCCCCGGGGCCCGGTCCCGACGAGGCGCCGTCGCCGCCTGCCGCCGCCCGCCGGCGGTTCGGTGATGCCGGCGCCGCGACGGTGCTCGTCGTGCGCGGCGCCCTGTCCGCGCCGCGTCGAGCAAGCCGCGGTCTCGTCACCGCCGCTCGCGCCACTCGTCGGGCCATGGCCGGCCTCCGGGCCGAGCTCGGCCGACTCGTCCGAGCGGCGGGCCGGCTCGGCCGGCTGGGCCTGAAGGGGGGCATCCTCGTCGTCATCCTGTCGACCGTGCTGGCGACGGGGGCCTTCGCCGCCTCGACGTTCTACGGGCAGTACAGCGGGGCACAGGCCGAGCCGAACACGCGGTCGTGGGCCCTGCGGACGCCGTCCTACGCCCATGGTTGCGGCGACTGCCATGCCAAGGAGACCGTCGCGCAGGCGGCCGGCAAGCACGCCTCGGTGACGTGCGAGGTCTGCCACGGGGCCATGGGCGGCCACCCGGGCGCGACGCCGTCCGCCGGGAGCGCGACCGCCTCGGCCGCCGTCCCGATGCCGAGCCCGAACGCCGACCTGTGCATCACCTGCCACCTCACGGCTGCGGGCCGACCCGCCGCTCTCCCCCAGATCGACCCGCCGACCCACTACCGCGGCGCGTCCTGCGTCCGCTGCCACGACCCGCATGCGATCGTGGCCGTCGCGCCGCCGGACGTGACCCATCCGCTCGAGCGCCTGCCGGCCTGCACGACGTGTCACGCGCCGAACGGGCTGAAGAAGATCCCGACGGGCCACGAGCTGGTCGCGGACGGGGTCTGCCTGACCTGTCACCGGGTGGCCAACGGTGGGCGCTGACGGCCGCGCCCCTGTCGTCGGGTCGGCGACGCCCGAGCCCGGGACTGCTGGGCATCCCGCCTCGGACCAGGCCGCCGGCTTCGCCCTGCCGCCGATCAGCCGCCGCCAGCTGCTGCAGGTGGCCGCCGTCGCCGCGCCCAGCCTCGTCGGCTCGACCCTGCTCTTCGAATGGCTGTCGAGGCTGACCGCCGGCCCGCCCTCGCCGCCCATCGATCCCGTCGTCGCCCGCTACGACCCGACGGCCCACCGCTGGGGCTTCGTCGTCGACGCCGCCGCCTGCATCGGCTGCGGCCAGTGCGTCGTGGCGTGTAAGCAGGAGAACGACGTCCCGCTCGACGGCGAGCACACCCGGACGTGGGTGGAGCGCCACAGCGTCGCCGTCGACGGGACGGTCACGGTCGACGCCCCGGAGGCCGGCGCGCACGGCTTCCCGGCGCTGGCCGAGGCGGCCGTCGCGCCCGCGGGGGACGAGGCCGGCAGCGCGATCCGCGAGACGTACTTCGTGCCCCACCTGTGCATGCAGTGCGAGGAGTCGCCCTGCACCCAGGTCTGCCCCGTCGGGGCGACGTACCGGACGCCGGACGGCGTCATCCTCGTCGACGAGCAGCGCTGCATCGGCTGCGGCTTCTGCATCCTGGCCTGCCCGTACGGTGCCCGCTACCTCGTCCCGGCCGGGGAGCGGACCCCGAAGGGCGTCGCCGGCGTCGCCGACAAGTGCACGTTCTGCTACCACCGCATCACGCGGGGCCGGAACCCGGCCTGCGTCGATATCTGCCCGGTCGGGGCGCGCCGCTTCGGCGACCTCGACGACCCGCAGAGCGACGTCAGCCGCCTGCTCCGGGAGCGGCCGAGCAAGGTCCTGCGGGCCGGCCTCGGGACGCGGCCGCGGGTCCATTACCTCGGCCTCGAGGCGGAGCCCGAGGCATGATGCTCCGCCTCGCCGGCCGCTCCATCCCGGCCGACCCCGGCCTCGCTGTCCGCGTCCTGCGGGCCGAGGTCGTCGGCCTGCCGCGTCCGCTCCGCCTCTGGCTCGGCGGCCTCGCCGCGATCCTCCTCGTCGCGGCCGTCGCCGCGGTCCGGGCCCTCTTCCCGGGCGACAAGGCACTGAACACGACGCCGACCTTCGAGTGGGGCCTGCTCATCGTCGGCTACGTCTTCTTCGCGATCACGACGAGCGGCCTCTGCCTCGCCTCGTCGCTGGGGACCGTCTTCGGCATCGAGCGCTTCCGGCCGCTCGAGAAGCGCCACGCGATCCTGGCGGTGCTCTCCCTGTGCACGGCCTTCGGGATCATCGCCCTCGACCTGCATTACCCGGTCCGGATGGTCTTCGGAGCGGTCTTCAACCCGTCGCCGAGCTCGCCGATGTGGTGGATGGGCGTCTTCTACGGCATCTACCTGGGCTGCCTCCTGACCGAGGTCTGGAGCATGTTCTTCGGCCACCCGACCATCCACCAGGCGGCCTGCGTCGCCTCGTCGGTGATGGCGGTCATCGCCCCGAGCACGCTCGGCGCGGTCTTCGGGGTGATCGCCGCTCGACCCTTCTGGAGCGGCCCGTTCACGCCGCTGCTGATGGTCAGTTCGGCCTTCGTCTCCGGGACGGCCCTCCTCGGGATCGTCTTCTACGCCGTCTGCCGCTTCGAGCTGGCGGGCGTCGAGCGAGCCCGCCGACTTGCCGTCCCGGCGATCCGCTCGCTCCTGCTCGTCGGGCTCGGCCTGGTGAGCCTGCTCGTGCTCCGCCAGACGGCGGCGGGCTGGCTGTCGGCTGACCCGCTGCTCGTCGCCTCCACCCGGGCCCTGCTCGTCGGACCGCTGGCTCTGCCGTACTGGACGATGCGGATCGTCGGCGGCCTCGTCCTGCCGGCCGTCATCCTCGTCGTGCCCTGGGGCCGGACGCCGGCAGGGGTGCTGGCGGCCGCGGTGCTCGCCATGGCCGGCGTCTTCACCGACCGGCTGACGTTCGTGATGGCCGGCCAGATCGCCCCGGCCGGGGCGGTGGCCGGGACGGTGTCCGCACCCTGGGCGTGGTACGTCCCGTCGCCGGTCGAGGTGGCCATCCTGCTCGGAGCCTTCGCCCTGGTCGCCTTCGTCTACACGCTGGCGGAGCGGTACCTCGACCTGCGCGAGGCGGACGCGCACGTGGGCATGTCGCTCCACCTGCCGGGCCTCGCTCGGGTCCGAGCGCTCGTCTCGCTGGCGCGCCGCGGCCGCGTCGCGAGCGAGCCCCTCGACGTCGCCGCCGCGCCGGGGCCGACACCGGCTGTCATGGTCACCGTCCCGGCAGCGGCCGAGCCCGTCGTGGCAACCGAGGCCGTCGTCGCCGCCGAGCCCGTCGTCTTCGGCGATCCGATCCCGGTGCCTCCCGCCATCGTCGCCGCCGAGCCCGTCGTCGTGGCCTCGGCGCCGGTCCGGCCCGAGCCATGATCCGCCGGGCCTTCGCCCGCTCCAGCTACTGGCTCGCGCTCGGCGCGCTCCTCGTCGCTGTCGCCCTGGCCGCCGGCTTCGTCTTCGTCCGCGTCCTGCCCGACCTGCGCGACGCCGGCCTGTTCGGCGCCGTCGTCTCTCCCGGCGCCTCCGGCGTCCCGACCGCGCCCGGGTCCCCGCGAGCGTCGGCCGGGCCGTCAGGCTCCCCGACCATGGACATGAACGGCGCGGTCATCCCTGCCGACTCGGACTGCTCCGGCTGCCACAAGACCGCCCAGGGCGCCATCGGGCTACGGCCGATCCCCGCCATGGGCCACCCGCTCGAGGGCTGGAGCCAGTGCACGAACTGTCACTCGACTGCGACGCTCGTCGCGACCGCCCCCGGCCACAGCGGCATCCACGCGACGGAATGCACGATCTGCCACAAGCCCGGCGACCTGCCGGCGCCGCTGTCGCGGCCGCACCGCGACCGCCAGAACCAGGCGTGCCTGTCCTGCCACGGCACGGCGAAGGCACCGCTGCCCGCCGACATGAGCCACCGCAGCGAGTCGGTCTGCTGGCTCTGCCACCGGCTCGCCGACGTCCCGCCGCCGATCCCCGCCCACAGGACGCTCACCGGCGAGACCGACTGCCTGACGTGCCACGTCGCGGGCAAGGTCGGGGCGCTGCCGCCGGACCATGTCAGCCGGACGACGGCGCAGTGCCTGCTCTGCCACGACGTGCCGCTGAATGGGGGCTCCAGCGCGTCGCCCGCGGCTTCTTCAGGGGCGGGAGCCTCGTCGGGCGTTCCGGCGTCGGCCGCGCCGGCGGCGAGCCTGCCGTGGCCCTCTGCCTCCCCGACCGCGTCGCCCTGACGGTCCGCCACCCCTCGGACCGGTCCACCCCCGGCGCTGGCCACGTCCGCGCCGCTCTCACCGCCGCAGGTGCGCGTGGCTCGTCCGCAACGAACACCGGGGGAACGCTGTGTGCAACGGACGGGCCGCTGGGGCCGGGAGCCGGGGCTCAGCGGGCGTTCCGAGGCGCGCGATAGAGAACCCGGCTGTCGGATCGGCTGCGGGCGTCATCCGCGTGCCCCGAGGGGGATTCCCCGCGCATGAAGTTCGCGGGATGTGCGTTGCGGACGAGACGGCGCCGCCGGCTGCGGCTACCCGGCTGCCGGCAGGTTCGGCCGCGGCTACCGGGCAGCGGCGCTCCGCGCCACCTCGCCGCCCACCGCCTCGAGGACGCGTCGCGCGGCGGCTCGGCCCTGGCCGACGCAGTCGGGCAGCCCGACCCCCCGGTACGCGCTCCCGGCGAGTGCCACCGACGGTCGGTCGGCCAGCGCCGCCTCGGCCGCCGCGACCCGCTCGAGGTGGCCGACGATGTAGTGGGGCATCGCCCCCGGCCAGCGGGCGATCCGGCTGAACAGGGGCTCCCCGCGAAGGCCGATCGCCCGGCTGAGATCGGCCTGGACCGCGGCCACGAGCGCGTCGTCAGGGGCGGCGAGCAGCGCGCCCGCCCCGTCGCCGAGGAACGCCCGCACCAGCACGCCGCCGGCGGGCGCGCGGCCGGCCCACTTGCGGGAGCTGATCGTGCCCGCGCTGATCGAGAGGCCGGCGTCGCCCGCGACGAGGAAGCCGTGGCCGGCCTCGGTCGCCTCGAACTCGCGCTCGTCGTAGGCGAGCGTCACGACCGCGGTCGAGCCGTAGAGGATCGAGCGCAGCGGCGGAGCGACGGCGGGGACCGACGGTTCGAGGAGGGACGCCGAGACGGGCGCGGGGGTGGCCAGGACGAGCCCGTCGAACGGGACCACCTCGCCGCGGCCGAGACGGACCGAGCCGCGGGTCGGATGGCTGACCGAACCGGACGCGGCGAGCTCGACGGCCTCGACCGGCGCGCCGGTCCGGACCTCGACCGACGGCAGGCGGGCGATGGCCTCGACGAGGGCCTCGACGAGGGCACCGGTCCCGCCGGCGAGGGTGACGAAGGGTGCTGGGCTCGGTCCGCCGCCGCCCGACGCGCCGCCGCCCGACGCGCCGCCGCCCGACGCCTTCGCGCGCGCCCCCTTCGACCGGGCTCGTCTCGAGGCGATGCTCGCCAGCAGCAGGCTCCGGTGTCGCCGCTCGGCCTCGGCCAGCTGCGGCAGCACCGCGTCCAGGCTCAGCTCGTCGATCTCCGTCCCGTAGATCCCGCCGATCAGCGGGCTCGCCAGCCGATCGACGAGCGCCGGGCCCAGGCGCCGCCGGAGGAACGCCCCGATCGCCATGTCGCCGGACCATCGGGACCGCGGCAGGACCAGGTCCAGGCCCATGCGGGCCTTCTGGGGCAGCGTGAAGAGCGGTGTCCGCAGGAACGGCAGGAACTTCGTCGGCAGGACGAGGTCCAGGCCCTCCGGCATCGGCACCAGCCGGTCGCGCGCCCAGATGTATACCGTCCGCGGCGCCTGGGGCGCGATGACCTGATCGGCGAGGCCGAGCTCGGCGATGAGCTGCAGCCCCGCCGGCCGGTACGAGACGAACGAATCGGGCCCCGACTCGACGAGGAACCCGTCCACTCGGTCCGTCCGGACCTTGCCGCCGAGCCGTTCCGAGGCCTCCAGGAGGAGGGTCGGGACGCCGGCCCGGCCGAGCTCGTAGGCGGCGGCGAGCCCGGTGAGGCCGCCCCCGACGACGACGAACGCCATCGGCCTCAGGCGACCGGCGGGGTCGGAGCGTCCGCCTCTGCGGACCGCCACGTCGGGATCACGTCGCCGGTCGGGTCGGGTCGCGCCGCGGTCGCGCCGGACGGCACGAACGGGCAGAGCGGATCGGCCTCGAGGTGATCGCCCGTCCAGGCGTAGGCCCGCGCGCGCGAGCCGCCGCAGCGCTCGACGTAGGGGCACAGCCCGCAGCGGCCCTTGAACAGGGAGGTGTCGCGCAGCTCCCGGAACACAGGATGGTCGCGGTAGACCGAGACGACGTCGTCGTGGCGGACGTCACCGACCGCGAGCGGCAGGAACCCGGACGGGTAGACCTTGCCGTCGAACGAGACGAACATGATGCCGTTCCCGTCGCGGATCCCGAAACCCCGCCCGACGGACGTGCGCGCGATCGCCGCCTCATCGAGGCCCGCCGCCTCCATCCGCTTGATGGCGATGCGCCGGTAGTGGGTCGCCTCCGTCGTCTTGATCTGGAACGGCGCCTCCTGGGCCAGCTCGTACAGCCACGACCCGAGCCGCTCGGACTCGGCCGGCGTCACCTCCTGCAGGACGGACCCGCGGCCGACCGAGATGAGGAAGAACAGGCTCCAGCGGAGGATGCCCTGGTCCTTGAGCAGCTCGTAGACCGCGGGCAGATCGTCCAGGGTCGTGTCGGTGACGAGCGTGTTGACCTGGATCGGCAGGCCGACCTCGCGGGCCCAGTCCGCGGCGACCATCGTCAGGTCGAACGTCCCGGGCACGCCCCGCAGCCCGTCGTGGCGCTCGGGGGACGAGCCGTCGAGGCTGAGCGAGATCGTCTGGATCCCGGCGTCGCGCAGGCTGGCCAGGCGCTCCTTCGTCAGGTCCGGCGTCACCGCCGGGGCGAGCGAGGCGCCGATGCCCCGCTCGGTGGCGGCCCGTACGAGCGTCTCGAGGTCCGGCCGGCGGAGCGGGTCGCCGCCGGTGAAGACGACGTGGGGCAGCGGCGGGCCGAAACCGACGATGCGGTCCAGCAGGCGGAGGCCCTCCTCGGTCGAGAGCTCGAGCGGGCTGCGGTCCGGCGCGGCGGTCGCCCGGCAGTGGCGGCAGGCGAGGCCGCAGGCGAGGGTCGTCTCCCAATACACGAGCATCGGGGCGCGGTCGTAGACGAGGCCGCGCGGCTTGACGGCCCCGACGCCGGGCAGGGCCGTCGGGTGACCGGGGTGGCCCGCGCCAGGGTGACCGGCGGGGCGACCGGTGGGGAGGGGCTGCGTCTCGACCATGTCGTCCCTGCTCCTTGGTTCGTACGTCGTGACGGTCGGGCGGTGCGGCCCGGCGGTGACTGGCTAGGTGGCCGTCGAGCCGACGGGCTCGACGGAGGGCTCGGCCTCGAGGGCGGCCAGGGCCAGGTCGGCCAGGCCGGTCACGAAGACCGGGTCGTCGTTCAGCGAGGCCGTCCGCTCGAGCCGGACGCCGAGCGACTCGGCGACGGCGCGGGCCTCGATGTCGATGTCGTAGAGGACCTCGAGGTGGTCGGCCACGAAGCCGACCGGGCAGACCAGGACGTCGCGCGTCCCGGTCGCGGCGAGGTCGCGGATCGCGTCGCGCAGCTCCGGGCCGAGCCACGGCTCGCCGGTGCGGCCGGCGCTCTGGTACGCCACGCGAGCGTCCGCCAGGCCGACCCGCTCGGCGACGAGCCGGGCGGTCAGGGCGACCTGGGCCGGGTAGGGGTCGCCGGCCGCAACGACGCGGGCCGGCAGGCTGTGGGCCGTGAAGAGGACGGCGACCGCGGCCGGGTCGGCGAAGCGGGCGAGGGCGTCACGGACGTTGCTGGCGAGCGCCTCGACGAGGTGCGGCTCGTCGGCCCAGGACTCGACGAACGCGATCCGCGGCGCCGCCTCGCCGAGGGCGGCCGCGCCCGCCTCGACCGCGGCACGGTACGCCCCGCTGCTCATCGCCGACGCCTGCGGGGCGAGGGCGATGACCGCGAGCTGGTCCACGCCGTCAGCGGCCGACCGCGCGACGACGGCAGCGATCCGCGGCTCGATGTGGCGCATCCCCGCGTAGACGGGGAGCGGCCGGCCGCGTCCCGCGAGCTCGCGCTCCAGCGCCGTGCGCTGCCGCTCCACGATCGCCGAGAGCGGCGAGCCGCCGCCGATCGCCCGGTACCGGCCCAGCAGCTCGTCCAGCAGCTCCGGCGGCGGGGCGCTCCCGCGGCGGATGTCGGTGTAGTACGCCTCGACCTGATCGAGCCGGTCCGGGCTGCCGTAGGCGACGAGGAGGACGCCGTCGCCGCTCACCGAGCCGTCTCCCCAGTCCCCGGCTGCGTGACCCGGCCGGCCCGCGCCGATGTCCCGTGGACGAGGTCCACCAGCCGCGCGAGGTGGTCCGGGTCGGTCGCGGGCAGCACCCCGTGACCGAGGTTGAAGACGTGGCCCGGCCGGCCCGCCGCGGCGTCGAGGATGGCCCGCGCCGCCTCTTCGACCGGCCCGGAGTCGCCCAGCAGGAGCGCCGGGTCGAGGTTGCCCTGGACCGCCCGGTCGGGGACCCGCGCCCAGCCCTCGGCCAAGTCCACCCGCCAGTCGAGCCCGATGACGTCGCCGCCCGCCGCGGCCTGCCGCTCGAGCAGCCCGGCCGTGCCCGTCCCGAAATGGATGGCTGGCACGCCGAGCTCGGCCAGCCGGCCGAAGATGCGGGCCAGCCAGGGAGCGACGCCGCGCTCGTAGTCGCGCGGGGCGAGGATGCCGACCCAGGAGTCGAAGACCTGGACCGCCTCGACGCCCGCCGCGACCTGGGCCTCGAGGTAGGCGACCGTCATCGCCGTCAGGCGGTCGAGCAGGGCCGCCCACGTGGCCGGCTCGCTCCAGAGGAGGTGCTTGGTGCGGACGAAGTCGCGCGACGGGCCGCCCTCGACGAGGTAGCAGGCCAGGGTGAACGGCGAGCCGGCGAAGCCGATGAGCGGGACGGGGCTCTCCGCGCGGACGAGGCGGATGGCCTCCAGCAGCGGGCCGACGGCGGCCTGGGCGTCGAAGGGCCGGAGGCGCGCGACGTCCGCGGCCGTGCGGACCGGCGCGGCGATGACCGGCCCGACGCCCTCGCGGATCTCGAGCTCGACGCCGACGCCGGGCAGGGGCGTCGTGATGTCGGCGAAGAGGATCGCGGCGTCGACGCCGAGGCGGCGGACCGGCTGGAGGGTCACCTCGGCGCACAGCGCGGCGTCGCGGGTGATCTCGACGAGGCTCGCCCGCTCCCGGATGGCGCGGTACTCCGGCAGGGCGCGACCCGCCTGGCGCATGAACCAGACGGGGGTCGCGTCGACCGGCAGGCGCCGGCAGGCCCGCAGGAAGCGGGCCCTCGGCTCCGCCGGAGCGGCCGCGGGGACGCCGTCGGCCGGGACCGCGCGCACCGGCGACTCGGCCGCGTTCACGCGGCGAACGCCCGCCGCGCCGCCTCGACCGTCTGCTCGACCTCGGCCGGGCCGATCGCCAGCGAGACGAACCAGGCCTCGAACTGGGAGGGCGGCAGCAGCACGCCGGCGTCGAGCATCGCGCCGAAGAAGCGGGCGAAGGCGTCGCGGTCCGCGGCC